>NZ_OZ252217.1:3222823-3543855 GCF_965249125.1 Pelagibacterium sp.
TCGCGAATGAGACGCACGCCGGCGCCACGCTCGACCATGCCGTCGGTAACCCGGCAACCCGCAACCTTGCCGACCTTGGAAATGTTGAAAACCTCGAGAATTTCGGCGTTGCCGATAAAGGTTTCCCGCACCTCGGGGGCCAGCATCCCGCTCATCACACCCTTCACGTCGTCGATCAAGTCGTAGATGATGTTGTAGTAGCGGACCTCGATGCCTTCGCGCTGCGCCAGATCGGCGGCTTGCTTGTTGGCACGCACGTTAAAGCCGATGATCACCGCGCTGGACGCCGTTGCCAGCGTCACATCGGATTCTGTGATCCCGCCCACGCCCGAATAAAGAATCTGGGCCGACACTTCGTCGGTCGAGAGCTTGTTGAGCGCGGTAACGATCGCTTCGACGGAGCCCTGCACGTCGCCCTTGATAAGCAGCGGGAACTTGGCGATGCCCGAAGCTTTCAGCTGGTTCATCATCTGCTCAAGCGAGGTCGCGCCGCCACCGGCGGTCTTTTCACGGATGACGCGCTGACGGTATTCGGTGATCTCGCGGGCACGGGCCTCGCTTTCGACCACGGCGAAACGATCACCGGCATCGGGAACGCCCGAGAAACCAAGCACTTCGACCGGGGTTGAGGGACCGGCCATCTTAACCTGTTCGCCCTTGTCGTCGATCAATGCGCGGACCTTTGCCCATTCATTGCCGGCCACCACGATGTCGCCGACGCTGAGCGTGCCGCGCTGCACCAGAACGGTAGCAACGGCACCACGGCCCTTGTCCAGCTTGGATTCGATGACAAGACCCTGGGCCGGGCCGTTTTCGGGCGATTTGAGTTCGAGTACTTCGGACTGCAGCAGCACCGCTTCAAGCAGACCGTCGAGATTGGTCTTTTTGAGAGCGGAAACTTCCACGTCGAGCACTTCACCGCCCATCGATTCCACGAAGACTTCGTGCTGGAGCAGATCTGTGCGCACCTTGTTGGGATCGGCACCGGGCTTGTCGATCTTGTTGATCGCCACGATCATCGGAACACCCGCCGCCTTGGCGTGCTTGATCGATTCGACCGTCTGGGGCATCACCGCATCGTCGGCGGCCACCACCAGGATGGCGATGTCGGTGGCCTGCGCGCCGCGGGCCCGCATGGCGGTGAACGCCTCGTGGCCCGGAGTGTCGAGGAAGGTGATCTTCTGGCCGTTCTTTTCGACCTGATAGGCGCCGATATGCTGGGTGATCCCACCGGCTTCGGTCGAGACCACGTTGGCTTCGCGGATCGCATCGAGCAGCGAAGTCTTGCCGTGGTCGACATGGCCCATGATCGTCACAACCGGCGGCCTGTTGACCAGATCGCCCGCGTCGTCATTGTCGATGTCGTCGAACAAGCCACCTTCCACGTCGCTTTCGGCAACGCGCTTGACCGTATGGCCCATTTCGGTGGCGATCAGTTCGGCGGTATCGGCATCGATAACGTCGTTGATCTTGAGCATCTGCCCCTGCGCCATCAAAAGCTTGATGACGTCGACGGCACGTTCGGCCATGCGGTTGGCCAGCTCGGCCACCGTGATCGCTTCGGGGATGGTGACTTCGCGGGCCAGCTTGGGCTGGGCAACCTTGGTGTTGCGGCCCATCTTCTTATTCTGGCGCCGACGCATGGCAGCCAGGGAGGGGCCGCGCCGATCACTGTCGTCCAGCGCCGAATTGACGTTCAGGCGCCCGCGAGAATTGGAATCACGGCGCACAGGTGTGGCGCTCGGACGCGGTGCGGCGTTGCGCTTGGCGCGTTCGAGCTCATCCTTGTCGACAAGTGCCTTGGGACCGGGAGCCGCGCGGCGGCGAACACGGTCATCCTCGCCTTCACCCGGAGGCGGCGGGGGCGGCATATCGGGCTGGGCAGCGCGCGGACTGGGCTTGGCGACCGGCTTGGGACGAGCAATGCCGGCCTTAACCGGCACGATCCCATCCAGTTCGTCATTGACCGCTTCCTGGGCTTTGGCGGCTTCGACTGCAGCCGCACGGCGTTCGGCCTCTTCGCGCTCAGCCTTGCGGCGGGCATCGATCTCGGCGTGGCGCTGCGCCTCTTCTTCAGCCTTGATCCGGTCTTCCTCGGCACGAGCCGCCGCTTCGCGCAGGGCGCGCTCACGGGCCTGGTTCTCGTTTTGGGTAAGACTGGCCGAATTGGCGTTCTGACGCGGACTGGCCGGTTGCGGACGTCCGCCCGGACGGGAAGGCTGTGGCCTGCCGCCGCCGGATGTGTTGCCGCCCGATTGCTGCGGCGCGCCCGTACCGGGCCCACCCACGCGGCGGGTGCGCTTTTCTACTACGACGGTGCGTGAGGACCGCGACATGCCGGGCCGTGCGCCAAGATTGGGCGCGCCCTTGAGGGTCAGGGTCTTTTTCCCCGAGCCCGAATTGTCGCTGGTCTTGTCCTTATCGGTCATATGGTGCCGTCTTCTTCTCTGTCTGTGGCGTTGAAATGGGCAAGCCGATTTGCCCGTTCAATCACCGAATTTGCCGCCGCGCCGGGAGTCAGCGCAGCGTGTATCACATTTTCGAGCCCCAATGCCAAACCCAATTGGGTCGACGAGAGAGATTCAATATGGACCAGCCTGTCAGCGACCTCGCCGCGCCGGGCCCATTGCAGCATTTTGCGGCGTCCGTCGGGGGCGGCATCGCTGGCGGTAATCAGCGCGCCCACCTGCCCCGACTGAAGGACCGAGGCGACTTTGGCGGCGCCTGTCACCAAGATGCCTGCCTTGCGCGCCAACCCCAGTGCGCCCGTCAGGCGTTGTTCTAACCGGGTCCGCACCAGTTCTGCAAGGTCGGGCGGCACCGACACATTTTCCTTGAGGCTTCGCGCAAAAACCTTTTTGCGCACCGCCTCATTGACTGCATCGGCAGAAAGGGTGACCCAGACGCCGCGGCCGGGAGCCTTTGCGTCAACATCGGGTGCCAACACCCCGTCGGGGGAAACCGCGAAGCGGATGAGCGCGGAGGCGGGTTTTTCTGTCCGCGTGAGCGCGCACATCCTCTCTACATCTTTTTCGCGGCCCAATTGCGGCGCCCTTTACTCTTGTTCTGCCAAGCTCCTCAATGAGGAACAGTGTCACTATTGTGCGACCTCGCCCTCGGCAGGGACTTCGTCCTCACCTTCAGGGGCTTCGGCCTGAGGCAGGTCGTCCTCTGTGATCCACCCCGCCTTGAGGCGCGCTGTCATAATCATGTCCTCGGCCTCTTCCCTCGAAAGGGGGAAGGCCGAAAGGGTTCCCTCGAAGCGCTTGGTTTCGCCATCCTTGCGCTCAGTCCAGCCGATCAGGTCGTCGGCGATGCAACCGGCGAAGTCTTCGACAGACTTGATCTCATCCTTGCCCAGGGCAACCAGCATTGCCGCCGACAGACCCGGAATATCGTAAAGCGCATCCTCGACGCCAAGCTTTTGACGCTCTTGGTCGAGCTCGCGTTCCTGGGCATCGAGGAACTCGGTGGCGCGGTTCTGGATTTCGCCAGCGGTTTCCTCGTCAAAGCCGCCGATCGAGGCGATTTCGGCCAATTCCACATAAGCCAGTTCCTCAATCGAGGAAAAGCCTTCCGAGGCGAGAAGCTGAGCGACCATTTCGTCCACGTCGAGCGCGTTCATGAACAGCGCCGTCCGCTCGGTGAATTCCTTCTGGCGGCGTTCGGATTCTTCCTGTTCGGTCAGGATGTCGATGTCCCAGCCGATCAGCTGGCTGGCCAGGCGCACGTTCTGGCCCCGGCGACCGATGGCGAGGGAGAGCTGCTCATCGGGAACCACCACTTCGATGCGCTCGGCCTGCTCGTCGAGCACCACCTTGGCAACGTCGGCGGGCTGGAGCGCCGAGACGACCAGATCTGATATATTGTTCGTCCAGGGGATAATATCAATCTTTTCGCCCTGCAATTCGCCGACGACCGCCTGAACGCGGGAGCCGCGCATACCAACGCAGGCGCCGACAGGATCGATCGAGGAATCCGAGGAGGTCACGGCGATCTTGGCGCGCGAACCCGGATCGCGGGCGATCGAGCGGATGGTAATGATGCCATCGTAGATTTCCGGCACTTCCTGGGCAAACAGCTTCGCCATGAACTGGGGATGGGTGCGCGAGAGGAAAATCTGCGGGCCGCGCTGCTCGCGGCGCACGTCGTAGATATAGGCGCGCACGCGGTCGCCGTAGCGGAACTGTTCGCGCGGAATCAACTCGTCACGGCGGATGATGGCTTCGCCCCGACCCAGATCGACGATGACGTTGCCGTATTCGACGCGCTTGACCGAACCGTTGACGATTTCACCAACACGGTCTGCATATTCCTCATACATGCGGTCGCGCTCGGCGTCGCGCACCTTCTGAACGATGACCTGCTTGGCCGATTGCGCCGCGATGCGACCGAACTCGATCGGGGGCAGCGGCTCTGTCACGTAATCGCCGAGCTTGGCGGCGTCATTTTTGGCGAGCGCTTCCTTGAGCGAAATCTGGCGGCCGTACTCCTCGACGCGCTCGACGATTTCGAGCAGGCGCCACAGGCGCAACTCGCCGGTGCGGGGATTGATTTCGGCCTTGACCTCGGTTTCGGCGCCATAGCGAGCCTTGGCGGCGCGCTGGATAGCCTCTTCCATAGCCTCGATGACGATCATGCGGTCGATGGACTTTTCGCGCGCCACGGCATCGGCGATCTGCAAAAGCTCCAACCTGTTCGCTGAAACGGCCATTGGATCAATTCTCCTGGGTTCGCTCGTCGGCGTCACCGCCGTCGGTTTCATCAATGATGGTTTCGACGTCCTCATCGGCTTCGTCGTAATCGGGGTTCTCTGCCTGACGCTCGCGCGCCTCATCGAGCAGCTTTTCGGTCATCAAGAGCTTTGCTTCGGCCAGAAGCGCCAACGGCAGCACGTGAACGGGCTCGGTGCCCGCCGGTGCGTCGGGAAGGCGGATCGAAAAGGTATCATCGCCAGCGCCGACGATATCGCCGCGGAAACGCTTGCGGCCCTCTATCATTTCGGCAAGTTCGACCTTGGCTTCGTGTCCGATCCAGGCTTGGAAGTCGCGGGCCCGCACCAGCGGCCGGTCGACGCCGGGCGAGGAAATCTCGAGGTGATATTCGCGGTCGATCGGGTCTTCGAGGTCAAGCACCGGGTTAAGGTCGTGATGGAGCTTTTCGCAGTCCGTGATGGCGAAATGCCCGTTCTCGT
The DNA here is from genome assembly GCF_965249125.1 of Pelagibacterium sp. Taxonomy (GTDB): domain Bacteria; phylum Pseudomonadota; class Alphaproteobacteria; order Rhizobiales; family Devosiaceae; genus Pelagibacterium. Next base: position 3,228,018 of record NZ_OZ252217.1, read on the forward strand.
CTTCGCACATGATCTGCAGTGTGCAGCCATTGTCGTTGCTGATGCGCACGCGAACGAGATCATAGCCCAGCGATTGGGCCACCGGCTCGACGATTGCCGCAACACGCGCTTCAAGTGCGGATTCGCGGATATAACGTTTAGTATTGGCGCTCATGCCTACCCTGATCGAGGTAATAAAAAAGAGCGGGGCCGGTTGGCACCCACTCTCTCATTTTCCGAGATTGTTACGCTTCATATAGCGCCGCATCGTCACGAACGCAAGAACTCGAAATAAAAGCTCTTCATGCGTCCCTGCCGGCGAGCCTTCTGCTCGTACCGTGTTGGCTGCCAGCCGGGATAGGGCGCGTGCCAGGCACCGGGTTCTGCGATGGGCCAGTCAAAACTATCGGTCTTTAAAATGTGGGCCAGCGTCCAATTGGCGTAATCTTCGATGTCGGTGGCGAACCGAAACGTTCCGCCGGGCCTGAGCACGCGGGCAAACTGGGCAAGGATATTGAACTGAATCAGGCGCCGCTTGTGGTGTCGTGGCTTGGGCCAGGGATCGGGATAGAGAACGTAAAGGCAATCGACCGAGGCGTCGGGCATGACGGCAAGCAGCTTGATGACGTCGTCGGGAAACAGCGCGACATTCTCGATGCCTTCGATATCGATGGTTTCGAGCAGCTTGCCGATGCCGCCGGTAAAAACCTCACAGCCGATAAAGCCGTCCCGAGGATTTTCGCGGGCCACGCGGGCGAGATGTTCTCCGCCACCGTAGCCGATTTCGAGGTGAATGCGTTGTGCGTCCGGGAACAGCGCCCTGGGATCGACAGGCGCGGAAATATCGACCATCAGTGCCGGCAGCAGGGTTTCGAACAGCGCCTGCTGGCCCTTGTGCAGCTTTTTGCCGGCGCGGCGCCCGAAAAAGGCGCGCGGTCCCTTGGGGTCCTGCGGGATCGGTCTGGACGTCATGGGTTCACTATCAAAAACAAAAGCGCGGCGTGTTGCGCCGCGCTTTACAACCAATGGATCGGCCGGGCAAGGATCAGGTCAACTCGGCACGGATGGCGTCGGCCAGATCGGTCTTTTCCCATGAGAACCCACCATCGGCTTCCGGCTCACGCCCGAAATGGCCGTAGGCGGCTGTCCGTTCGTAAATGGGTTTGTTAAGCCCCAGATGTTCGCGGATGCCGCGCGGGGAAAGGTTCATCACCTTTTGCAGCACGGCGCCGAGCCGATCTTCATCGACAGTGCCCGTACCGTAGGTATCGACGAAGATCGAGAGCGGCTTGGAAACCCCGATCGCGTAGGAGAGCTGGATGACGCATTTTTCAGCCAGACCGGCGGCCACGACATTTTTTGCCAGATAGCGGGCGGCGTATGCCGCAGAGCGGTCGACCTTGGTGGGGTCCTTGCCCGAGAATGCGCCACCGCCATGCGGCGCCGCGCCGCCATAGGTGTCCACGATGATCTTGCGGCCGGTCAGTCCCGCATCGCCATCGGGTCCACCGATGACGAAAGCGCCGGTCGGATTGACGTAGAATTCGTCCTCGGGAGGCATCCAGCCGGTGGGCAGCACCTCTTCGACGAAGGGGCGCACAAGGTCGCGGACGCATTGCTGCGACACGTTCTCGACATGCTGGGTGGAAACGACGACGGCGGAAACCCCGACCGGCTTGCCGTTCTCATACTTCAGGGTCACCTGGCTTTTGGCGTCAGGGCCGAACTGGGGGGCAGCGCCGGAATGGCGGGCTGCCGCCATATTCTTTAAGATTTTGTGAGCGTAAGTGAGGGGAGCCGGCATCAATTCGGGCGTCTCGTTGACGGCAAAACCGAACATGATGCCCTGATCGCCGGCACCTTCATCCTTGTTGCCCGATGCATCGACGCCCTGGGCGATATGGGCGGACTGCTCATGCACGTGGCAGGAAACATCGAGGGTCTTCCAATTGAAACCCTCCTGCTCGTAGCCGATCCGTTTGACGACACCGCGCGCGATGTCTTCCATGCGCTCGGCGTCTATGGCCTTAGGGCCGCGCACCTCGCCCGCGAGAACGATGCGGTTGGTGGTGGCCAAGGTCTCAAGGGCAACGCGCGAATAGGGATCTTCGGCAAAAAACGCGTCCACGATGGCGTCGGACACCTGATCGCAGATCTTGTCGGGATGGCCCTCGGAAACCGATTCCGAGGTGAAGAGATAGGAAGAACTGGCCACGTTAAACCTCATTTCAACTGGCGAGGGCGCACGCGGAAGTGCGCGTGCCCAGACTCAATCCCGGGCACTTTCGAATTTGCTTTTCGCAGGTTGGAACGCGGAAAGCAAGGGCGACATAAAGAAAGCTTTATATGAAATTCGGTCAATCGAGGCGCTTGAGGCGCCGACGCCAGCCCGGCAGAGCAACGAGCGCGCCCAAGATCAGCATGCCGGCCAGCGGCCAATGGCGGTACTGGGCAAAAAATGTCGGAGCGATCGGTTGAGCCGGCCGGCCCTTGATTGCGCCGACCATGCCCTCGGCCATCATCGCATCGATGCGCCCAAGCGGATCAACAATGGCGGAAATGCCGGAATTGGCGGCGCGGACCAAAGATAGTCCCTCTTCCACAGCCCTGACGCGGGCGTGGTGGAAATGCTGGGCCAATCCCATCGAACCATCGAACCACGCGTCGTTGGTGACCACGAGAATGAACCCTGCTTCGGCCACGGGGGCACCAAGGCTGCCGGGAAAAACGACCTCGTAGCAGACAAGCGGCAGAATGGGAGGGGAGCCGGGCAATCGAAACAGTCGGCGCTCGACACCAGCAGCCCAGCCTTCCGACCCTTCAACCATCTGGGTGATGCCGAACCGGCGCAGGACATCGCCGAAGGGCAAATATTCGCCGAACGGGACGAGATGGGTCTTGTCATAGGAAGTCACGACCTCGCCCTCCCCGTTGAAGGCAAGAACGGAATTGAACGGCTTTGCGTCGGGCAGTATTTCGCCATTGGCGCCGTAGGGCTGACGGGGAGCGCCGGTCAAAAGCCAGATATTGTCCGGCAGGGTGCGGGCGATGCGGGCGAGCAGCTCGGGCTCATTGGACAAAAAGAATGGGATTGCGGCCTCGGGCCAGATCAGATGGGTGACATCATCGAGCCCCTGGTCTTCAGAATTGGTCCGCATGGTCGACAGATCGAGCAGGCGCGTGATCGTTTCCTCGCGCGCAAAGGTCTGCCATTTGACATCCTGTGGGATGACCGGTTGGACGATGCGCAGCACGACGTCCTCAAACGGCTCGGTCCGCGTTTCATTGAGCCGAAAATTGCCCCAGCCGATCTGCGCGGCGAGCAACCCGAACGCCGCAAACAGGGGAAGGACGCGAACGAACAGCGAGCGCTCAGCGGCGGGCCAGACCAGGGCCGGCGTCGCCGAAATAAGGACAGCCACAAATGTCAACCCATAGACGCCGACAAGGCTGGTTGCCTGCATCATCTCAAGGTTTGCGGTCAGCGCGTAGCCCAAAAGATCGAACGGAAAGCCCGTGAACAGATGCCCCCGAGTCAGTTCCGCCAGAGTCAGCGCCGTCGCAAGAGCGAATATCCGCCCCGGTCCCGCCGACCAGAAAAGGTGAGCGAGCGCCGTGCCCAGTCCCCAGAACACTGAAAGCAGCAGCGCAAGTCCGGCCACCGCAAAGGGCATGACGAACAGCAGCCATCCGCCGTCGACGAAAAAGGCAGCGCCAACCCAGTGCAGGGCGACGAGGAAGTAGCCAAAGCCGAAAGCGAGCCCGATGCGAAAGGCCGGGCCCAATATGGCGGCACGGATCGAGCGTTTGCGTTCGGCGCCATCGAGGGCCCAGACCAGCACCGGCATGGCGGCAAACAGAGCAACGAGAAAAAAGACCGGAGGGGCCGACAATCCGGCCAACGCGCCCGCGACGACCAGCAACAGTAAGCGCCGCCACCCATGGGCGAGCATTGCAAACTCGGCAAGAGCGGTCATGGCGGTCCTTGCGCATCGAATCACTTGGCCAGAACCGTGACCGCGCCGCCCGAAACGGTCAACTCTTGCCAAGCATCGCCACGTATTTGATGCGCGCGAATCTGGAAATGCCCCGTACGCCTCGCGAACGTACGGGGCTTTGAGATTGTGGTGCAAACAACCTCTGCCGGAGGATATCCGACGCTCTTGTAATACCGCACTATGACGACCTTGTCATTTAACAAATGCCTGAAAAATGTGCACGTCGCAGCAGCAGCGGTGAGCAGCGCGACCGGTTTTTAATCACTTTCTCGCGTCTTGGGCGAGCGCCTAAAATTCCGCAATAACCTGCAGCGCTTGCACGGCCTTGATGGCGGCAGACGCCCGATTCTCAACGCCGAGCTTGGCATAGACCTGTTCGAGATGCTTGTTCACGGTCCGGGGGCTAAGCCCCAGAATGTCGCCAATATCCTTGTTGGACTTGCCGCGGGCAATCCACAGTAACACTTCGCTTTCGCGCTGAGTCAATCCAAACGATTGGCGCAGGGCATCTTCGGTCCCTTCCGTCCGGGCACTCGATAGCCGGAACAGATATTCCTCTCCGGCGACGAGACCCAGGAACGAAAACTGCAGGCCAGGAGAACCGGGCGCGGCGACATCAAATCCACTACCGACATTGTGAGTACCACCGGTGTTTCCCAGCCAGGCCAGAAAGCGCTCTGACATGCGCAGGTCCCGCTCGGCATCGATGCCCGAGCGAGTCAAAAGGCGGCTGGCCTGCGGGGTCGACCAGAGCAGAGCCCCCTCGGTGGCAAAGGCGGCAAGGTGGCGTCCTGCAGCGTCCAAGGCGATGTGCGCGCTTTGCGCGCGGCGCGCATTGGCCAGATGCACCCGGATCCTGGCCCGCAATTCATCGACATTGATGGGCTTGGAAAGATAGTCGACCCCGCCGCTACCCAGCGCATGGACGATATGCTCGGTCTCGGTCAGCCCGGTCATGAAGATGATCGGGATGTGGGCAAGAGCAGGCATGGTTTTGAGCCGGCGGCAGGTTTCAAAGCCATCAAGACCCGGCATCACCGCATCCATGAGCACGACGTCCGGTGCAATCCGATCGGCAATGCCGAGCGCCATTTCCCCAGAACGCGCAACGAGGACGGTCAGCCCCGCATCCTCGAGCGCGGCAGTCAGAAACCCCAGCGATTCCGGGGAATCATCGACCAGCAGCACGATATCGTTTTCGCGCTCAATCGGGCTCATGGCTCATCCGTTCCACAAGCTCGGCATAGCCGTCGAAATCGAACACATCCATATGGCGGCGCAGAGCCTCGACCAGAGGAAGATTTTCGGGTCTGGCGGCCAATTCGCTGAGCTTGGCATCAATACCCCGGACATGCCCGATCTGTCCCAAACTGGCAAGGTCGCGCAGGTGGTGACTGCCTGGCGAGCGCAATTTTTGGAGTCGAGTCTCGGACGCCAGGCCGGGTTCGGCGTATTCCCAATCGATTTTGAGGTGGGTGCCAAGCTTGTCAAGGAGCTGATTGAGATCGACGGGTTTGGCCAAAGTATCGGTGTGGCCGGCATCCCCGCCCATCGGTCCGGCGCCATCCCCGATATTGGCCGACAGCAGAACAATTGGCGCGCTGACGGCCCGCTGCCTCAAAGCTGCGGCCAGCGCCCACCCACTCATGCCCGGCATGCGGATGTCGAGCAAGTAAAGATCGGGACGAACGGCATCGAGATGGGAAAGACAATCGGCTCCATCGATCGCCGTCAGAACCGTAAAGCCGAGCGGTGCCAGCAGTTGGCGCATTACATCGCGATGCTCGGCATTGTCATCGACCACCATGATGGTGCGGCGTTCCCCCGTGTAGCCTGTCACCCGGCGGCGGTCGGCACCCGCCTTGTCGAGCCGTTCGACGCGGGTGAGCATCAGTCTGGCCTGAAACCGGGTGCCCGAGCCCAAGGCGCTTGAGACGGTGATTTCCCCACCCAGGGTTTCGGTTAGAAGCTTGGTGATGGTCAGCCCGAGACCGAGGCCGGGGGCAAAACGGGAGCGCTCGGCCTCGCCGCGCACAAAAGGCTCGAAAATGCGTTCGAGATCATCGCCGGCAATGCCGCTGCCCGTATCGGCGACGATGAAGGTCGCCACCTGCGAACGATACGCGATCTCGAATGTGACGGCACCGTCGGATGTGAACTTGATGGCGTTGGACAAGAGATTGACGAGGATCTGGCGCAGCCGTTTTTCATCGGTTCGCACATATTGCGGCAGCATGGGCGAGCGGACATGGATGAACTCAAGCCCCTTGGCCTCCGCCTGGAGCCTGAACATGTCCACGAGCTGGTCAAGGAAATCCTGGATATTGATTTCGTTGGAGTAGACCTGCAGCCGTCCCGCCTCGATCCGCGAGATGTCGAGCAGCCCGTCGATCAATCCCGACAGATGTTCGGCGCTGCGGCGGATCGTCTGGACCGAGCCGCGGCGATTGGCGGGAATCCCCCGGTCACGCTCAAGTATTTGAGCATACCCCATAACGGCGTTGAGCGGGGTGCGCAGTTCGTGGCTCAATCCGACAACGTAGCGGGATTTTGCGTTGTTGGCGGCTTCGGCCTTTTCCTTGGCGCGTTGCAACTCGGCATCGGTTTTCGAGTGGGCATCGATTTCCTTGAGCAACAAGGTGTTCTGGCGCGAACTTTCTTCCTCGGCGACCAGGCGGCTGTCATGGGCGAGCACCAGGAACCAAGTCATGATCCCGGCTGTCACCGAGAAAACGAAAAACACGACGAGAAGGGTTCCGCCGACCACGTCGGCGGTTTCGGGCGCGAATTGGGCGGCCAGCCCATAGATGAGCGCGAGTGCCCCGCCGAGCAAGGAGACCGCAACCATGGTGGCGGTCGCATATCGCCCCAGCCGGGACTGGAGTTTTTCCACGACCCAGTCGGGCAATATGGTGGCAGCCACGGCCTGGGTCTGTGCGCGGAAATGGGCGTGCGGCTTGCACATGTCATGGCAACGCGCATCGAGAGAGCAGCACAGCGAACAGATCGGTGCGGCGTAGGCAGGGCACCACGCCATGTCCTCGGGCTCGAACGGGTGTTCGCAGATCGAGCAGGTGAGAGTCTTTTCCTCCCGCCATTGGCGGCGCGGCTTGCGGGCCAGATAATATTTGCCCCTGGTGACCCATGCCAGGGCGGGCGAGGCGACAAAACACACGACCAGAGCGATATAGGGCGACAGCGCCGCCGCCATGGTGCCGAAGGCCCCGAAATGGGCGGCCAGCGCAATGGTGGCCGACAGGAACATCGAGCCCACACCGACCGGATTGACGTCATAGAGATGGGCGCGTTTGAATTCGATTCCCGGTGGGGCCAGTCCCAGCGGCTTGTTGACAAACAGATCGGCTGAGATCGAGCAGAGCCACGCCATGGCGATTATCGAAAAGATACCAAGAGTTTCTTCGAGGAGCCGATAGATGCCCAATTCCATCAAGAGCAGCGCGATCGAGACATTGAACATCAGCCAGACGACGCGCCCCGGATGGGAGTGGGTAAGTCGGGAGAAAAAATTGGACCACGCGAGCGAGCCCGCATAGGCGTTCATGACATTGATCTTGAGCTGGCTGATGACCACGAAGACGGCCATGAGCATCAGCGCCAGAAACTCGTTGGGAATCATGTAGCCGAAGGCGATGGCGAACATGTAGCCGGGCTCGGAGGCGTGTTCGGGTGACACGCCTGCCGAAAGGGCAAGAAAGGCCAGGAACGACCCGGCCAAAAGCTTGGGCGCTCCAACGACGACCCAGCCCGCGCCCGCCAGGAACACCCCCAGTTTATGCCGCCATTTTGGCATCTTTTTCGCCGGCAGGAAGCGCAGAAAATCCACCTGTTCGCCGATCTGGGTCATGAGTGCGAGGATGACGGCTGAGGCCGCGCCGAACTTGGCGACTTCGAACGGAGCAATGGAGCCGGGTTCACCAGGCGGTTGGTCCAGGCCCGTAAAGGCACGCCAGAGATCGAATTTTTCCCAATCCATGAAAGCGATGAAAAAGAACGGCAGAATATTGAGGACGATCCAGACCGGTTGGGTCAGTATCTGGAAGCGCGAGATCATGGAGATCCCATGGGTGACCAATGGAATCACCACAAGGGCCGAAATGATATGCCCGAGCCAAAGCGGGATGCCGAAGGCCAGTTGCAGGGCGCTCGACATGATCGATGCTTCAATGGCAAAGAGAATGAAGGTGAAGCCCGCATAGATCAGCGACGTGATGGTCGAGCCGATATAGCCGAAGCTCGCTCCACGGGTCAGCAGATCCACATCGACCCCGTGGCGCGCCGCGTATCGGGCGATGGGCATTCCGACAAACAGGATCGCTATCGAGGCGACCACGATGGCGATCATCGCGTTTGTCGTCCCGTAGCTCAGCGTAATGGCGCCACCAATGGCTTCAAGCGCCAGAAATGAGATTGCGCCGATCGCCGTCTGGGAAATCCGATCGTTGGAAAAGCGGCGCGCCGACTTAGCGGTGAAGCGCAAGGCGTAATCTTCCAGCGTTTCATTGGCCACCCAGCGGTTGTATTCGCGCCGGATGGGGATGATTCTTTGTCGCGCCATCGATCGTCTAGTTTTTAGCCATTTTATTTGGCTGCACAAAAATTTTCCAAAACCTCCATAGCATGGATTGCGTTGGAATCACGCGGCTTTTCATGCCTCGGCCCTCAATTTGCTGGCTGCGAGCAGCCTGGAGGTACGTCAATCGACGTATAGGGTCCGCTCAAGGAAGTGTCCCAAAGTCCGGCAAGGACGTCAGGCAACGGCGTCTCGGGGAACCAAACTGAGGGATATCACCATGAAGAAATTCAGCGCATCGCGCGCTTTGCTTGCCGCGGTTCTGGCCAGCAGCATGAGCCTGCCGATGGCGCCGGCCATGGCGCAGGATGAGGGACCGATCAAGGTCGGCATTCTGCACTCGCTTTCGGGCACGATGGCAATCTCGGAAACCACGCTCAAAGACGTCATGCTGATGCTCATCGAGCAACAGAATGAGGCCGGGGGCGTGATGGGCCGCCAGCTCGAGCCGGTCGTCGTCGATATCGCATCGGACTGGCCGCTTGCCGCCGAACTGGCACGCCGGCTGATCGAAGTCGATGAAGTCGATGCGGTCTTTGGCTGCTGGACGTCGGTGTGCCGCAAGTCGGTGCTTCCAGTGTTTGAGGAACTGAACTCGCTGCTGTTCTATCCGGTCCAGTACGAGGGCGAAGAATCCCAGCGGAACGTTTTTTATACTGGCGCATCACCCAACCAGCAGGCGATCCCTGCCGTCGATTATCTTATGAACGAAGAAGGTGTCGAACGCTGGGTTCTGGCCGGCACCGATTATGTCTACCCCCAGACCACCAACAAAATCCTCGAGCAATACCTGCTCGACAGCGGCGTGGCGTCGGAAGACATCATGATCAACTACACCCCGTTCGGGCATTCGGACTGGCAGACGATCGTTTCCGACATCGTGGCCTTCGGTTCGGAAGGCAAAAAGACCGCAGTGGTTTCCACCATCAATGGCGACGCCAACGTGCCGTTCTACCGTGAACTGGCCAACCAGGGCGTTGCGGCCGAAGACATTCCGGTCGTCGCGTTCTCGGTGGGTGAAGAAGAGCTTTCGGGCTTCGATACCACGCCGCTGGTGGGGCATTTGGCGGCCTGGAACTACTTTATGAGCGTTGAAACGCCTGAAAACGAAGAGTTCATCGCCGCATGGCAGGAATTCATCGGCTCGGAAGACCGCGTGACCAACGATCCGATGGAAGCCCACTATATCGGCTTCAATCTCTGGGTTGACGCCGTTGAAGCGGCTGGCACCACCGATGCCGATGCCGTGATCGACGCGATTGTAGGGCTGGAAACGCCAAACCTGACCGGCGGCACGGCAACCATGCTTGCCAACCACCACATCACCAAGCCGGTGCTGATCGGTGAAATCCAGGACGATGGTCAGTTCTTTGTGGTCTGGGAAACCGAAGACCTGGTTCCCGGCGACGCCTGGTCCGACTATCTGCCCGAATCGGCGATGCTCGAGGCCGATTGGACCGATCCGATTATGTGCGGCAACTACAACACCGAAACCGAAACCTGCGGCGGCTCGGCCGAGTAGGCGCACATCAAGCTCTCCGGGGGCGACCTCGCCCCCGGATATTGCAGGCCTCGACGGCCCGATTTGCCTTCAGCTCGATTGTGAAAGGGGACGCGGCATGCGCAGTCTCAATCGGCTCACCAGATTTGTCTCGGCCCTTTGCCTTGCAGTGCTCGCTTCATTGTCGGCTGGAAGCACTCAGGCGCAGACCGTTACGGACATTGTTCCGACTCTTTATGACGCAAGTCTCGGCGAATTGCGCGATGCCGTTGCCGCCCTGGTGAACAGCGGCGAGGAAGAGGCGCTGCCAATACTTCGCGCGCTCGGCGAGGGCGCGCTCCATGAAGCCGACAATGGCGGAATCTTCATTGAAACCGGACGCGACCAATACACCGATGCGCTGACCGGCGAGGCTGCCGATCTTGGCGCCACCGGAGACATGAGCGTTATCCGGATCAACAATTCGCTGCGCCGCGACATTGCCGCAGCCATCGGCGGCATGACGCTGATGAGCGAAAATCCGGCCACCCGCCGGTCAGCCGCGCAGCAGATGATTTCCAGACCCGACGAGGGCAATCTGGACCTGCTCGAGACCGCCATCGCCGCCGAAGAGGACGCGGGGGTGCGCGCCATCATGGAACAGGCACGCGCCGCGACGCTGCTGGAGACCGGGGTTGAGGGCGATGCATTCGCGCAGGCTGTCGATACCATCGCGGCCCGCGGCGATCGCACGGCGCTCTCGATCCTCAGCTCGGCAAGCGCTGGGGCGAGCGAGCCCCAACTTGCCATCCTCGATGCCGGCCTTGCCCGGATCAATCAATCACTCGCCATCTGGAGCGTCGGCCAGAACGTCTGGTACGGCGTTTCGCTCGGCTCGGTTCTTCTTCTGGCCGCCATCGGCCTCGCCATTACGTTCGGGGTGATGGGCGTCATCAACATGGCGCATGGCGAGATGGTCATGCTGGGCGCCTATGTCACCTTCGTGGTTCAGGAAATCATCCGCACGACGAACCCGGGCCTTTTCGACTACTCGCTGGCTATCGCCATCCCTACGGCCTTTCTGGCCACGGCGATGATCGGCATTGCCATCGAGCGCGGCATCATACGCTGGCTCTATGGGCGCCCGCTGGAAACGCTTCTGGCCACATGGGGCCTTTCGCTGATCATCCAGCAGGGGGTACGCACCATCTTTGGCGCCACAAACCGAGAGGTGGGCAATCCGTCCTGGATGTCGGGTGCGTTCGAACTCGGTGGGCTGGCAATTACCTGGAACCGGATGTGGATCGTGGTGTTTGCGATCGTCGTCTTTGCCCTGCTGCTGGCTGTCCTCAACCGCACCCCCTTAGGTTTGCAGATGCGGGCGGTGACTCAGAACCGGGGCATGGCTTCGGCCATGGGCATCCGAACCCCATGGGTGGACGCGATGACATTCGGGCTCGGTTCGGGCGTTGCCGGGCTGGCCGGGGTCGCCTTGAGCCAGATCGATAACGTCTCTCCCAATCTGGGGCAGGGCTATATCATCGACAGTTTCATGGTCGTGGTGTTCGGCGGGGTCGGCAATCTGTGGGGGACGCTGGTCGGCGCCTTGACGCTGGGCATCGCCAACAAGTTCCTCGAACCCTACGCCGGGGCCGTTCTGGCCAAGATCCTGATCCTTGTCCTTATCATCCTGTTCATCCAGCGCCGCCCGAGGGGCCTGTTCGCACTCAAGGGAAGGGCGGTGGAAGCATGATGACCGGCAAGGTTTTTGAAAAGCTCGGCACAAAGGCCATCTGGGTGGTCGCCATACTGTTGATTGTCGCGATCGCAGTTCCAGTGTCGAACCTGATGCTTCCCGCCGGTCATCCTCTTCGGGTGCCCAACTACCTCGTTCCATTGATAGGCAAATACCTGACCTATGCCACGCTCGCGCTGGCGCTGGATCTGGTCTGGGGCTATTGCGGCATTCTTTCGCTCGGCCATGGCGCGTTCTTTGCGCTGGGTGGTTATGCCATGGGCATGTACCTCATGCGCCAGATCGGCACGCGCGGCGTCTATTCAAACGCCGAGCTTCCCGATTTCATGGTGTTTCTGGGCTGGCAGGAGCTTCCCTGGTACTGGCAGGGGTTCGACATGTTCTGGTTCGCCGCCATCATGATGGCGTTCGTTCCCGGGCTGTTGGCATTCATTTTCGGCTGGTTTGCCTTCAGGAGCCGGGTGACCGGGGTTTACCTCTCGATCATCACTCAGGCACTGACCTACGCCCTGATGCTGGCCTTTTTCCGCAATGACATGGGTTTTGGAGGCAATAACGGGCTGACCGATTTTCGCGATATTCTGGGGGCACCGATCTCGGCCGCTTCGACCCGCGCCGGCTTGTTTGCGGCTTCGGCAATCCTGCTGGCACTTTGTTTTATCGCTTGCTCGCTCATCGTGCGCTCGAAGCTCGGCAAGGTCATGGTTGCGGTGCGCGATGCGGAAAGCCGGACGCGATTCATCGGGTACCGCGTGGAAAACGTCAAACTCTTCGCTTTTACCGTCTCGGCAGTGATGGCCGGGCTCGCCGGGGCGCTCTATGTGCCGCAGGTCGGGATCATCAATCCCGGCGAATTTGCACCCGCCAACTCTATCGAAGTGGTGATCTGGACGGCGGTGGGCGGCCGCGGAACGCTCGTCGGGCCGATCATCGGCGCAGTGATCGTCAATGCGGCAAAGTCCTATTTCACCGGCACGTTCGCGGATCTTTGGCTCTTTATACTTGGCGGCATGTTCGTTTTCGTGACGCTGTTCATGCCCAAGGGGATCGTGGGCATCTTTACCGCTGCCTGGACCGCGCTGAGGCAGCGCCGCGCCTCGGACAGTTTCGAGAAGGGCGCCGGGCCCATGCCCAGGCCCGAAACCGACGATGCGCCGGTCGAACGGCGCGAGCAAGATCAAGCCCCCCAGGGCGCCAGCCCCTCCCCGGCGGAGTAAGCGAAATGGTTGATACACTGCGTGAAGGATCGCTCCTTTATCTGGACGGCGTTACCGTCTCTTTTGACGGTTTCAAGGCGCTCAATTCTCTCTCACTGCTCGTCAAGCGCGACGAATTGCAAGCCATCATCGGCCCCAATGGCGCCGGTAAGACGACCATGATGGACATCATCACAGGCAAGACCCGGCCCGATACCGGTGAAGTGTTTTTCGAGGGTTCGGTCGACCTGACCAAAAAAGATGAAACCGAGATCGCCAATCTTGGCATCGGGCGCAAGTTTCAAAAGCCGACGGTTTTTGAAAGCCATACGGTCTGGGACAATATCGAACTGGCGCTCAAAAAGCCGCGCGGGGTTTTTTCGTCCTGGCTCTATTCGCGCGATAGGGCCGATACCGATCGCATCGCCGAGATATTGGACACTGTCCGGCTCTCCCACAGGAAAGACGAATACGCCGCCAATCTCTCTCACGGTCAAAAACAATGGCTCGAGATCGGCATGCTGCTTGCCCAAGACCCCAAGCTGTTGCTGGTCGATGAGCCGGTGGCCGGCATGACCGATTCTGAAACCGAGGAAACCTCGAAATTGCTCAAGTCGATTTCCAGGCACCACTCGGTCGTGGTTGTGGAACACGACATGAGTTTCGTGCGTGATCTTGATTGTCGCGTGACGTGTCTGGCCGAGGGCTCAGTGTTGGCGCAAGGCTCACTCGAACATGTCTCGGCCGATCCGCTGGTCATTGAACGCTATCTGGGACGCTGACATGACGACACTGACCGTTACCGACGTCGATCTCCATTATGGCGCAGCGCAGGCGCTCAAGACCGTTTCAATCACCGCCCGGCCTAACAAGATCACCTCGGTCCTGGGGCGCAACGGGGTGGGGAAGTCCTCGCTGTTGCGGGCCATAACCGGAACGCACCCGATTTCCGGCGGTACGATCACGCTCGAGGATTTCGAACTCAAGAAAATTCCGCCCTACACGCGGGCGCGAATGGGCATCGGGTATGTGCCGCAGGGGCGCGAAATCTTTCCGCTGCTGACCGTCAAGGAGAACCTGCTTACCGGCTACGCACCGCTCAAACCCAAAGATCGTTCGATCCCCGACACGATCTTCGAGCTGTTTCCGGTGCTCAAGACGATGCTGGGCCGACGGGGGGGCGATCTTTCGGGCGGACAACAGCAGCAATTGGCTATCGGACGGGCGCTGGTAACACGTCCGAGCCTTCTGGTTCTCGATGAGCCGACCGAAGGCATTCAGCCATCGATCATCAAGGATATCGGCCGGGCACTTCAGTTCTTGCGCGATGAGATGGGCATGACCATCCTGCTGGTCGAACAATATCTCGATTTCTGCCGCGAATTGAGTGACCATATCTACGTCATGGATCGCGGGGAGATCATGCATTCAGGTCCCGCTGCAGATCTCGATGATCCCAACGTCAAACGGCATTTGATGGTCTGATGCTCGAAAGTCCGGTTTTTCAGGGTGGAACAGCCCCGATGCAGCGCGCCGAGGGCGAGGGCCGCGTCGCGACCAAGGCACGCTACGGACTGTCGGTGCTCGATACGCTGTATCAGTCCGGTTGCGGCAAAATCCGGGTACCCAAGGCTTACGGCAACTGGCTCGAGGCCGTACTCATCAACACGTCCGGCGGGCTGACGGGCGGCGACAGGATGACCTGGTCCGCGCGGGCGGCCGCCGGAACCCATCTCACCCTCACAACGCAAGCATGCGAGCGCGTCTATCGGTCAACCGGCGGGGCTGCGCATGTCACCTCCAGACTGATTGTAGAGGCGGGGGGGCGGCTCGACTGGCTGCCGCAGGAAACGATTGTGTTCGACGGCTCGTCGTTGGACCGGACGATCGAAGTCGAGGTGGCTGGCGATGCTGTTTTTCTCGGACTCGAAGCGATTATCCTCGGGCGCGAAGCGCATGGCGAAGATGCGATTTCCGCGCAGATTTCGGATCGTTGGCGCGTGCGGCGGGACGGCGAACTCCTGCACGCCGAGGTCGCCCGGCTCGACGCGGATGACCGCCTGGCGAGGGACAATATGGCGCTTTTGGGTGGCGCACGGGCCTATGGAACGCTGTGCTACATCTCTGAAGATGCCGAACGGCATGTCGGACCGCTCAAAGCGCTAATGGCCAATCACCCCACTGCCGGGGTTTCCAGGATCGGAGACAAGATCGTGCTGCGCGCGACGGGCAGATCGGGCTATCATCTGCGCAAGATCATCATGCCGGCAATCGCCGCGCTTTCGGGAGCCGGGGCCGTTCCCAAGCTCTGGTCACTCTAAAAAAGGGAGGCACAATGAACCTCACACCCCGGGAAAAAGACAAGCTGCTGGTCTCGATGGCTGCCATGGTGGCGCGGCGTCGGCTCGAGCGCGGCGTCAAGCTCAACCATCCCGAAGCCATCGCGCTCATTACCGATTTCGTCATCGAAGGCGCCCGCGACGGGCGCCCGGTCTCTGAACTGATGGAAGCGGGCGCGCATGTGATTGCCC
The DNA here is from genome assembly GCF_965249125.1 of Pelagibacterium sp. Taxonomy (GTDB): domain Bacteria; phylum Pseudomonadota; class Alphaproteobacteria; order Rhizobiales; family Devosiaceae; genus Pelagibacterium. The sequence continues at coordinate 3,243,549 of NZ_OZ252217.1, forward strand.
GCGACCAGGTGATGGAGGGCATTGCCGAGATGATTCACGATATCCAGGTCGAAGCAACTTTTCCCGACGGGACCAAGCTCGTCACCGTTCATTCTCCCATTCGCTAAGGAGCCCGTTCATGTTCAGACGCTTATTTGCCGCGCTCGTCTTCTTTGTCGCCGCTGCGGCCCCCGCCTTCGCCCATCTCGATCCTATCGAGCACGGCTCGTTTGCCGCCGGGTTCAGCCATCCGCTGTTCGGGCTCGACCATGTCCTGGCCATGGTCGCCGTTGGTCTTTGGGCCGCATCTATTGGAAGGAGGGCCTTGTGGGCCGTGCCAGCAGCCTTTGTTGCCACGATGGCGGTGGGCTTCGGCGCCGCACTGGTTGGTATGCCGCTTCCGTTCGTCGAGCCGGCTATTTTGGCCTCGGTGATCTTTATCGGCATCATGATGGCTCTGGCCCTGCCACTACCAACGGCGGGCGTCGCCGCGATGGTCGCATTCTTTGCGCTGTTTCACGGGCATGCGCATGGCGGGGAAATGGGCGAGGCTGGCGCGCTCGGCTATGCGGGAGGCTTCCTTGTCGCCACCGCGCTGCTGCATGCAATCGGCGTTGGGGCTGGTCTTGGTCTGGGACGCATTCTAGCAACCACTCGGCGTACCATCTTTACACGGATTGCAGGTGGTCTGACCGCGCTTGGCGGGCTATGGCTGATTATCGCAGGTTAAGGATAGCGATATGATCCCGGGCGAAATCATCCCGAAAAGCGGCGAAATCGAACTCAATGCGGGCCGTGAAACGGTCACGATCGAAGTCGCAAATACCGGAGACCGCCCCATCCAGGTGGGCAGTCACTATCATTTTTTCGAAACCAATGCCGGGCTGGCGTTCGAAAGAGAGCGAGCGAGGGGCATGCGGCTCGATATTGCCGCAGGCACCGCCGTCCGGTTCGAGCCGGGCCAGACCCGCGAGGTGACCCTTGTCGCTTTGGATGGAGACCGCCGGGTCTTCGGGTTTCGCCAGATGGTCATGGGACCACTGGATAAATGAATTGAGACGGACCGGCGTTTTCCATTGCGGGCAGAAAAAGAGGCGAGGTGCCGCAGCACCCCGCCCATCGCACCTTACGTCTCGACGCTTATTGGGCCACTTCGCCTTCGGCGGAAGCATCCGCGTCGGCTTCATCTTCAACGCTCATCTCAGATTCCACGGCGTCGTCGGCAAGGCCGGCGTCTTCAGCCGCTTCGGCTTCAGCCGAACTCTGGCTGTCCACAAAGACCGTCAGAGCACCGTCGGCCTGGGTCCAGACAGCGACAACTTCGCTTTCGGTATAGCCTTCGGCCTCGAGAGCAGCCGTGATATCGGCGTTGCCCGAGATATTGGACTGCAGAAGGTCGATATCGGCCTGGAAATCCCCGCGCGCTGCCGCAAAAGCATCGGCAGTGAATTCGCCGTCCTCGCCAAGCGAAGAAATCTCGACGATTTCAATTTCGGTATCCGCAGTCACAGCCGAGAAGTCAGCCGTGCCGGCACCATGGATCGCGTCGTCAAGGTCAGCATAGGTGTACGCGCCAGCGGAACCATCGGCACCCACGCCCACGCTTGTCTCACCAGCGCCTTCGGCAGGCATGCCCGCGTCCACGCCGGCATCAACCCCAACATCGGCTCCAACGTCAGCGTTGGCGTCTTCGCCGCCCAGTTCGGTCTGGACGCCACCGTCAAGGGTAACGCCAGCGTCGGCGTCCTGGGCCAGGGCTGCAAGCGGCATCGACAGAGTCAGAGCCGTACCAATTGCAAGAGCAGAGAGCTTATTCATTTTCATTCTCCGTTTGAGTTCGGTTTTACCGCCCCTCTGGAGCCTACAAACGAGCAAACCGGCCCAGGGTTGCAATTTGGTTCGAGGCAATCGGACGCATTCAAATTGGATCATGCCTGCCCAAAGGGCCGAACTTTACCTTCGATGAGGAGCTGAACATGGCTGCCAGAATTTCCCGCGCGCTTTACGCAGACATGTACGGCCCCACGACAGGCGACAAGGTGCGGTTGGCCGATACCGAGCTGTTCGTAGAAGTGGAAAAAGACTTCACGCTTTATGGTGAAGAGGTGAAATTCGGCGGCGGCAAGGTGATCCGCGACGGCATGGGGCAATCGCAGGTCACGCGTGCCGCGGGAGCGGTGGACACCGTCATCACCAACGCACTGATCGTCGATCATACCGGAATCTACAAGGCTGATATTGGACTGAAGGATGGCCTTATCATTGCGATTGGAAAGGCGGGAAATCCCGATACCCAACCGGGCGTCAACATCATTGTGGGTCCGGGCACGGAAGTTATCGCCGCAGAGGGCAAGATCGTCACCGCTGGCGGATTCGATGCCCACATCCACTTCATTTGCCCGCAACAGATCGAGGAGGCCCTGACCTCGGGCGTGACCACGATGCTGGGAGGTGGCACCGGGCCGGCGCATGGGACCCTGGCCACGACGTGTACGCCCGGCGCCTGGCATCTGGGCAGGATGATCCAATCGTTCGACGCCTTTCCCATGAACATCGCCCTGGCGGGAAAGGGCAATGCGTCCAGGCCCGAAGCGCTTGTCGAAATGATAATGGGCGGCGCGGCGGCCCTGAAGCTGCACGAGGATTGGGGAACGACGCCTGCCGCTATCGACAACTGTCTCTCGGTCGCCGATGCCTATGACGTGCAGGTGATGATCCACACCGACACGCTCAATGAATCGGGTTTTGTCGAAGACACCATCGATGCCTTCAAGGGGCGTACCATCCATGCGTTTCACACCGAAGGAGCCGGTGGCGGGCACGCGCCTGATATCATCAAGGTGTGCGGGCTCGAAAACGTCATCCCCTCATCGACCAATCCGACCCGTCCCTATACGCGCAACACATTGGCTGAGCATCTCGATATGCTGATGGTCTGCCACCATCTCGACCCTTCGATTGCCGAAGACGTAGCGTTCGCGGAAAGCCGCATCCGCAAGGAGACCATCGCTGCCGAGGATATCCTGCACGACATCGGCGCGTTCTCCATCATTTCGTCCGACAGCCAGGCCATGGGCCGGGTGGGCGAGGTCATCATCCGCACCTGGCAGACCGCCGACAAGATGAAGCGCCAGCGCGGAGCCTTGCCCGAAGAGGCAGGCGACAACGACAATTTCCGGGTCAAGCGCTATATCGCCAAATACACGATCAACCCGGCCATCGCGCATGGCATTTCGGCCCATATCGGATCTATCGAAGTGGGAAAGCGGGCCGACATGGTGGTCTGGAATCCTGCCTTTTTCGGCGTGAAACCCGAACTGGTGCTTTTGGGCGGAATGATCGCCACCGCGCCGATGGGCGATCCCAATGCTTCGATCCCCACGCCCCAGCCCATGCACTATAGGCCGATGTTCGGCGCCTATGGCAAAGCGATCTCCAACACGTCGGTGACCTTCGTATCCAAGGCCGCGCTCAAAAGCGGGCTCAAGGACAATCTGGGCGTCGATAAATCAATGCTGGCGGTTGACAATACCCGCGGGGGTATCGGCAAATCAGCGATGATCCATAACAACGCCACCCCTGAAGTGACGGTCGACCCGGAAACCTATGAGGTGCGCGCGGATGGCGAACTGCTGACCTGCGAGCCCGCCGACGTACTGCCCATGGCGCAGCGGTATTTCCTGTTCTGACGTTCGAGCAAGCACCAAGGTCACGTATGGCCTTCGCGACGGATCGGTCCTATAGAGGATGGGACTATCCATCCTCCATGCTCCTTTCATGTCTACTCCTCTTGCCAATTTCCGTTCCGGCGCGCGCGCGTCAACGCCAATAGCCATCGGGTATGTGCCGGTCGGGATCGCGTTTGGCATCGCCGCCATCAAGGCGGGCTTCTCCGCACTGGAAGCAATCATGCTCTCGGCGGTGGTCTATGCGGGAGCGAGCCAGTTTCTGGTACTGGCGCTGGTTGGAGCCGGCGCGCCGATCCTGGTGACTGCGCTTTCGATCATCGCCACCAATCTGCGGCACGTCTTTTACGGACCGGCCATCCTGGAAGCGGCGCGCGAGCGGGCAACCCGGCAACATGCCTGGGCGTGGAGCTTTTTCCTTTCCGACGGCGCGTTCGGTTCGGCAATCATTGCGCTCAACCGAACAAAGGATCATTTCTCACCGCGCTTCATGTTCGGCATTGCCGCAGGCCCCTATCTCTCCTGGGTGATCGGCACGGCAATCGGAGCGCTGCTGGGCACTTCGCTGGCCGCGTGGCCCGCGGTCGATGCGGCCATGGGCTTTCTCATGCCAGCGCTATTTCTGGCAATGGTACTTTCGCTTTTGACCAAAGAGCATGTCCCGGTGGTGATCGTCACCGCATGTGTCACTTTACCGTTGATCGTTCTCGTTTCACCCACGGTGGGAATATTGGGCGGCATGATCGTTGGCGCGCTATCGGGCCTTTTGATCCGGAGGCGGTCATGAACGCCGAATTCCTTATCGTTACGCTGCTCGTGGGGCTTGGTACCTGGCTGTTGCGCTTCTTGCCGACGCGCTTCATGCGCGGCACGGGGGATCCCGATGCTCCGCTGAGCCGGTTTCTGGCAGCAACCGGACCGGCTGCCATCGCCGCTCTTTATGTCGGAGCGAGCCTGCCCATGCTGTCGCCCCAATTGCACGTGATTGCGCCGCTGGTACTGGGGTCGGGAGCGGTGACCGCGATCTATTTCTGGCGCCGCGACGTCTCATTGGCAACGCTGGGCGGGGCAATCGTTTACGGTATCGTTTTTGGATTTGTGTGACCGGACCGGCCATGGTGCTGCCCGGAATCCGATGTTAGGTTTCATTGGCTAAATCTCACAGGAGGCCGATAATGAAATCCTTTGTGCTCGCCGCTTGTCTGGCTCTTGCCGCGTTGCCCGCCAGTGCCGTGGAAACGTCCATGCAATTCGTGCTCGATTTCGAGGGCAATGCCCAGCGCGACGTGATGACCTATCAGTGCGACGGCATCGAAGAGCCGATGAGCGTGCAGTACATCAACGCCCACCCCACCTTTCTCGCCATTGTGCCGATCGAGGGTGAGGACATGATTTTCGTCAATGTCATCGCCGCCTCTGGCGCGCGCTATGTTTCAGGACAATATGAATGGTGGTCGCGCGGCAACGAAGCCATGTTCACCGACATCATGGATGGCACCGAAGAGAACGAGGCCGAACCCATCACCTGTCACGCGGCCCAGGACATACCCTGATCGCTGGCGCGTTTCTTGCTTTGGATGCCGGCAGCGGAACGTATTGACCAAGGAGCGGGAATGCGAGCAACAGGTGTCAAAGCAAACGGCCAATGGCAAGGCGCCCTCGCCGGGCGCGTTGAGTTGGCTCACGATCAGCGCGCGCTGCGCCGCAAGCTCGTGACACTCGACAATGGGCTCGATGTCCTCGTCGACCTCCCGCAAACCGTGACGATGGAAACCGGCGATGCGCTCATGCTCGAAGACGGTCGATTCGCCGAGATCGTCGCGGCAAAAGAGCCGCTCTATGCGATTACCGGCAACAATACGAGCCATCTTGCGCAATTGTGCTGGCATATCGGCAACCGGCACCTGCCCTGCCAGATTGAAACCAAATCTGGGGTCCCCCATCGTCTGTTGATCGGACGTGACCACGTCATCAAAGACATGCTGGAGGGGCTGGGAGCCAGGGTCGCGGAGGTCAATGCGCCATTCTCCCCGTTGCGGGGGGCCTATTCGGGTCAGGATCATGGGCACGTCCACCATCATCATGGATGAGCGGGCCGCTCTGATCCGGCTGTTTTCCTGGCTCTCGCCGGCTTTCCCAATTGGCGGGTTTGCCTATAGCCAGGGGCTCGAGACGGCCATCGCCGAAGGGCGAGTCAAGGATAGCGGCCAGCTTGCCGAATGGATAAGCGGTCAGATCCATTGTGGCAGCCTTCACACCGATGCCTATTTTCTCGCCATCGCTGCCCGCGCGGTGACCAGTGGTGACTGGGAGACGCTGGCAGAGGCCAACAGCCTGTGCCTTGCCCTGCAGATGTCGTCCGAGCGGGATAAGGAAACGCGCGAGCAGGCGAAATCCTTTCTCGAGGCCGCGTCGGCATGGCCAACAGTCACGCCGAATGAGCTCAACGCGGCCTTCGAGCGCCCCATGGCTTTGCCGATTGCCTTTGGCGCAAAGGCCGGCTTGCAGGGCGTTTCACCGGAAGCGGGAGTCGCTGGCTATGCCAACAGCGTTGTGGCCCAACAGATTTCGGTCGGTGTGCGGCTTATTCCACTTGGACAAACGGCGGGCCTGGTCATTCTTGCCAGCCTCGAAGCAAAAATCGCGCAGCTGAGCACGGAAGCGCTCTCGGCGCAGTTGGATGACATTTCGAGCTTGTCCTATGGCACCGATATTGCAAGCCTGAGGCATGAAGACCTCAATGTAAGGATTTTTCGATCATGAGTTCAGCAAACGGTCCGCTCCGCGTGGGAATCGGTGGCCCGGTGGGCTCTGGCAAAACCACGCTCACCGAGAAACTCTGCAAGGCACTGCGCGATGATTATTCGGTCGGGGTCGTGACCAATGACATCTACACCAAGGAAGACGCCATGATGCTGGTGCGCCTGCAGGCGTTGCCAGAAGAACGGATCCTGGGGGTCGAAACCGGGGGGTGCCCGCATACGGCAATCCGCGAAGACGCCTCGATCAATCTGCGGGCGATTGCCGAGCTTGGCGCCCGCATTCCCGACCTCGATATCGTCTTTATCGAGTCCGGCGGCGACAATCTGGCGGCGACATTTTCCCCCGACCTTGCCGACATCACGCTCTATGTCATCTCGGTCTGCCAGGGTGAAGAAATTCCGCGCAAGGGCGGTCCAGGTATCACGCGCTCTGACATGCTGGTCATCAACAAGGCCGATCTCGCCCCCTATGTCGAGGTCGACCTGGGCACAATGGAGGCCGACGCCCACCGGATGCGGGACGGTCAGCCCCACGTCTTCACCGATCTCAAGCGGGGTAAGGGCGTTGACGAAATCGTCGCCTTTCTTGAGCGTCATGGCGGGCTGACCCGCACGCAGATGGCACTTTAGAGACAACATCGGCTTCCAACCGCTCGTCCTCCTCGCGCAGGGCAAACAGGCTTATGGGGCCTTTTTGGTGCATCACCTTACGGCTGATGCGCCGCAGATCTGCTTCCTTGAGCCCAAGGTCGCGCCTGAGATGAAGATCGAGCCGTTTGAGCGCGTTATGGGTCTGGTGAAAAAGGATCCATTCACGCAGCTTCATGAACGCGGAATTGAACATGGCGTAGCCTTTCAGGCGCGCTCAACGCGCCTTTTTCTGCATCTGAGGGATGGATGACTGGTGGCGAACCATGCTCGCCGATGGGTTCACTATGCGTCCTCGCGACCGACTGGCGCTACGGAAATGTTCGCAACCATCATTTCACTTATGAAATACTGGGAGGCTGGCCACGACGGTCCGGACGGAATAAAATGAGAACATGAGCGAAACCGAATCCAGCTATCAGCCCCAGATTGTTGACGGCCGTCAGTCACCCACGGCCCTTCGCGTGCAGCGGGGCGTGATGCGTTTTCTGCGCTCGGTCCATGACATGACCTGTTTTGCCGAAGTGCCGCTTTCCAACGGGCGCCGGGCCGACGTTATTGCTCTGGGGGGCAAGGGCGAAATCTGGATCGTGGAAATCAAATCGAGCCTTATGGACTACAAGGTCGACGCCAAATGGCCCAACTACAAGGATTTTTGCGACCGGTTCTTTTTCTGCAAACCGCCGGAACTCGATGCGGAAATTTTCCCCGCCGAAGAAGGGCTGATGGTGGCGGACGGCCATTGGGGCGATATTTTGCGCCACGCACAGCACGATCCCCTGCCCGGCGCGCGGCGCAAGGCGATGCTGTTAAAGCTCGCCCGACTGGGGGCGGACAGGGTTCATGCTCTGATGGACCCTGAAACCCGCAGGGAGGACCTATTCTGAGGCACTTGCCGCAAGCGTTGCGATAGGATTCCCGTCGGCATCGAAAAATGTGAGCGTGTCATCCTCGACACTGTAGCCCGTTGTTGCTCCCAACGCGTCAAAGAAGGCGCGTTCCTGGCTCATCTTGGGGTCTTCGCAGGCCATCATGGTTGAAAAGACATCTGAAATGGACAAGCCTCCGTCACCATCGACAGTGACGGACCCGCCGTAGGTATTGCATCCGCCCGTACCGCCCAAGGATGGATCGCTTTCGCCAAAAATCAGGGTTGCCTTAACGTCCTCGGCCGACGGCATTTCGCCGAGCATGGTCAGCAGCCACGCTGTACCGACCAGATCGGCAGGCAAGGCAACCCCAGTGGCGTCGCCCTCCTCGGGGGGCGTGGTCCCGGCACTGCGCGCATTGACCAAGGGCACGGAAACCAGCTCGGTCTGGGTCAGGGGATCGACGGAAATTCGGGTATCGTTGATGAACCAGAGTTCGCCATCAACTTCGATCCGCGCCGCGATGGCGTAAGCATGTCCCTCGACGATAGAAGCTGAGTCAAAATCGATGACAAAGCCGATGGGGACCTGGCCAGCCGGATCGATGAGGTCCTGTGCAATCGTTGTCGAAGGCGCGTCGGCCAGCGAGACATCGACCAAAGACACAGTGGCCACCGCATTTTCGGGCAGCGCGATGCGTTCGCGATAGGCGATGTCGCCAGTGATGGTCAGCGTGTCGGCAAGGGCGGAGCTGGCCATCATGACCGTCGCTAGGGCTGCTAGGCCAACGGGGGTTGCTATGGATTTCATGGCTCAGGTCTCCTTGGTCTTTCAAACAATCAATGAACGGCTGGTCTTGTCGTTTCTGCGGGCTGAACAAGGGCTGAACGCTTGCGCGGGCTCCGTTTGGCCATTAAAGCGCGCCATGCGGCGGCGGCCTGTTCCGCCTGTCGCGCCGTTCTAATTTCATGCGGCATCAGTTCAATTGGCCAATGGCAACGAGTATGCGACGAAATCGTTTGAGTTCGATGCTTTTCCTCTGGCACAAGAAGAAAAAATCTTGCCCGGGAGGACAGATGCCGTGATCGTTGTGTTCGGCTCCATCAATATCGACCTGATCGGTCATGCGCCCACCCTGATGCGGCCGGGCGAAACCGTTCTGGGCACCAGCCTTGAGTTTTCACCCGGCGGCAAGGGAGGCAATCAGGCGCTTGCCGCGAGCCGAGCCGGGGCGGAGGTCAAGATGGTCGGGTGCGTCGGCAGCGATGACTTCGCAACGCGCGCCCTTGCCCTTCTAAGCGAAGCGGAAATCGACCTCTCAGGTGTGCGGCGCATGGACCGGCACACCGGAACCGCTCTCATCATTGTCGATGACGCTGGGGAGAACATGATTACCGTCCTGCCCGGCGCCAATTCGCGGCTAACGGCAGCCGCACTGGAGCAGGCCGGAATCGCGGATGGGGACTATCTCCTTTTGCAGCTTGAAACGCCGATGGACGGGGTACTTGCCGCCGCAACCCTGGCTCGCCAAAATGGCGCCAAGGTCGTTCTCAACCTGGCCCCGTTCGTGGATTTCGATCCGGCATTGCTGGAGAAAGTCGATGTGCTCGTGGTCAATGAAACCGAATTGGCCGGAGTGCTCAAACTGCTTGAGGCACCGGAGCTCGACGAAGCCGACGCTGTTTCCTGGCTATCAGAAAAATTCGGCAACACCGTTGTCGCCACACTCGGTTCACGCGGCGCCATCGCCGTAGCTGCCGGTTCGGTTACCACTGTCTCCTCGCTCAAAATCAAACCCGTCGATACGGTAGGCGCTGGTGATACATTCGTTGGCTATCTGGCAGCCGGGCTGGCCGAGGGGGGCGATCTGTCGTCGGCCATGGAACGAGCCTCGGTCGCGGCTGGTCTGGCTTGTCTGACGCCTGGCGCCCAGCCATCCATTCCAGAACGCCCCGTCGTCGACAGCCGTCTCGCAGCGGGGGCTGACCCCACAGCGCAATGAACCGTATCGAAACCCTCGCCATCGAACGCCTCGGCCATCGGGGCGAGGGCGTTGCCACGCTCGACGGCAAACCGATCTTTGTTCCCCTGTCTCTCGAAGGTGAAACAATCACTGTCGAGATCGACGGCAATCGGGGCCGCCTTATCGAGGTCATCGAGCCCAGTCCCATGCGCGGCCAACCCTTCTGCCCGCATTTTGGCGCCTGTGGGGGCTGTCAGCTCCAGCACCTCGGGGCCGATGCCTATCGTCAATTCAAACGCGGCCTGGTCGTCGATGCCCTATCGCGCGCCGGGGTTCAGGCCGACACAGCAGATCCGATCGTTGCCCATGGCGCGGGTCGCCGTCGGGCCACATTGCACGCAACAAAATCTGCGGCGGGTTTCATGGCGCTTCGCAGCCATGCTATCCACGATATCGACACTTGCCCCGTCCTTGTGCCCGCGCTCGCCCGCGCGCCAGAGATTGCGCGCGCCATTGCCGCCGTTGTGGGACCATGTGACGTTAGCTTTACCGCCAGCGATTTGGGGCTCGACGTTGCGATCCGAGCCAAACGCGCCAAGCCCACTGCTGACTTGACGGCAATCGCCCGCGAGCATGATCTTGCCCGGATTTCCCTCAACGGCGAACCGTTGATCCTCCAGCGTCCTCCTGTAGTGACTATGGGCAAGTCGAGCGTACCCATACCCGTATCGAGTTTTTTGCAGGCCACCGCCGATGCCGAAGAGGTGCTCGCGTCTCTGGTCGTTGACGGGGTGCGAGGTGCGAAGCAGATCGCCGATCTTTTTTGCGGCATGGGCCCCTTTGCCTTGCGGCTTGCCGCGCGTGCCCCTGTTTTCGCAGCCGATTCCGATGCGCCCGCAATTGATGCGCTCAACGCCGCGAGGCGCAATACCAAAGGGCTCAAGCCCATCACGGCCGAGCGCCGCGACCTGTTTCGCGAACCGCTCGGCGTGTTCGAACTCAACCGGTTCGACGCCGTGGTGCTCGATCCGCCGCGGGCCGGCGCTAAGGCACAGGTCAAGGCGTTGGCGAAATCGACGGTTCCGACGATCGCCTACGTCAGCTGCGATGCCCAGAGCTTTGCCAAGGATGCGGCCCTTCTGATTGCTGGCGGTTATCGCATCGGCACGGTGACGCCGGTCGACCAGTTCGCCTACTCATCCCATGTCGAGATGTTTGCCGTTTTCTACAGGGTGAAATCCGGCCGCTGAACCGGGTTGTCAATTATGACGATAGTGTCACAATGGTCTGGCCGCTGACGCAAAAATGCGGGGTGGCCGGCCACATGATCGTGGCGTGAGGAGGAGGCCAGAAGACCCATCGCGAGCTTGGCTGATGAGCTCGATGCCACGTGCGTCGGGGTTTTCCACCGTCATGCAAACATCACGATACCGTCACCTGAGCTTTGCACGCCCGGTCTAGGCATCTCGCCCATGGTTTTACACCATCGGCCGGATGCGGCCGCAATGACATTGATCGGGAGAACATCATGTTCAAGACAATTCTGGCCAGCGGCACAGCCGGTGTGGCTCTCTTCCTGGGTGCATCTTCGGCGTTTGCCCAGACCGAAATTTCCTTCTGGCACTCAATGGGCGGCGAACTGGGCGAGCGCGTTGCCGCCATTGCCGAAGATTTCAACGCGTCTCAGGACGAGTACGTGGTCAACGCCTCTTATCGCGGCGAATATGAAGAGACCATGGTCAACGCCATTGCCGCTTTCCGCGCCGGCGAGCAGCCCACCATCGTCCAGATCTACGAAGTCGGCACCGGCACTATGATGGCCGCCGAAGGCGCCGTCTACCCGGTCTATGAACTAATGGAAGCATACGGCAACGATTTCGACCCCTCGGTCTATCTGCCTGTCGTCACCGGCTATTATACAGACACCAACGGCAACATGCTCTCGATGCCGTTCAACTCCTCGACCCCGATCCTGTACTACAACAAGGACGTGTTCGAAGCCGCCGGGCTCGATCCGGAAGTTGCGCCCTCCACCTGGGCACAGGCTGAGGAATTTTCGCGCCAGATCATCGAGTCGGGCGCTGCAAGCTGCGGCATGGCCATCACCTACACCGCCACCTGGATAGGTTCGGAGAACCTTTCAGCTCTTCACAACGTGCCCTATGGCACGCTTGAGAACGGCTTTGGCGGGCTCGATACCGAGTTCGCCTTCAACAACGACGTCGTCGCCCGCTTCTGGGACGACCTGGCCCGTTGGCAGGATGAAGGTATCTTTGTTTACGGCGGTCCGGCCGGTGGTTCGGACAATGCTCCGGCCTTCTATTCGGGCGAATGCGCCATCTTCATGGCATCGTCGGCTTCGCGTGCCGGTGTTGTTGCCAATGCCGATTTCGAAGTCGGCTACGGTATGCTGCCCTATTATGACGACGTTGAAGGCACCCCGCAGAACTCCATCATCGGCGGCGCGACCCTTTGGGTCCTCTCAGGTCACGATGAAGCCGAGTACCAGGCAACTGCAGCCTTCCTCGACTACCTCTCCTCGGCCGAAGTGCAGGCCGAATGGCATCAGGGTACAGGCTATCTGCCGATCACACAGGCCGCTTTCGAGTTGAGCCAGGAGCAGGGCTATTACGCAGAGAACCCCGGTACCGACACTGCCATCGAACAGATCAACCTCAATGCTCCGACTGAAAACTCCAAGGGCCTGCGCTTCGGCAACATGCCCCAGGTCCGGATGGTCATGGACGAGGAACTGCAATCGGTCCTGGCAGGAGAAAAGACCGGGCAAGAAGCTCTGGATTCCGCGGTCGAGCGCGGCAACCAGATCCTGCGTGATTTCCAGGCTGCCAATTCCTAAACAGCGCTGATCGCAAGCGTTCTGACCCCGGCTTTTCCGCCGGGGTCTCTTTCATCAAACCGGTTCGACACTAGAAGACTGGCAGATGACACACTATCCAGGGGCGTTGAATGCAGACCAAACGGTCGATCTTCACAAATCGCTGGCTTCCTTACGCGCTTTTGGCGCCGCAGTTGATCATTACAGCGATCTTCTTTCTCTGGCCGGCCAGCCAGGCGGTCAAATCGAGCTTCGAGCGGGAGGATCCCTTCGGCTTCCGCACCAGCTTCGTCTGGTTTGAAAATTACGCGCGCATCCTGTCCGATCCGAGTTATCTCAATGCGCTGGGCCGGACCGCCGTGTTTGCCATCTCGGTTACCGTGCTCTCGATGGGGTTCGCGCTGCTTCTGGCGGTGTGCGTCGATCGGGTTCTGCGCACGGCGAAAGCCTATACTACCCTTCTGGTCTGGCCCTACGCCGTAGCGCCAGTGGTGGCCGGCGTGCTCTGGTGGTTCCTTTTCAACCCCACCATCGGGTTGCTGCCCCATGTGCTCGACTGGTTCGGTATCGACTGGAACCATCGCGTCAATGGAACCCAGGCCATGGCTTTGATCACCATCGCAGCCGCCTGGAAGCAGATTTCCTATAATTTCCTGTTTTTCGTCGCCGGGCTGCAATCTATCCCCGCCTCGCTGTCGGAAGCCGCCTCAATCGATGGCGCCGGACCGTTCAAACGGTTCTGGACGATCGTTTTCCCGCTGCTCTCGCCCACCACGTTTTTCCTCCTGATCATCAACATCAACTATGTGATGTTTGAGACCTTCGGCGTGATCGACGCCACGACGGAGGGCGGGCCGGGACAGGCGACGATGACGCTGGTCTACAAGGTCTATACCGACGGCGTGGCCGGGCTCAACATCGGTTCATCCTCGGCCCAGTCGGTGCTTTTGATGGGTATCGTGATCATCCTCACCTTCATCCAGTTCCGCTACGTGGAACGCCGGGTCAATTACTAGGAAGGACCCAAATATGGTTGAAAACAGGCCCTGGCTCGACTTCCTCACTCACCTCATCCTGATCGTTGGCGTTCTGATCGTCGCCTTTCCGGTCTATGTCGCGTTCATCGCCTCGACCCATGAACCCGCGGCCTTCATCCGAGGTGTCATGCCGCTGCTGCCGGGCGACAATATCGGGCCCACCTATTCGCAGATGCTGGGCTCCGGGCTCGAAGTGGCCGGTACGCCGCCGGTGTGGCTGATGCTGGGCAATTCGTTCTGGATGGCGATGATTATTGCCGTGGGCAAGATCGCCATTTCGATTACCTCGGCCTTTGCCATTGTCTATTTCCGCTTCCCGTTCCGCATGCTGGCTTTCTGGATGATCTTTGTCACCCTGATGCTGCCGGTCGAGGTCCGCATCATCCCGACATTTGCCGTCGTCGCCAATCTTGGAATGCTCAATTCCTATGCCGGGCTAACTCTCCCGCTGATCGCCTCAGCGACTGCGACCTTTCTGTTCCGGCAGTTTTTCATGACGGTGCCCGAAGAGCTCATGGAAGCGGCGCGAGTCGACGGGGCGGGTCCGATGAAGTTCTTCAAGGATATCCTGCTCCCCATTTCGATCACCAATATCGCCGCGCTGTTCGTGATCATGTTCATCTATGGCTGGGTGCAATATCTCTGGCCGCTGCTCATCACCACCCAGGAGCAATTCTATACGATCGTGATGGGCATCAAACGTTTGATGGCCAATACCGACCGGGAGCCGGCCTGGAACCTTGTCATGGCAACGGTGATGCTCGCCATGGTCCCGCCCGTGTTCGTCGTCCTCCTCTTGCAGCGCCTGTTCATCAAAGGCCTGGTCGAAACCGAGAAATAAAACCAATGGCTACAATCGAAATCTCTGACCTCCGCAAGGTCTATCCCGGCAATGTCGAGGCGATCAAGGGCATCGACATGTCGATCGAAGACGGCGAACTCGTGGTTCTCGTCGGCCCCTCGGGCTGCGGAAAATCGACCTTGCTGCGCATGCTGGCCGGGCTTGAAACCATCACTTCGGGCGAAGTGCGGATTGGCGAAACGCTCGTCAACAAGCTTGAGCCGGCCGAACGCGATATCGCCATGGTGTTCCAGAACTATGCGCTCTATCCGCATATGAGCGTGCGCGGCAACCTTGAATACGGACTGAAAAACCGCAGGACGCCGCGGCCGGAGATCGACGAACGCGTCAATGAAGCGGCGCGCATTCTGGAGATCGAGGCTTTCCTCGATCGCAAGCCGCGCCAGCTTTCCGGCGGCCAGCGCCAGCGTGTCGCCATGGGGCGGGCCATCGTTCGCAAGCCAAAGGCCTTCCTTTTCGACGAACCGCTGTCCAATCTCGATGCCAAGCTGCGCGGCCAGATGCGGGTGGAAATCCGCCGTCTCCAGCGCACGCTGGGCACGACATCGGTCTATGTCACCCACGATCAGCTCGAAGCCATGACGCTGGCCGACAAGCTGGTGGTGATGAATAACGGGCAGATCGAACAGGTTGGAAAGCCGCTCGAAATCTATACCGATCCCGCTTCGGTGTTCGTTGCCGGTTTCATGGGATCACCGGGCATGAACCTGCTCGATACCAAGGCGCTAGGGCGGGTGGCGGGCGACCTGCCCGATTTCGTTTCGTCCCAATGCGGCACCATCGGCATCCGCCCGGAAGATATAACGCTCACACCGCCGGCCGGGCCCCATCTCACAATCGAGGTCATCGTGGACGCCGTCGAACTGGTCGGCTCGGAAAGTCTTGTCTATGCCCATGCCGAGGGGATCGACAATGAACTCGTGCTGCGGACACAGGGCATCCACCCCGGCGAGAATGACGACAAGCTCACCCTCTATATCGAGCATGCGCATCTGCATTGTTTTGACGCGGCTACGGGGCGGAAAATCCCGCGCTAGCAACGTTTTGCCAGAATCGTGCCCCAGAGAACGGTCGTACGCGTTCGCCGCTGGCGACCGACTATAGCGCCTTTATCTGTCAGTATTTCCCCGCGCGGATTTATCCCGAGGGCCAGTCCATGTTTTTTGACAAGAACTCGGGCAGCCAGCGGCATCGGGGCCTTATGGCCCAGCTCGATGCCGTGGCCGAAATCTACAAGATCGGCGAAAATCACTTCCCCATGGCATTTGCGCCGAGCGCAAACCGTTTCCGTCTTTATGAAATCCGCAAGTAGCGTTTCAGGATGATGGGTATAACACGCTACACAAAGGCGGGGATAATGTTCCCGTTTCCACCCATCAGCCGCGCAGCTGGCAAAAAAGTCGCGCGATTTCTTCTTCCGCCGGTTGCTGCGACCGCGCGGCGGGGCTAGCCATCAGCCTCCATCCCTGTGTGACCTCTCACCGCACAGGCGGGTGGAATATGGAGGAAAATCAAATGACTATTGCTACCCGCTCCCTTGTTGGAGCCATGGTTGTGCTCGCCTCGACTTCGGCGTTCGGACAGGATATGGCCCCTCAACCCGGCGCTGCCGATTTTGGACTGGATGCCCCCAAACAGATCCTGTTCGTTGGCAATTCGTACTTTTATTACAATGACAGCCTGCATAACCACACCAGCCGCATGGTCGGCGAAGGCGAGGGGATCGAGGACCTGGCCTTTCGCTCGATCACCATCTCAGGCGGTTCGCTCGATATGCACCCGTTCGCGCACTACCTGACACCTGATGCCATTGGCTATGACACCCCGTTCGACGCCGTGATTCTGCAGGGTCACAGCGCCGCGGCCAACTCGGAATCGCGCACCGCCCGCTTCCGCGACGCCGTGGTGGCCGCCGATGCGCTGATCGATGAAAGTGGCGCGCAAACAGTGCTTTACATGAGCCATGCCTATGCCGAGGGACACAACAGCTATGACCCGGAAATGACGGCAAATCTGGCGCGGGTCTATACCGAGGTCGGCGCGGAAGTCGATGCACTGGTGATCCCCGTCGGGCTGGCGTTCGCCAAGGCTTACGAGGCGCGGCCCGAGCTTGAACTGCATATGGAATTCGACCACAGCCACCCCAGCCTGGCGGGGTCCTACCTGGCGGCGGCGACGACCTATGCCACGCTTTATGACGCTTCGCCGGTGGGGCTGGAATATGATTATTTCGGCCGGCTGGACGCCGAAACAGCAGCGTTCCTGCAGCAGATCGCTGCCGATACCGTTGCGGAATTCCAAGGCAAATCAGGCGCTTAACGGTCGATCCGGGTCGAGAGAATGATCGATGACATGGTGCGCTCGACGCCGTCGAGCGCACCGATTTTGTCGATGACGGTGTCGAGTTCGGCGACCGAGGGGGCTTCGACGATGACGATCATGTCAAAGCTGCCCGAGACCGAGTGGACGGCGCGGACCTCGATCAAATCATCGAGGAATCTGAAGACCTTAGGCGCGTGTTTGGGGGAGACCGTGACCATTAAATGGGCGCGGATCTGGCCGGCGAGATAGTCGTAGGACAGTTTTACGACATAGCCGGCAATGGTGCCGTTGCGCTCGAGCTTTTCGAGGCGCGACTGGGCCGTACTCCTTGAAATTCCTAGCTTTCTGGCGATCTCGGCGACCGGCATTCGCGCGTTCTGGCGCAGCAGGGCGATCAGTTGGCGGTCGGCGTTAATTTTCGTCATTATGGCGTAAATTTTCGTCTATTTGCGCATTCTATGCCGTGATTGTGCCCGATCACAGCCTGCAAATCAACGGAACTGTGTGGCATCATGGGCAACAATGGCGCCAAAAGCTATGGAGTTGAGCGTTCGGTGCCGCAACATTTGTGATCTTTGACCAAGAGGGGTTTTGGGATGAAAGAGATCGTTGTGATCGGCGCCGGACGCATCGGCGCG
This sequence comes from Pelagibacterium sp., assembly GCF_965249125.1. Taxonomy (GTDB): domain Bacteria; phylum Pseudomonadota; class Alphaproteobacteria; order Rhizobiales; family Devosiaceae; genus Pelagibacterium. The sequence goes on from NZ_OZ252217.1 coordinate 3,261,151, forward strand.
ACCATCGCGGACATGGCAAGCCAGAGCGGCGATTACACTGTGACGGTGGTGGACCGCTCCGCCGAGGCACTGGCGGCGCTCGATACCGATGCGAAGGTCAAAACGGCGCGCTGCGAAGTGGCCGAGCCGGGGGAACTGGAAAAAATCCTTGCAGGCAAATTTGCCGTCCTCTCGGCGGCGCCCTATTCGCTGACCACGCGGATTGCCGAAGCGGCGGCGGCGGCAAAGGTCCATTATCTCGATCTGACCGAAGACGTGAAATCAACCCGGCGGGTCAAGGAGGTCGCGGGCAAGGCGGAAACCGCGTTCATCCCCCAATGCGGGCTGGCGCCGGGGTTCATCGCCATTGCCGCGATGAGCCTGGCGAAAAAATTCGATACGCTCGATAGCGTCGCCATGAAGGTGGGGGCGCTGCCGCAATTTCCCACCAATGTGCTCAATTACGCGCTGACCTGGTCGCCCGAGGGGGTGATCAACGAATATTGCGAGCCGTGCGAAGCTATCGTCGATGGGAAAATGGCAGAAATCGCGCCGCTCGAGGATATCGAGGCGCTCAGTATCGACGGGGTGGATTACGAAGCGTTCAACACTTCGGGCGGGCTGGGTTCGACCCCGGAAAAACTGCTGGGCAAGGTCAAGAACCTCAACTATCGCACCATCCGCTATCCGGGCCATGCGCGGATCATGAAGCTGCTGCTCAACGATTTGAACCTTAAGGACCGGCGCGATCTGGCGCTGGAGGTTTTCCGGCACGCGCTGACCACGACCAAGCAGGACATGGTGGTGATCCGGGTCGATGTGACCGGCACCAAAGACGGCAAGCCGGCGCATGAGATTTTCGAGCGCACCGTGCTTTCGGGCTATGTTGGCAATAAGGAGCGCTCGGCCATCCAGATCACCACCGCGGCGGGTATCTGTACGGTGCTCGACATGCTGGCGGCGGGCGATCTGGCGCAAAAAGGCTTCGTGGCGCAGGAAGAGATCGACCTTGACGCGTTCCTTGCCAACCGGTTCGGGCGGGCGTTTGCCGCGGACCGGGCGGCGCGCAAGGTGGCGTAGGGAGCGGGGGGTTTTCGCCGAGTGGCATGAAGCAACACTTGTGCTGGAGGCGCGGCGGTGTTGCGGATCCCCGGGTCAAGCCCGAGGATGACGGTGGGGGAAGAGGGTTGTGACGGCACCGCAGGTTCTTTGCCGTGCTCAAACTGTCCCGTCCACCATCGCTGCCCCGGTCCCGGCTTTCGCCGGGGTAAATTCCAGCCGGGGTCCATGTGCCCGTCCGCAAACTCCGGTGGTTCGGCAGGGCTGCTGGGTCTCGGATCGGGTCCGGGACAGCGAAGGAGAGGGTGGTTCTCGGTGGTTCTGGCTGCGGTAAGTGGAAGGCCCCCTCACCCGACGCTTCGCGTCGACCCCGGATCGCGTCCGGGGCAAGCTCTCTCCCCCAAGGGGAGAGGTGAAGCGCGGGGCGGCTTTTCTAAACCTCTCCCTTGAGAGGGTGAAACGCGAGCGCTGGTGGGTACTGGATCCCGGATCAGGTCCGGGATGACGGCGGTGGGTGTGGCGGGCGCGTGCCCAGCGCCGTCAGGCGTAGCACACCCAGCCGCGAAAGCTCAGGCCGGCGTAGAACAGGGCGATATCGGAAAAACCGGCCTCTTTGAGCATGGCCTCGTCCTCGTCCGGGGCGAGGATGGTGAGGTTTGTGGCGATGGCGGCGCGGGCGGCTTTGCTTTGCGGATCGCCGCCGCCAAAGGCGATGTGGCGGGCAATCCATTGGCTGCGGTCGGGCTCGGCCTGGGCAAAGCTGATATGGGCGAGGACAAAGGGCGCGCCCGGCGCAAGGCGGCGGCGGATGTGGCCGAGCGTTTCGAGCCGGTTTTCGCGCGCGATGAAATGGAAGGTCAGAAGGCACACGGCGCCATCGAACGGGCCATCGGGGGCGTCCTCGATATATCCGTGATGCAGGCGGACGCGCACCGCATGGGCCCCGATAGTCTCCCGCGCCGCTGCCAGCATATCGGCTGAAGGGTCGACGCCGTCAAAGGTCCAGCCGGGGTGATTTTCGGCCAGCGATCTGAGCTCCAGCCCGCCACCGGCCCCCAGCACGAGGACTTTTCCATTCCCCGGCACGCGCTCGGCCAGAAGCTGGGATGTCATGGCGTGCAGGCCATCGAAGCCCGGCACCTTGCGCGGCGTCCCCGCTGCGTAAGTGCGGGCGTGGCCGGCGCCGAAAGCGGGGGGTGTGGGGTTGGGGGTTTCATGTAACTTTATGTGTGGCGTTTGGGTGCGGGTGTCAAGGTGGGAGGGGCGGGTGGTTCCAACGTGAGTAGCGGCTTGGGAGCAGCCTGCGGCGCCATTGCGGTAGATGAGTTAAGCAACCAGTTGTCCTGATAGCGGCCATTGGCGAAACCGCGGAGCCTCGGATGCGCCGGTGAGTTTACCTGCGCATCCTCCCGATCTCTTTTTTTTGCAATCACAGGCTACCAAGGCGCGACGCCTGCTGGCTCGACGAAGCGGCCCGACATAGCTCCCTCCTCGAGAAGGGCATATTCGACCGGCAGACGAGCACCTTCCTCGGCCGTCATGAACCCGTTATGACCGGTGAGGTCCGTTTTGACATAGCCGGGCGCAACCGAATTGACTGCAATCCCCAACCCTTTCAGTTCCGCCGCCAGTTGAACGGTGAGCATGTTGAGAGCCGCCTTGGATGCGTTGTAGCCAATCAGGCGCGCCTCGTAATAGGGCGATGACGGATCGCCGTTGATTGCCAGGGAGCCAAGGGTTGTGGCGAGATTGACGATGCGGCCCGCCCCGGACTTGCGCAGAAGCGGCAGCATGGCCTGGGTCACCGCCAGCGTGCCGACAAAATTGGTTTCCATGAGCCGTCGCGCAGCAGCGATGGAAGCCACGGATGGCGGTCCGTCCTGGGGATCAACAATCCCGGCATTGTTGACCAGAATATCGAGCCGGCCGTGCCGGTCTTCAATCACCTGCGCGGCTGACCTTATCGTCGCTTCGTCATTGAGATCGATGGCGATAACTTCAACATCGATACCGCTCAACGCGAGCGCTTCAGCAGCTTGCTGCCCGCGTGCAGCATTTCGTGTACCCAGCAATACGGCAACACCAGACTGCGCCAGCTGACGTGCGATCTCCAAACCGATACCCTTGTTTGCACCGGTTACCAGTGCGATCTTCTGTGTCGTCATCATCGATATCCTTCCATAACTGGCCAAATGCCTGGTGAAATTATATGAAGGATCATTCGATTTTTGGATTCGCATATGGACGTCGCCGCCCCCAAACACCTCAATGCCCGCAAAAGGCCGCGTCAGGCCCGTTCGACTGTCACCGTCGAGGCGATCTTCGAAGCGACCATTCAGGTTTTACTGGTCGAGGGCGTGCATCGATTGACGACCACGCGCGTGGCTGAGCGGGCCGGTGTGTCCGTTGGCACAATGTATCAGTACTTCCCGCACAAGCAGGCACTGCTCTATGCGCTCAACGAACGCTATCTCGATCGGCTGGCCGAGCACATGGAGAAGGTTTGTCTCGCCCATCATGGCATGACGACCGCCGCCATGATCGGGGCACTTGTCACCGCATACTGGGAAGCTAAGACCGAGCGGAGCGACGTGACGCGGGTGCTATACAGTTCGGCCGTCGAACTCGACAATGAAGCACTGGTCAACGCCTTTGCCGGGCGGATGGACCGCGCGACCATGGCGATGCTCGCAACCGCGCCAAATGCCAATTACGCCGATCTCGACCTGGTGAATTCCACACTGCTCTCGGTGATTTTCGGCACAGTGCGAAATGTCTTTGAGCGGAATACGCCAGTCGCGCTCCAGGCCGAGATTCGGAATCAACTGGTCGCCATGTGCCGGTCCTACCTCAAGGGTGCTGGCGGCTAGAGCGCGTCCAGCAAAACATGTCCTCGACCCGATCGGGGATGGAAACGGTTTTACGGTTCGGACGCGCGACAAAACAACGACCTAGATCAAGTCCGCGATTCGGAGACCCGAAGGGCCGCGCAAGTGAAAAGCGGATTTGATCCAGAAATGACAAACGGGCAAACCCGGGCCGCGTCCGCATTTATTGTTTCAGCTATCAAGCCCGCCGATCCGCTCCCCACCCAACTGTGGCCAACGAGACCAAGCATCGGTGCTGCCGGGTACTGGATCCCGGCTCGAGGGCCGGGGATCAGCCGGTCAGTTTTTTGACCCTTTCGATCAGCGCCATGGCGGCGGCGGGGTTCTTTTCCTTAAAGCCGGAAATGACGAAGGCGAAGACGTCGCGGGGGGTTTCGGCAGGCGCGGGGGCGAAGCTGGGGAGATCGGCGGGCACACCGCCTCTGGCGTAGGTGACGATGCGGTCGGCCCAGGCGTCGAGGTCATTTTCGGAATAGCCTTTTTCGTTGTCCTCGGAGGTGCCCTGGAGGCGCAGATAGACGAAATCGGCGGTGGGGTCGGCGATGACTGAATATTGGGCATCGGCGCCGGTGATCAGGGCCACGCCGGCCTCGCGGGCCAGGGCGACGGCCTCTCCATTGGCGAAGCTTTCATGACGGGCTTCGACGGCGTGGCGGAGGGTTCTGTTGTCCTGGGCGGCGGGGAGGAGTTTGAGGAATGCGCCGAAATCGGCGGGGTCGAATTTCTTGGTGGCGGCGAGCTGCCAGTTGATGGGGCCGAGCTTGTCTTTGAGTTCAACGATCCCCGAGGAGGTGAAGCGGAGAACCGATTCGCCGGCGTCGGCCAGCACCTTCTTGTTGGTGGCGTAGCGGGTGCCTTTGAGGGTGAACATGAAATCGGCCGGCACTTCATCGTGCCATTTGCGAAAGCTTTCGGGCTTTTGGGAGCCATAAAAGGTGCCGTTGACCTCGACCCCGGTCATTGTCGAGCCCATGTGTTCGAGCTCGCGCTTCTGGGTGAGTTTTTCGGGGTAATAGGTGCCGCGCCAGGGCTCGAAGGTCCAGCCCCCAACGCCGATGAAAATCCTGCCCAAAGCCATTGCGGCCTCCTCGTGATGGTTCGGGGCGAGACTAGCATCGCGCCCGTTTGGCGACAGCCCGGAATTGGCCGGCGCGGGAAAAAATATGCAACACGGGCAACCGAATGGGAGCGCCGGGGGTTCAATCGGAGCGCCAAGGCGGTTAGCCTGCGGCGCATATTCGATCAGCCCATTTGAAGGTCCATGCCGGTTTTTGTTCTTTCCCGCCTGTTTCAGTTCCTTGTTGTCTTGCTCATCGGTCTGGGGCTCAGCCTGCCCGCGATGGCGCAGGAGGCAAGCGCGGATAGCGCCAGCCAAGACCCGCAGCAGGCGCTGAGCCAGCTCATCGAGGTGCTGCGCGACGATGCGGCGCGCGACGCGCTGATCGCCGAGCTTGAAGCGGGGCTCGAGGGCAGCGCGGCGGCCGACGGCTCGGGTGAAGCGACCGAAAGCGGTGATGCGGGCAATGAATTGCGCTCGATCGGCGGGCAGATTTCCGATGTGACGCGCTCGGCCGTGGAAAACACTATGGCCTCGCTGGGCCAGCTGTGGCGGCAACTGGCCGCGACGCCGGAGATGTTTTCGGCGCTGTCGATTTCCGAGCTCAACGCGCTGTGGGGCATTCTGGCCAATGTGGCCATCCTGGTCGTCGTAACCTATGGCGGGTTGTTTTTGATGCGGCGGCTGGTGCGCATTCCACGCGAGCGGCTGCGGGTGCTGTTCAATTCGGGCGGGTGGATCGTCAAGCCGGTGGCGCTGGCTCTCGAATTTATCCTCGACGTCGTGGCGGCGGCCATTCCCTACGCCATCGGCTATGGCATCGCGGCGGCGTTTCTGGGGGAAGCTGGGGTGATCCGGCTCGAACACGCGCTTTATCTCAACGCGTTCCTGATGGTCGAAATCGTGATGGCGATCATTTTGACCGTGGTTTCGCCCAACCTGCCCGAGCAGCGGCTTGTGCATCTTTCCGACGGCGAGGCGAAAGCGGTGGTGGGGTGGTCGCGGTTCATCATCTCGCTGTTCGTGTTCGGCCAGATGATGGTGTTGCCGCTGATCACCGCCAGCGTTTCGTTCGCGGCGGGGCGGGCCATCTCGGTTGTCCTGTTGCTCCTGACGCTGATGGCCATGGCGGTGGCCGTGCTGGTGGCGCGCCAGCCGGTCAAGCACAAGCTGATGAGGATGGTCGAGAACAAGGAAGCGCGGCGCGGGTTGAGCCTGCCGATCCGCAACTGGCACATCTTCGCGCTGCTCTATCTGGCCGTGCTGGCGGTGATTGCGCTGACGCGGACCAGTGTCGAATTCCAGGCCTATGTCTGGGACAATGTGCAGGTGGTGATCGCCATCATGATCGGGGTGGTCGTCCTCAATCTCATCAAGCGGTTTGCCGGCAACGGGTTCAACCTGCCCGAGGGCCTGCGCAAGCGCTCGCCGGAACTGCAGCGGCAATTGCACAGGATCGTGCCCGCCGTGCTCAAGGTGGTGCGCATCATCGTGATCGGCGCCATCGTGATCTTCTGCCTGCACAAGCTGGGCTTTTTCAACTTCATCGATTTCGTGGAAAGCGAGTTCGGGGCGCGCGTTGCCGGATCGGCGGTGACCATCCTTGTCATCCTGGGCGTGGCGATCCTTGCCTGGGTTGGGCTCAACACCTGGATGGACAGCCAGGTCAATCCCGAACTGGCGCCGGGCGCGACGGCCCGCAAGCGCACGCTGTTTGCGCTGCTGCGCAATGCGCTGACCATCGCGCTGATCGTTATCACGCTGATGTTCGTGCTTTCGGAAATCGGCATCAATATCGCCCCGCTGCTGGCCTCGGCCGGTGTTTTGGGCCTTGCCATCGGGTTCGGGGCGCAAAAGCTGGTGCAGGACATCATCACCGGCATCTTCATCCAGCTCGAAGGGGCGATCGATGTGGGTGACGTGGTCTCCGTGGGCGGGATTTCCGGCGTTGTCGAACGGCTGACCATCCGCTCGGTCTCGCTGCGCGACGTGGAGGGCTCCTACCACATCATTCCGTTCTCCTCGGTCGATACCGTCACCAATTTCATGCGCGGCTTTTCCTTTGCGGTCATCGACATGGGGGTGGGCTATCGCGAAAATGTCGAGGAGGCGCGGCAGGCCATGCTCGACGCGTTCGAGCAATTGCGGGCCGATCCCGAATACAAGACCGCAATCATCGCCGATTTCGAATGGATGGGCGTTAACGCATTCGGGGCGAGCGAAGTGGTGCTCCGGGCCCGCATCAAGACCCTTCCCGGCAAGCAATGGGCCACCAAGCGGGCTTACAACGCCATCGTCAAACGCATTTTCGACGAGCGCGATATCGAGATCCCCTTCCCGCACCAGACGCTGTATTTCGGGGTCGGCAAGGACGGCAAGGCGCCGCCCATGCACATGGTGCGCGAGGACGAGCCTTCGGGCAGTGCCACAGACGAGGCGGCGGCCGGCGGCGCGCCGGCCAAGACGCTGGAGGCCAAGCCAAGGCGTCGCCGGCGCAGGGGCGAAATCGAGGGCAAGGATATGCCCGATGTCGATGAAGGACCCGAGGACGAGAACTAGGCGCATGGCCGGGTTGACACGATGCCGCCTTTTATCGGCCCTGCGAACATGCTAGGGGACCGTGCTTTCAAGACGTGATCCGAAAGCCTCAAATGTCCCCTCTCGCCCATCCCTTCGACGCCGTCATCTTCGATATGGACGGAACGCTGCTCGACACCGAAGCTGTGTTCAAGGCCATCGTCTATGAAGTGTGCACGGAGATGGGGTTTGAAATGACCGACCTTGTGCATGGGCGCATGGTGGGGTCCTCGCACGAAGCGACGGCGCTGTTGCTGGCCGAGAGTTTCGGCGCCCATTTCCCCTATGAGATGTTCGACGAAAAGTGCCGCTCGATCATGAAGTCGCGCCTTTCGGAGGTCCCGGTCAAGGCGGGGGCGCGCGAGCTGGTCACGGCGCTGCGCGAACTCGATGTTCCGCTGGCCGTGGCGACGTCCTCGCGGGCCAATCACGCGCTGGGCCATCTCGAGGCGGCGGGGGTTATCGGGTTTTTCGACACCATCGTCACCCGTGACGACGTCATCAACCCCAAACCCCATCCCGAGCCCTATCTGACAGCGGCGCGGCGGCTGAAAGTCGACCCGCTCCATTGCGTGGCGTTCGAGGATTCGGTTTCCGGGGTGAGGGCGGCCCATGCGGCGGGCATGCGCACGGTGATGGTGCCCGATCTTGTCCAGCCGCCCGACGAGATCGCCGCGCTGTGCGTGGCGGTGCTCGAAAGCATGGCCCACGCCCATGAGCATCTGGTTTCCGCGCCGCGCGCTGCAAATGGGTTGCAAGAGCATTTGCAAGTAAAATCAAGAGGATAGACAAGCGCCTCGGCTTGGTCTAGGGGCTGCGTAACGCGGTTTTACGGAGCCCTTTTTCATGTCCAGCGTACTCAAGCTCGCCATCGGCAGCATCGTCGTCGCGCTGGGCGTTCTGGCGCTCAAACTGTGGGCGGCGCAGATCACCGGGTCGGTGGCGCTGCTGTCGGATGCGCTGGAATCGATAGTCAATCTGGCGACAGCGATCGCCGCGCTGATCGCCGTGCGGCTGGCGGCGCGGCCGGCCGACTCCAAAATGCCGTTCGGCTATTACAAAGCCGAGTATTTTTCCGCCGTGCTGGAGGGCGTGTTTATCGTCGTTGCGGCGCTTTTGATCTTTTATCAGGCCTGGCAGGGGTTTGTGGCCCCCGACCCGCTGGACGCGCCGTTCGAAGGCATTGCCATTTCCATGGTGGCGACGGCCATCAACTGGGGCTGGAGCGTGGTGCTGGTGCGGCAGGGGCGCAAGCTGCAATCACCTGCGCTGGAGGCCGACGGGCGGCATCTGTGGACGGACGTTTTTTCCTCGCTGGGCGTTGCCGCCGGGCTGGTGCTGGTCGTTGTGACCGGCCAGCCCGTGCTGGACGCTGTACTGGCCGTGCTGGTGGGGCTCAACATCCTTTGGTCGGGATCGAGGCTGCTGGCGGCCAGCGTGGGCGGGCTGATGGACGTTTCGGCGGCACCCGAGCGGCTCGACGCCATCCGCCAGACGATCGCCGAAAACGCCGAGGGCGCCATCGAGGCCCATGACGTGCGGGCGCGCGAAGCGGGCAAGGCGGTGTTTATCGATTTCCATCTCGTGGTGCCGGCCGCCATGAGCGTTGTGGACGCCCACGACATCTGCGACAGGATCGAGGCGGCGCTCAAAAACACCGATGCCGGCGCCATCATCACCATCCATGTGGAGCCCGAGCACAAGGCCAAGCACTCCGGAATCGTCGTGCTTTAGGATTTGGGTGAGGCAGGGCTGCAAATGGCGCTTTTCTGCGCTTCCGGTACTCACGTACCTAAAAGTACGCTCCGTTCCGGTTCTCGAAAACCACCATTTTCGCTCCAGCCTGACCCAAATTGCGCCGTGCCTGAGGCTGGCCTAAGCGAGCGCTGCCGCGTTCCTTGCGAACCCAATTTACCTAAAATCCAACGGGTTTGGACCACTCCGCGTTCAGTCCCCTGCTTTAGGGCTCTTTGCAAGGCCGCTCAAAACGGTTAGACGTTAACCATTGATTAAGCTTAACATCGCGTTAATGGCTTGAGCGGGTTAAGGGTCAGGGCAACGAGATAACGGCACCACTGTGAGGCGCCGAACCGGACAAGGGGACACATGGCTGGCGATTTGGCGCGGGGCAAGCACGCCATCTTGAAGTGGGTGACGGGGGCCGTTCTTGGCCTGGTGAGCCTCAATCCGGCGCAGGCGCAGGAGGCGGTGCTGACCGCGGACCTGCTCAGCGACTATGTTTCCCAGGGCTATGTCACGACCGCCGAGCGCAAGCAATTGGCGGCTTCGGAAATCTACTGCCTCGCCCAGGCGATCTACCATGAATCGCGCGGTGAACCCGATCGGGGACAATGGGCCGTGGCCTCGGTGATCCTCAATCGCGTCGACAGCCGCACCTATCCCGACACCGTATGCGAGGTGGTGTTCCAGAACGCGCATATGGTCAATCGCTGCCAGTTCTCCTTTGCCTGCGACGGGCGCCCCGACGATGGCGGCAACGGCAATATCATCGACCGGGAAAGCTGGGTTCAGTCCAACATCATGGCGCTGATTGCCTATCGCAAATCGCTTCAGGGCGAGCGCCCCGAGGACGGGCTGACCACGGCGATGTATTTCCACACAACAACGGTTTCGCCCTCCTGGGCCTCTGCCTATACCCAGGTCGCCGCGATCGGGAACCACATCTTTTACTGATTGGATGGGTGGCGGCGCTCTGGTGCCGATTTCCCAGTGTCGCCATCGCGGGCGAAGACCCGGGATCGACTAGCCGGCAGCGTCGGCGATTCTGTCTTACGCGCTGAGTGTACTGGACCCCGGCTCAAGGCCGGGGTGACAGTGTGGAGCTTGCACAAAAGAAAACCCGCACCGGACGGATCCGGCGCGGGTCTTCCTCACTGTGAGATGTTCGAGCCTTGTTAGAGCGCTTCCAGGATAAGTGGGCACCACTTATCCGGTTCGGAAGCGCGACAAAACAAAGACTTAGAGCAATTGAAGCGATTCGAAGAAGCGCTGAAATGCTCTAGGGCTACTCGGCAGCCACCGCGAGGCGGGGGCCGGCTTCGGCGATCTGGGCGTCGGCGGCGGCGAATTTTTCGAAATTGGCTTCGAACAACCCGACCAGCTTGGCCGACTGGCGGTCATAGGCGGCCTTGTCTTCCCAGGTTTCGCGCGGGGTGAGGAGCTTTGAATCCACACCTTCGACGGCCAGCGGCACCGAAAAGCCGAAGACCGGATCGATACGGGCCGGCACGTTGATCAGTTCGCCCGACAGCGCGGCGTTGAGCAGGCGGCGGGTATCCTTGATCGAAATGCGCTGGCCGACGCCATAGGCGCCGCCGGTCCAGCCGGTGTTGATGAGCCAGCATTCGGCAAGGGATTCGCGGATGCGCTTTTTGAGCATGCGGCCGTAGACCGTGGGATGCAGGCTCATGAAGGGGGCGCCGAAACAGGCCGAGAAGGTGGCCTGGGGTTCGGTGACGCCGCGCTCGGTGCCCGCGACCTTGGCGGTGTAGCCCGACAGGAAGTGATAGATCGCCTGTTCGGGGCTCAACCGCGCAATGGGGGGCAGCACGCCGAAGGCATCGGCGGTCAAAAGCACCACATTGGTGGGCGTGGGGCCGGTGCCGGTGCGCGAGACGTTGTCGAGCACATAGAGGGGGTAGGCGGCACGGGTGTTCTCGGTTTTCGAGCCGTCGTCGAAATCGGGCTCGCGGGTGAACTCGTCGAGCACGACGTTTTCGAGCACGGTGCCGAAGCGCTTGGTGGCGGCGAAAATTTCGGGCTCGGCCCTGGGCGAGAGATTGATGGTCTTGGCGTAGCACCCGCCTTCGAGATTGAAGATGCCGTCGTCGGACCAGCCATGCTCGTCATCGCCGATCAGGATGCGCTCGGGGTCGGTCGAGAGCGTTGTCTTGCCGGTGCCCGAAAGCCCGAAGAACAGGGCTGTATCGCCCCCTTTGCCGGTGTTGGCCGAGCAGTGCATGGGCAGAACGCCGTCCGAGGGCGCGTGGAAATTGAACAGCGAAAACACCGATTTCTTGATTTCGCCGGCATAGGCCGTGCCGCCGATCAGAACGATGTTGCGGCTCAGATCCATGGCGATGACCGTATCGGTGCGCGTGCCGTGGCGGGCCGGATCGGCCTTGAACTGGGGGTTGTGCAGGATGGTGACGTTCGGAGCGAAGCCATCGAGCCCGGCGCGGGCCGGACGGATCAGCAGATTGCGGATGAACAGGGCGTGCCAGGCCGAAGGGGTGAGCACTTCGACATTGAGCTGGTGTTTGAGGTCGGCGCCGGCCAGAAGCTGCTGGCCGAACAGGTCGACGCCTTCGAGCTGGGCGGTGAAATCGGCAAGCAGGATTTCGAACTGGGCCGGCTCGAGCGCGTTTGTGTTGTCCCACCACACAAGATTGTCGGTCAAATCGTCGCGCACGATGAACTTGTCGGCCGGCGAGCGGCCCGTGAACTTGCCCGTGTCGGCGACAAAGGCGCCATCGGCGCTGAGCACACCCTCCTTACGCTCGGCGGCGGTCTGCACAAGGATCGGTGCGCTGTCGTTGAACCGGACCGAAGCGGCTTTGGTTGCAACGGTTTTGGCAAGGCTCTGGCACGTGGTGGCGGTCATCTGGGACACTCATTAATGCTATGATATATTGAGGGCCACATTAGTGCCGGAGCCGACCCCGCTTCCATCTGGCAATGGGTCGTAAGACGTTCGTCTAGCCGGACAAAGCCGCCCGGGGTGGAACCGGCAACCGCGACGGGCGTTGGTCTTGCCATAATTTACGCGTATTGTGCACGGCAAAAGTCGGCGTAAAGAGTTCATACAAGCGACATTGCAAAGTGCCGGGGGCATTCTTACCTGCCGGGCGCCTGCAACAGATAAAGGGAAATTCATGCCCAAGATCGCTCTTGTCGATGACGACCGCAATATTCTGACGTCGGTCTCGATGACGCTGGAGGCGGAAGGCTATCAGGTCGCCACCTATACAGACGGCGCTTCAGGACTTGACGGGCTGACATCGGAACGCCCGGACCTTGCCATTCTCGACATCAAGATGCCGCGCATGGACGGCATGGAACTGCTGCGCCGGTTGCGGCAGAAATCGGACGTGCCGGTGATCTTTCTGACCTCCAAGGACGAGGAGATCGACGAATTGTTCGGGCTCAAGATGGGGGCCGACGATTTCATCACCAAGCCGTTCTCCCAGCGCCTGCTGGTCGAGCGCGTCAAGGCCGTGCTGCGCCGCGCCGCCGCGCCCAAGGAGGCCGGGGCCACAGTGGTCAATGGCGAAGAGGGCGCGCCCAAGACATCGCTCGAGCGCGGCTCGCTGGTCATGGACCAGGAGCGCCACACCTGCACCTGGAAGGGGCAGCGGGTGACGCTCACGGTTACCGAATTTCTGATCCTTCTGGCGCTGGCCCAGCGGCCCGGCGTGGTCAAGAGCCGCAACGCGCTCATGGACGCTGCCTATGACGATCAGGTTTATGTCGACGACCGGACCATCGACAGCCACATCAAGCGGCTGCGCAAGAAGTTCAAGAGCACCGACGACAGTTTTGACATGATCGAAACGCTCTATGGGGTGGGCTACCGCTTCAAGGAGCAATAAAACAATGCCTTGGGCATTTGTTTGAAGGCGCTCCAATTGGACGCAGGCGAAACCATTTCAGGATCGGCTCCCCCTTCCAAGGGAGAAGAAAAGGCCAAGGCCGCCCGCGAGCGCCAGGCGGCCCGCCAGCCCATGATGCGCCCGGTGTTCGCGTTTTTCCGCGGCGTGGGGCACCTTATCAACTTCACGTTCTTTTCGTCGCTCACCCGGCGCATCGTGATTCTCAACCTGGTGGCGCTGGCGGTGCTGGTGGCGGGGATCATGTATCTCAACACCTTTCGGGCCGGGCTGATCGACGTGCGGGTTTCCGCCCTGCGGGTGCAGGGGGAAATCATTTCGGCGGCGGTGGCCGCTTCGGCCACGGCCAATTCGGATTCGATCACCGTCAACCCCGACAGGCTGCTCGAACTTTATATGGGGGATTTTCCGTCCTCCTATACGCTGTTCGACCCGAGCCTTGAATTCCCCATCAGCCCCGAGCGGGTGGCTCCGCTGCTGCGTAACTTGGTGACCCCGACGCGCACGCGGGCCCGGATCTACGACCGAGACGGGCTGATGATCCTCGATTCCAACAACATCTATGCCAGCGGTGAAATCCTGCGCTCGGCTCCAACCCAGGAGAGCGCACAATCCCAGCCGCTGTTCTTTACCGTCTGGAACTGGTTCGGCCGGCTCTGGCGGGGCGGGGAATATCCCGTCTATCAGGATTATCCGGCCCATGAGGGGTTGCGCTACCCGGAGGTGGCCTCCGCGCTTAGCGGCTCGCCCGCCGATATCGTGCGGGTGGACGCGCGCGGGCAGCTTGTGGTGTCGGTGGCGGTGCCCGTGCAGCGCCAGCGCTCGGTGGTCGGCGCGCTGCTCTTATCGACAAGTCCGGGCGAGATCGACGCCATCGTCGCCCAGGAGCGCTGGTCGATCCTGCGACTGGCGCTTGTTGCCGCTCTTGTGACGGGAACGCTTTCGGCATTGATGGCGGGAACGATCGCCGGGCCGATGCGCAGGCTTTCGGCGGCGGCGGATCGAGTGCAAAGCTCGATGAAGGCGCGGGCGGAAATTCCCGACTACACCGATCGCTCCGACGAAATCGGGCATCTTTCGGGTTCGCTGCGCGCCATGACCAACGCGCTTTACAACCGCATCGAAGCCATCGAGCGGTTCGCGGCCGACGTGGCCCATGAGCTGAAAAACCCCCTGACCTCGCTGCGCAGCGCCGTGGAAACCCTGCCGCTGGCCAAGACCGAAAAGGACCGCAAACGGCTTGCCGACATCATCCAGCACGATGTGCGGCGCCTCGACCGGTTGATTTCCGATATTTCCAACGCCAGCCGGATCGACGCGGAGCTGGCGCGCGAAAACACCGAAACTGTCAATCTGGGCGAGCTGGCGGCGGCGATCGTTTCGATCCAGGCCGATCTTGCCGCCAATCGCGACGTCGGGGTTGAACTGGAGATCAAGGACGGCAAGTTCGCGCCGCTGGTCAAGGGCCACGACACGCGGCTGGCGCAGGTGTTTACCAATCTGATCGACAATGCCGTGTCGTTTTCGCCCGATGGCGGCACGGTCACCGTGAAGATTTCCACCGATGGCGAAAACGTCGTCACCAGAGTACAAGACCAGGGACCGGGGCTGGGCGATACGGAAAAGGTGTTCCAGCGCTTTTACACCGACCGGCCCGAGGGCGAAAGTTTCGGCGATCATTCGGGGCTGGGACTGTCGATTTCCCGCCAGATCGCCCAGGCCCATCAGGGTACGCTTGACGCGGCCAACCAAAGCAATGCAACTGGGGCGGTGTTCACCCTCACCCTACCCAGAGCGAAAACTTGAGTGCACAAAAACACAACGCCCACGGCACCGGCATCCTGATCGGCGACCACGGCATCCTTCTTACAGGTGTTTCGGGGGCCGGAAAATCGCTGCTGGCGCTCGACCTGCTCGAACAGGCGCGGCTGCGCGGCGAGACGGCATTGCTGATTTCGGACGATCGGGTGGTGCTGTCCACCGACGAGGACGGGCTGATCATGGAGGCCCCCGAGACCATCGAGGGCATGATCGAATTGCGCGGGCGGGGGATCATCACGCTGCCCTTTGCCAAAAGAGCCCATGTTCATCTCGTCGTCGACCTTGTCGAGGAAGAAGAGCGCCTGCTCGAGGAATCGGCGCTGACCACAAAGATCGACGGCATCTGGGTGCCGCGCTGCCCGGTGCCGCGCCGGGGACGGATCGACGGGCTGCACCAGCGGTTTCTGGTTCATGCCGCGTTAAGGGCCCTGGGCGCCAATCTGGGATAGGTCCGTCCGATTTCGCTGGATAGCGGGCCGAAAAGACTTGAAACCTTTACCGTCCCGATCAAGACTCCGCCCCGGTTGCGCGGAGAGAAAAAGGTAGCGAAGCGATCATGATGGGCTTGGTCCTCGTGACCCATGGCAGGCTTGCCGAGGAATTCAGTTCGGCGCTCGAACACGTCGTGGGGCCCCAGGAAGGGATCGCCTCGGTCTCCATCGGTCCGGAAGACGACATGGAGGGCCGGCGCCAGGACATCATTGCCGCCGTGGAATCGGTGGACAGCGGCGACGGGGTGGTGATCCTGACCGACATGTTCGGGGGCACGCCATCCAACCTTGCCATTTCCGTCATGCAGGATCGCGATATCGAGGTTTTGGCCGGCCTGAACCTGCCCATGCTGGTCAAGCTGGCGCGCATCCGGCCCGAAATGGCGATGCGCGACGCCGTGCGCCTTGCAGCGGAGGCCGGGCGTAAATACATTAACGTCGCCAACGACGTCTTAGGAAAATGAGCACAACAGTTACCGAGCCGGGCCGGGCAGTCTGCCAGCGGCTGACAATCTGCAACAAGCGGGGCCTGCATGCGCGCGCTTCGGCGCGCTTTGTGCGCACCGCGGATCATTTCGACGCGCAGGTCAGTGTGACCCGCGACGGGGTTACGGTTGGCGGCACCTCGATCATGGGCCTGATGATGCTTGCGGCGGGGCCGGGCTCGACAATTCTGGTTCAGGCGACGGGCAATCAGGCCCGCGAGGCCATCGAAGCGCTGACAGAACTGGTCAGTTGCGGGTTCGACGAGGACCAGGACGGCGAACCGGGCGCCTGACAGTATTCTCACCGGGGGCAAACGAAAGACCGAGCGCTGATGCTTAAACGGATCGTCTGCCTGATCGGTGCCGCACTTGGCGGGGCAACGCTATCCCAAGCCCCCGAATATTCCCAGCAATATACCCAGCGGCTGGCCGGCGCGGTCGATGAGCTGACGGCGATCATCGCGCAGTTCGATCAGGACGCTGCCCGGTTCGGGCTGACCCGGCAGGAGGGCCTGGAGCGCTATCAGGCCAGCGCCGACGGGTTTCTGACCGAGCGCGGGATTTCCATGGAGACGGTGTTCAACCGCCATGAACGGCTTTCCGCGCAGCTTGCCGATTTGCGCCAGGCGCCCGCCGGAACCCAGCTTTTCGAGATCGCGCGCTATTTCGACACCGAGGTGGGGGCCGCGGCGCTCGAGGATTTCGAGCCCGCCGTGCCGCTGACGGTGGTGGGGCTTGCCTATGTGATCGCCGGACTGGCTGCGGGGTTTGCCGTGTTCTGGGTGCTGGCCAGCATCATCGGGGCGCCCTTCAGGCGGCGGCGGAGCCGGGTCAAGATCAGCCGCGCCGAGCGGCGGCTGTAGGGGGCGAGTCCTGCCTCGTCACACGCCGATTTGTATTGGGGCAAAAGCAACGGTCCCGGCCGGAGTTGCAAGCGCTGGTGGCTACTGGGTCCCGGGTCTTCGCCCGGGATGACTGCGGAGAATAGGCGAGTCCGGCTTTCACCATCGGCTCTTTTTTAAGGATATAAAACTTTCTTTATATCCCGGTTGCGGGAGCGACCCTCTCTCTTGTATAAGCGGCCCACGCTTTTTTTCAGTTATCAGACGTGGAGATCGGGCCGATGAGCGCCGCATCCAATTACGCCGTCAAGGACATCTCGCTGGCCCCTTATGGCCGCAAGGAAATCGAGATGGCCGAGATCGAAATGCCGGGCCTGATGGCCATAAGGGCCGAAAATGCCGCCAGCCAGCCTCTCAAGGGCGCGCGGATTGCCGGTTCGCTCCACATGACCATCCAGACGGCGGTTCTGATCGAAACGCTCGTCGCACTGGGCGCAGAGGTGCGCTGGGCCTCGTGCAACATCTTTTCGACCCAGGACCACGCGGCAGCGGCGATTGCCGAGGCGGGCATTCCGGTGTTTGCGCACAAGGGCGAAACGCTGGCCGAATATTGGGACTTTGCCGACCGCATTCTCGATTGGGGCAATGGCGAGGTCGCCAACATGATCCTCGACGATGGCGGGGACGCGACAATGCTGGTGTTGATCGGCTCGCGAGCCGAGAGCGATCCGTCGGTGCTGGCCAATCCCGCCAATGAGGAAGAAGAAGAGCTGTTCAAGGTCATCAAGCGTCGTCTGGAGCGCGAGCCGGGCTTTTATTCCAAATGCCGCGCGGCGATCAAAGGGGTTTCTGAAGAAACAACGACCGGCGTGATGCGGCTCTATCAGCTGCAGGAAAAGGGCGACCTGCCCTTCCCGGCCATCAACGTCAACGACAGTGTGACGAAATCCAAATTCGACAACAAATATGGCTGCCGGGAATCGCTGGTGGACGCCATTCGCCGCGGCACCGACGTGATGATGGCGGGCAAGGTGGCGATCGTTTGCGGTTATGGCGACGTGGGCAAGGGTTCGGCCGAATCGCTGCGCGGCGCCGGGGCGCGCGTGCTGGTGACCGAAATCGACCCGATCTGCGCGCTGCAGGCGGCTATGGACGGCTATGAGGTGGTGACGCTGGACGACGCCATCGAACGCGCCGATATCGTGGTGACGGCGACGGGCAACAAGGACGTTCTGACCATCGATCACATGCGCCGGGTCAAGAACATGGCGATCGTTTGCAATATCGGGCATTTCGACAACGAGATCCAGGTTGCCGCGCTGCGCAACCTGAAATGGACCAACGTCAAGCCGCAGGTCGATATCGTCGAATTCCCCGACGACAAGAAGATGATCCTTTTGTCCGAAGGGCGGCTTGTGAACCTCGGCAATGCGACGGGGCACCCATCATTTGTGATGAGCGCATCGTTTTCCAACCAGACGCTGGCCCAGATCGAACTCTGGACCAAGGGTGGGGACTACGAAAACAAGGTCTATGTGCTGCCCAAGCATCTCGACGAAAAGGTGGCCAGCCTGCATCTGGCCAAATTGGGCGCCAAGCTGACGACGCTGTCGCAAATGCAGGCCGATTATATCGGCGTGCCGGCGGCGGGGCCGTTCAAGGCCGATCACTACCGCTACTAAGGTTGTTGCGTTAACCTTTGAACCTGACATGGGGCGCTTCGGCGCCCCTTTTGTTAACCTTTTGGGGAACAAATCAGGATCAGAAGGGTCTCTGCGGACTGTGCAAGCCCTAAGTTATCCACGGGTCGTCAGTTTGACTCTTTTTCGCGATTCGCGGCGCGGTTATGGTTAACTGATTCGGGGGGCTTTCCGGCCGCCTCTGGGGCAAGTCAAGGCAAATCATTGAGCAAGAGGGCATCAGGAATGCAGCCGGCGGGATTCCGGAGATTTACGGGATTCGTATCCGTTGGCGGCGCGGGCGCTGCCCTTCTTGCCGCCTCCCCTGCCCTTGCCGCTCCCCTCGCCGCCACCGCCATATCGGGCGCAGCACCCTACACCATGGCGCTGGGTGCGGCCGGGTTCGGGCTGGTCGCAACGCTTTTGGCGCTCAGATGGCGACGGGAAGCGGAAGCCGCCCGGCTCGACGCGAGCGAAAAGCTGGGGGCGATGCGCGCCGCGCTCGACGAGTTCGAGGGCCTTCTGGCCGGGATGCCCGAAGTCACCATCATCTGGCGCGATGCGGGGATCGAACCTTCGGTGATCGGGCCGATCAACGCCCTGCTGCCGGGGGAAAACCGGCCCCATGCGGTGCTCGAATTCCGCTCCTGGCTCGAAGACGAAGCGGCGCGGTCCCTGGCGGCGCGGCTGACCGATTTGCGCATCGAAGGCCGGGTGTTTGAAACATCGGTGACGGCGCGCGACGGGCGGATCATCAGGGCCACGGGACGGCTGGTGGGCGGGGCAGCGGTGGTGCGGCTGCGGCCATCGGGCGCCAATGTCGAACCGCCGCTCAAGGGCGCCGATCTCACCCGCCTGCCCTCCCCGGCCGAGGCGCAGGCGATCCTTTCAAACCTCACCATCCCCGCCTGGCTGCGCGACAAGGACGGGCTGCTGATCTACACCAATGCGGCCTACCTCCATTTCACCCGCACGCTGGGGCTCAAGGGCGAGCGCGGCACGGCGCCGGACATTTTTGACGCCCCGACCCGCGAGCGGCATTTAAAAGCCATCGAGGACGCGGCCGATACCATCGCCTTTACCGAAGAGCATGCGCTGGCGGGTGGGCTCGAGCTTGTGCTGTTTCCGCTTTCGGGGGGCAGCGCGGGCTATTGCTATCTACCCGTGGCGCGGGCCAAGCCCGCCGAAGCTGCGAACGCCGAGCCCGATCTGGGGCATCTGACAACTGTGATCGATGCGTTGGCCACCCCGATCGCCGTTTTCGACAAGCGCCAGCAACTGACCCATTACAACACGGCCTATGCCAATTTCTGGGGGCTGGACACCGGCTGGCTCAACACCGAGCCCAATGAAAAGGCGATCCTGGACAAGCTGCGCACCCAGGGGCTGCTGCCGGCGGAGACCGATTATCGCGACTGGCGCGGCAAGCATCTGATGAGCTATGCGCTGACCGCGCCGCGCGAGGTGCCCTGGTATCTGCCCGACGGGCGCTGCGCCAATGTGATCGCTGCCCCCGCGACCGGCACGGGCGGGGTGATCTATGTGTTCGAGGACATGACCGAGCGCCTGGCGCTGGAAACCCGGCACAACGCCTTGATGCACGTGCAGCGCGAAACGCTGAACGCGCTGACCGAGGGCGTTGCCGTGTTCGGCACCAATGGGCGGCTCAAACTGCACAATCCGCGGCTCTCGATGCTGTGGAAGCTGCCCATGAACACGCTGGGCAGCCACCCCCATATCGACGAGATCGCAAGGGCCTGCGCCGAGGCGTTTCCCGAGGACGGGCGGCGCATCTGGGGGGATCTCAAACAGCGCATCGTCGATCTCAACCCCACGCGATCGGACACCAAGGGACGCATCACCCGCGCCGACGGGCGGCTGCTCGACTATGCGGTGGTGCGGCTGCCCGACGGGCAGACCATGATGACGTTCGTGGACGTTTCGGAAAGCGCCAATTACGAGCGGGTGCTCAAGGAGCGCAACGAGGCGCTGATCGCGGCGGACCGGCTGAAAGATACGTTCGTCCAGAACGTTTCGTACGAATTGCGCTCGCCCTTGACCAATATCATCGGCTTTGCCGATCTTCTGGCGTCGGGCGAGGTGGGCCCGCTTTCAGACAGGCAGCGCGCCTATACCGACTATATCCGTTCCTCGAGCGCCAATCTGGGGCTGCTGATCGACAATATTTTGGACCTGGCGACCGTGGATGCGGGCATTGCCCAGCTCAACCCCGAAGTGCTCGACATTTCCGCGCTGATCGAAAAGGCGCGGGCCGGGCTCGACGCGACGTTTACGGGCGGCGAGGAAAAGGTCGACCTGGCCGTCGAGATCGGAGACGATCTGCCGACATTTGTTGCCGACGGGACGCGGATCGTGCAGGTGCTCTATAATCTGTTGTCCAACGCGGCGCGGTTTTCCGATCCGGGCTCGCAGGTGCGGCTCAAGGTTTCCTCGCGTGGCCACGAGCGGATCGCCTTTGCCGTCGAGGACGACGGGGTGGGCATACCAGAGGATGTGCGCAACGCGATGTTCCAGCGCTTCGAGGGGCAATCGGTCGAGGGGCGCCAGCGGGGCGCGGGGCTGGGGCTGGCGATCGTCAAGACCTTCGTCAATCTCCATGGCGGCTCGGTTCTGATCGAGGGGCGCCAGCCGCGCGGGACGCGGGTGACGGTGATCATTCCGTCCAACACCGCGCTGGCCCAGAACGCGGGCGAATAGGACCATGATCGCGCTGCTGGCGCCCGACGATGCCGCGACCGACGCCATCGGGGCGGCGATTGCCGCCCATCTCCGCACGGGCGATATCGTAACGCTCGAGGGCGATCTGGGGGTGGGCAAAACGGCGCTGGCCCGGGCCATCATAAGGGCGCGGCTGGGGGCGCCCGACCTCGAAGTCCCCTCCCCCACATTTGCGATCGTCCAGCCCTATGACGGCATCATCCATGCGGACCTTTACAGGCTTGCCGATGAATCCGAGATCGACGAATTGGGGCTGATCGAGGACGAGAGCGATATTGTGCTTGTCGAATGGCCCGAGCGCGCGCCAACGCTTTTGCGGCGGCCGGGCCTGGGGATTGAAATCGGCATGGGGCCGCAAGGGATCGGGCGCGTTGTGCGCGTGATGTCCAGGGGCCACCAAAGGGATGGGCTGGCCGATGCGCTTGCACCGTGGCGGGCCGAGGAGACACAATAGGTCATGAGCGATTCTTTTCCCGTGCCACCCATTTCCATGCCCGATGTGATGCTGCTCGCGGCCGGGCTGGGGACGCGCATGCGGCCCATAACCTTCGAAATGCCCAAGGCGCTGATCGCTGTGGCGGGCAAACCGCTGATCGATCACGCCATCGATGCGGCGCTTGCGGAGGGCTGCACGCGGTTCGTGGTCAATGCCCACCACAAGGCGGAAATGATCGACGCGCATTTCGCGCGGCTCAAGACGGCGTTGCCCGATCTTGGGTTTTCGGTGAGCTTTGAGAAAGACAGGCTGCTCGATACGGGCGGCGGGCTGCGCAGGGCCTTGCCGCTCTTGGGGTCCGACCCGGTGCTGGCGCTCAATACCGATACGTTCTGGCTGGCGGGCAGCGATACGCCCATTGCGCGGATGCTGGCGTGTTATGGGGCGGGGGCGGCCGATATCGTCCTGTTGTGCGTGGCGCCCGACAGGGCCTCGGGGTTCCGCAAGGGAGCCGACTATCTGATGGATGGCGACGGGCGGCTTTCCAAGACGCAGGGGCGGCCCATGGTTTATGCCGGTGCGGCGCTGATTTCGCGCGCGCTGGCGCAAACCGGGCCCGATGTGCCGTTTTCGCTCTACCGGCATTTCGAGACGGCGCGCGAGGCGGGACGGCTTTGGGGCGTCGAAATCGCCGCGCCGTGGTTTCACGTGGGCGACCGGCAGGCGCTCGAGCGCACCGAACAGGACATCGGCGCGCTGGTGTGATGGCGCGTTCGGGCAACATTTTTTCCATTGCTCCGCATGCGCCGTTTCTCGCTACGCTGGCGGACGCGATCATCGATGGGCGAGTTGCACCGGCCTGGCGGCGCGAGGGGTCGTTCTGGCTGTCTGACTTCACCATCTATCTGCCCACGCGGCGGGCGGCCAACACGCTATCGCGCATCCTTGCCGACCGGCTGGGCAATACCCCGATGCCGTTGCCCGACATACGGCCGCTGGGCGGGGACGATCCAAGCACCGAAGTGTTCATTCCGCCCTATGAGCCGGTGGAATTGCCCGGCGCCATCAACAGGTTCAAGCGGCGGCTGCTGCTGGCCGAAATCATCGAGCGCTGGCTGGCGGTGACGGGCGAGGGCGCGTTTTCGGCGCCGGGTCCGGGCGGGGTTTCGGGGGCACCCAACGGGGCTGAAATCTTTGCGCTGGCCGATTCGCTGGGCACGCTGATCGACGATTTCACAATCGCGCGGCGCGATCCGCTTTCGCTCAAAAGTATCGAGAGCGATCAGTTGCCAGCCCAATGGCAAGAGCACCTCGATTTTGTGACCTTCGTTCTGGATGCCTGGCCACAAATCCTTGCGGGTCAAGGCGAAATGGAGGGCGCCGAGCGCACCAATATCCTGCTCGAGCGCAAGGCGGCGTCACTTGCGCTGGTGCATGGCGACCGGCCCGTGGTGGTTGCCGGTTCGACCGGGTCGATCCCGGCCACGGCCGATCTGATCGCGGCGGTGGCAAAACTGGCCAATGGCGCAGTGGTTCTGGCTGGGCTCGATACGCGGATGGATGGGCCAACGCTTGACGCTTTGGACGATGCGGGCCGCAATCCGCATGGGCATCCGCAATATGGGCTGGCGCGCCTGCTGAGGCGGTTGGGGACGCTACCCGCGGCGGTGACCGAACTGGCGCCCGATGAGGCACCGCGCACCAAAATTTTGAACGCAGCGCTGGGGCTGCCCGACACCACCGCGCAATGGCAGGCGGTTGCGCAGGGGATGGGGGAAGGGCTGGAGGCGGGCACAAAGGGGCTGTCGCTTGTCGTGGCGCGCACGCCCGAAGAAGAGGCGCGGGCCATTGCCGTGTGCGTGCATGATGGGCTGCGCGAGAAAAAATCGGTGGCGATCATTGCGCCCGACCAGACACTGGCGCGGCGGATTTGCGCGGAACTGGCGCGGTTCGGGGTCCCGCTCGACGATG
Source organism: Pelagibacterium sp. (assembly GCF_965249125.1). Lineage (GTDB taxonomy): Bacteria > Pseudomonadota > Alphaproteobacteria > Rhizobiales > Devosiaceae > Pelagibacterium. The sequence continues at coordinate 3,284,805 of NZ_OZ252217.1, forward strand.
CGGCGGGCACGCCATTGCTGCTCTCGCGGGCCGGGCGGCTGGTGCGGCAGGCGGTGAGCGTTCTGGCCAATGGCCTTAACGCCGTCGATATCATGGCGCTGCTGCGCAACCGGCACGTGTCGCTGGGGTTGGGGCGCGGGGCGGTGGCGCCGGCGAGCCAGTGGCTCGATCTGGGAATCCTGCGCGGGCAAAGGCCCCTGCCCGGCTTTGACGGGTTGCGGCGTGCCGTCAGCGACAATCTCAACGGTGCCACCAAGCGCCCGGCGCTGAAACTGGATGCGGACAAGGCCGGCGCCGTTCTCGCGCTGATCGATGTGCTGGAGGCGGCGCTGGCGCCGCTGGCGGGGCTTATGGCGCGGGACGGGTTTGCGGCCAGCGAGGTCGCGGCGGTGCTTGGCGGGACGATCGCCAATTTGAGGGACGTACCGCAGGGCGAAAAAATCGCGCCGCTGGAGGGCGAGGACGAGCTGGGCCGCTGGATCGAGTTGGCGGGACGGCAGGGCGGACGGGGACCGAAACTTTCGGGTCGCGGGCTGGGTTTTGCGCTCGACGGGCTGATGACCGGGCAGAGCGTACGGCCGCGACAGCCCGATGCCGAGGACGTGCGATTGTTCGGGCGGCTCGAAGCGCGGCTGATGGGTGCCGACCGGGTGATTTTGGCCGGGATGATCGAAACCGTGTGGCCCGAAGTGGCCGATCCGGGGCCGTGGATGAGCCGGGGCATGCGGCTGGCAGCGGGGCTCGAGCCGCCCGAAAAGCTGCACGGGCTGGCGGCGCATGATTTCCTGATGGCGGCGGGCGGGCCCGAGGTGGTATTTACCCTGCCCGAGCGGGCCGGAACTTCGCCCGCCAATCCCTCGCGGCTGATCCAGCGGCTGGAGGCCTTTGTGGGGCCCCAGATCAACAAAAAAATGCAGGAGCGCGGGGCGGTCTGGGTGGAGATGGCGCGGCGGCTGGACGCCACCGGGCTGCCGCCGCAACCGGCGGGACGGCCGGCGCCAAAACCGCCCGCGGATGTGCGTCCGCGCAAACTTTCGATCACCGAGGCCGAAACGCTGCTGCGATCGCCCTACGATCTTTATGCACGGCACGTTCTGGGGCTAAAGCGGATTGATCCTTTGGGCGCCGATCCCGACCACGCCGAGCGCGGCACGCTGATCCACGATATTCTGGGTGATTTCCTGACCGAGGGGCACGACCCGGCGGATACGGGCGCGTTCGAGGCGATCATGGCCATCGCCCGGGAGCGCTATGGGCGGCTCGATGCCATTCCGGCGCGGCGCGACATCTGGCTGGCGCGGTTCGGCGCAATTGCGCGGGCGTTTCTCGATTTCGAAAAGGGCCGGCCGCAGATCGCGGCGCGGATGGCGGAGATTTCGGGCCGGATCGAATTGCCGCTGAGCGATCCGCCTTTCGTGCTGTCGGGGCGGGCCGACCGGATCGACAGGACGAGGAGCGGGGGCCTCGAAATCATCGATTTCAAGACCGGCCAGGCGCCGGCGCCCAAGGAAATGAAGCAGTTTTTTTCCCCGCAATTGCCGCTCGAAGCGTATATGGCGCGGATGGGCGGGTTCGTCGGAGCCGAGGGGCTGACCGAGGCGATGGCGTTCATCAAGCTTTCGCACGGGCCCAAGGCGCTGGAGATCACCCCATACGCCGTGCCGGACGGGATGAGTCTTGGGGATGCGATCGAAACCGTTTTCGCGCGGTTCCAGAACCATGTGGCGGCCATGCTGCTCGGGGATAATTTTCCCATGACGGCGCGGGTTTTGCCCAAGGCGAACCAGCGCTTCAAGGGCGACTACGACCATCTGGCGCGCACCGAGGAATGGACGCTGCTCGATGGCGGGGAGGAGGGTGAATGAGCGAGGAAGTTCTTTCCGTTCCCTCCGATACCGATGCCAAGCAGGCCCGCGTTGCCGACCCGCGCGCCAATGCCTGGGTTTCGGCCAATGCGGGGTCGGGCAAGACCTATGTGCTCTCGCGCCGGGTGCTGCGGCTGCTGCTCGACGGGGCCGCGCCCGAGGCCATCCTGTGCCTGACCTATACCAAGGCGGCGGCGGCCGAAATGCGCCACCGGGTGACGGGAATTCTGGCCCGTTGGGCGCGGGCCGACGAGGAAAAGCTCGAACGCGAACTGGCAGAGCTTTTGGGCCAGCGAGCCAGCGCATCGGAAAAGCTGCGGGCGCGGAGCCTTTTCGCCCATGCGCTCGATACGCCGGGCGGGCTCAAGATCAACACCATCCACGCCTTTTGCGAGGCGGTGTTGCAGCGCTTTCCGCGCGAGGCGGGGGTGCCGGTCAATTTCACGGTGATCGAGGAGGCCGATGCCACGGCGCTGCTGCGCGAGGCGCGCGAGGGGGTGATTGCCGAGGGGCTTGGGGCAGACGGGCCGGTGGGCGATGCGGTGCGGGCGCTGTTTGAGGCGCTCAGCGACAGCCAGATCGAAACCGCGATTGCCCAATGCCTGGCCAACAATCGCAAGCTGGGGCCGATCCTTGCCGATCCCGAACGGGCGATTGGAGCGATGCGGGCCAGTTTGGGGCTGGGTGCGGGCGAGACGATTGAGCGGTTCGAGTGCGAAGTGATCGCAGGGATGCTGGTTTCGACCGGGGAATATCCCGCTATCTGGTCGCTGACCCCGCCCGGTGTCGCCAAGCGCGCCGGGTTCGAAGACAAGCTGGAGCGCGTCGACAGGGCGGCGCCGACGGCCAGTCAGCTTTTTGCCGCTTATCTCACGGCGGCGGGGACGGCGCCCAAGCGGGGGTTCCCGGCCAAGGCGATCACAGCGGCGCGGCCCGAGCTTGCCGAGCGGTTGACGGCCGAAGCCGAACGGCTCGAAGCGCTGTTTGAAAAATCGAAAGCTTTGACCATTGCTGAAAACAGCGCGGCGCTGACCCGTGTGCTGGCGGCGATCCTGAAACGCTACGAGACGCACAAGCGCGCGCGCTCGCTTATGGATTTCGACGATCTGGTGGCGCGCACGGCGGCTCTGCTGGGCGACAGAGGCATGGGCGAATGGGTGCGCTACAAGCTCGATGCGGGGATCGACCATATTCTTGTCGATGAAAGCCAGGACACCAATCCCGAGCAGTGGGCGGTGATCGACGCGCTGGTCGACGATTATTTTTCCGGGGCCGGGGCGGCGCAAAAGCCCAAGACGATCTTTGCGGTGGGGGACCCGAAACAATCGATCTATTCGTTCCAGGGGGCCGAGCCCAAGCTGTTCGTCGAGAAAGGGCGCGCGCTGGCCGCTGCGGCGAGGGCTGCGGGGCGCGAGTGGCACGGGGAGACGCTGGAAACCAGTTTCCGCACGCTCGAAGAAATCCTCGACGGGGTCGACAGGGTATTCAACCGGCCCGATATCGCCGCATCGCTTCTGGCCGAAACGATACGGCATGAGGCGGCGCGGACGCGAAAGGGCGGGCGGATCGAAATCTGGCCGGTGATCGAAAACCCCGACAGCCCGGAAATTCCCGACGCCTGGCCGACCGAGCCGATGGAGAGCCTTGCGGCGGCGCCAAAACAACTGGCCAACAGGATTGCCGATACGATTGGCGGCTGGATCGAAAGCCGGGCGCCGGTCGGGCCGGAGGGACGGGCGATCCGGCCCGAGGACATCCTGATCCTCGTCCAGAAGCGCAAGGGGATCTTTCCCGAAATCGTGCGGGCGCTAAAACAGCGCAATATCGCCAGCCCCGGCGCCGACCGGCTGCCGGTTTCGGCCCATATCGCCATCGATGACCTTTTAGGGCTCGCCGATTTCCTGCTCAACCCGGCCGACGATCTGACGCTGGCGGCGATCCTGCGCTCGCCGCTGTTTTCGGTGAGCGAGGACGAGTTGTTCACGCTGGCCCATGGGCGGGGGAAAACCAGCCTGTTCGAGCGGCTGGAGGGAAGCGAGCTGGAGACCGCGCAGGCGGCTTATCACCGGTTGAGCGGGCTGCGCCAGCGGCTCGATTTCGACCGGCCATACGAATTTTTCGCGCATGTGCTTTACGAGCAGGGCGGGCTGAAACAGTTTCACGCCCGGCTGGGCGCGGAAGTGGACGAGGTGATCGCCGAATTTTTAGATCTGGCGCTCGAGCACGAAACCTCCGACCAGCCTTCGCTGACCGGGTTCGTGGCGGCGATGCGGGCCTCCGACATCGTCATCAAACGAGATCTGGTGGCCAAGGCGGCGGGCGTTCGGGTGATGACCGTGCACGGGGCAAAGGGGCTCGAAGCGCCGGTGGTGATCCTTGCCGATGCGGCAACCAAGCCGCGCGCGGTATCCGACGCCGTGTTTTTCGGCGCGCATGCGGGCAATCCGTTTCTCCTCTATTGCCCCGGCAAGGATTATCATTGCGAGGCTTCGCGGCCGTTGCGGGCGGAGGTCGAGGCGCGCAATATCGCCGAATACTGGCGCAATCTCTATGTGGGGATGACGCGGGCCGAAGAGGCGCTGCATGTCGCGGGGACGCTCGACAGCCGCACCAAAGTGGAGGAAACCTGGCTTGGTGCCGTTTCCGGCGCTCTTGGGGACGAGAGCGCCACGGTTTCGGACCATCGGGGCGATGTGTTGCGGTTCCCGGCGCACGGGACGGATGGGGCGGCGAACGGGGACATGCGCGATGAGGAGCGTGCCTCAACCCGGCCCTTGTCGCTGGGGCAGCCGCAAAGATCGAGACCGTTGCCGATCATCACACCGTCGCGGCACGATGAGGGCTGGGTGCCCTCCGGGCTGGAGCCGGCGGCGGAAATCCTGCTCGATGCGCGAGGGGCCCGGCTGCGGGGGATTGCCCTGCACGCCCTGCTGCAGCATCTGAGCGCCGTACCTCACGCGCGCCGGGAAGCGGTGGCGCTGAGCGCGGCCCAGACGCTGTTGCCCGACCATCCCGAGCTTGCCGGGCCGGTGGCCGAGCGGGGGCTGGCGATCCTTTGCGATCCGGCACTGGCGGGGTTGTTCGGGGCCGGCAGCCGGGCCGAGGTGCCGTTTTCGATTCTGGTGCGGCAAGGGGGCGTTATGGCGCGGCTGGAGGGGCGGATCGACCGGCTGGTGGCAGGGGACAGCGTGCTGGTTGTCGACTACAAATCGGATGGAATGGTGCCCGCGCAGCCCGAAGCGGTTTCGGCGGGCTATGTGCGCCAATTGGCGCTATACCGGCTGGCGGCGCAGCGGCTTTTGGCGGGCAGGACGGTTGACGCGGCAATCCTGTGGACGGAAAAGTCGCGCCTGATGACCCTGCCCGCCGATCTGCTCGATGCGGCGGCGAGCGACGTCACGGTGCTGTGAGAAAGACACCCAACGGGGAGGCTTGAACTGGCTTCCGACTCTGCCTAGCTATAGTGTAACGCAACTTTCAAAGGTCCATATGTGGGGCCTGACAACAAGGGTAGTGCCATGACCGGACACGTAACAGACGCCAATTTCTCCACAGAAGTCCTGGGTTCGAAAGAGCCTGTGCTCGTTGATTTCTGGGCGGAATGGTGCGGTCCTTGCCGGGCGATCGCCCCGATCCTGGAAGAAATTTCGGGCGAGATGGCGGGCAAGGTCAAGATCGTCAAGCTCAATGTCGATGAAAACCCCGGGGTCGCCGCGCAATATGGCGTTCGCTCGATCCCGACAATGATCCTGTTCAAGGGCGGTGAAGCCGCCGACATCAAGGTTGGCGCGGGCACGCCCAAGGCCGGGCTTGTCAAATGGCTCGAAGGCCACGCCGCCTAGAGCATTTCAGCGCTTCTTCGAATCGCTTCAATTGCTCTAGATCCTTGTATTGTCGCGCTTCCGAACCGGATAAGTGGTGCCCACTTATCCTGGAAGCACTCTAGGCATGGTCAGGTGAGGGCTGGCTGCAAACGCAGGTTTTCTGCGCTTCCGGTCCTCACGTACAAAAGTACGCTCCGGTCCGGTTCTCGAAAGCCTCCGTTTTCGCTCAGCCCTGACCTGAGATTCAGTAAGATTTCTTGATTTCTCGCCGCTCCTTTCGTTTTGGCGAGACAGCAGAACGCCTCCAGCTTTCAGGTTGGAGGCGTTTTGTTTTGCCTGAGCACGGCGCCGGCCAGATAGAGCGAGCCGCAGATGACGATGCGGGCGGCTTCGAAATGGGCGGCGCGCTGCAGGGCGGCGGGGATCGATCGGGCGATTGTGGTCTCGATGCCCTTCGCCTTGGGGAATCCGGCCAGCGCGCGGGCCGGCAGGGCGCCGGTCTCGCCGGGGATGGGGACCGTAAAGACGTGACTTGCCATATCGACGAAGGGCGAAAAGAAATTGGCGGCATCCTTTGAGGCCATCATGCCGCAGACCAGAACCAGCGGGGCGGGGCGGGCCCTGTTCATGTCCTTGAGGGCGGCGGCCAGCACCCCGGCACCGGCGGCATTGTGGCCGCCATCGAGCCAGAGTTCCTGGCCTTCGGCGATATAGGACGACAGCGCGCCGCGCAGCGGCATGAGGCGGGCCGGCCAGACGACCGAGCGCAGGCCGGTGGCGAGCTGGTTTTCGTTTTCGACGAGGGAGAAATGGCGCATGGCGGCAAGAGCCAGCGCCGCGTTTTCGACCTGATGGGCGCCCGCGAGAGCGGGAAGGGGCAGGTCGAGCAACCCGTCCTCATCCTGATAAACGAGCTTGCCGCGCTGGGCAAAGCCGTCGAAATCGACCCCGGCGGCAAAGGGAGTAACGCCGAGCGGTCTGGCTTCGGCCTCGATCACCTCCATGGCCTCATCGGGCTGGCGGGCCACGACCAGCGGTGCTCCGCGCTTTATGATGCCGGCCTTGGCCGAAGCGATTTCGGCAATGGTTTCGCCAAGGAACTGGGTGTGATCGGACGAAATCGGCGTGATGACGGTGCCGAGCGGGCTTTTGATGACATTGGTGGAATCAAAGCGACCGCCGAGCCCGACCTCAAGCAGCAGGTAATCGGCCGGCACGCGGGAAAACAGCAGGAAGGCGGCGGCTGTGGTGATCTCGAAAAAGGTGATCGGCTTGCCATTGTTGGCCGTTTCGCACTCCTCAAGCGCCGCGTTGAGCGCCCGCGAAGAAACGAGTTCTCCAGCCAGCCGAACCCGTTCGCGGAAGGCGACGAGATGGGGGGAGGTATAGACATGGACACGCTTGCCCTGCGCTTCGAGCATGGCGCGCAAAAAGGCAATGGTCGAGCCCTTGCCGTTGGTGCCGGCCACATGGATGACCGGGGGTAGGCGGTCCTGGGGACGGCCAATGGCCTCCAGCATGCGCTCGGTGCGCCCAAGCTCAAGATCGATGAGCTTGGGGTGGAGCGTGAGCAGCCGCTTCAATATCGCATCGGTGCGGGACACGGCCGTCCTGGGCTTTGAGGTGAACGACCTATTCGGCGTGGCCGGCGACCGGAGCGTTGGCAAGGAAATCGTCATCCCCGTCGCCTTCGGCGGCGATGGCGGCGTCGCGCATGCTGACCGCCGCAACGGCGGCACCTGCGCTTTGGCGCGCGGCGGGAATGGCGTCGTTGGCCGGAGCCTTGGTCAGAAGGCCGATCAGCGAGCCGATGGTCGAGCGCAGATTGTGGCGGTGGACCACCATATCGACCATGCCGTGCTCATAGAGATATTCGGAGCGCTGGAAGCCCTTGGGGAGCTTTTCACGGATGGTCTGCTCGATGACCCGGGCCCCGGCAAAGCCGATCTGAGCGCCCGGCTCGGCCAGATGCACGTCTCCGAGCATGGCATAGGACGCGGTAACACCGCCCGTGGTGGGATTGGTGAGCACCACGATATAGGGCAACCCCGCCTCGCGCAAACGCTGGACCGCGACTGTGGTGCGCGGCATCTGCATCAGGGACAAGATGCCCTCCTGCATGCGAGCGCCGCCCGAGGCGGCGAACATGACAAAGGCCGTCTTGTCGTTGAGCGCGGCTTCAAGCCCGGTGATGATGGCCGAACCGGCCGCCATGCCGAGCGAGCCGCCCATGAAATCGAAATCCTGCACGCCAACCGTAACGGGTGTCCCGTAAAGGTCGCCCTGGGCGATGATCACGGAATCCTCGTTGCCGGTCTTGGTGCGGTATTCCTTGATCCGGTCGGTATAGCGCTTGGTATCGCGGAATTTGAGCGGATCGGCGGGAACCGAGGGAAGGGCGAGCTTTGTGTAGTTCCCGTCGTCGAAGAAACTGGCGAGCCGGTCGCTTGCCTTGATCTTCATGTGGTAGCCCGAATTGGGCACGACCCACTGATTGGCCTCGAGATCGCGATGGAACACCATTTCCCCGGTTTCAGGGCACTTGACCCACAGATTGTCCTCGACCTCGCGGCGATTGAGGAAGGAGCGAATCTTGGGGCGAACGACGTTGTCGATCCAGTTCATTTTCTCTCGTCTCAGCTTTTCATTCGGGCGCAAAGTGCTGCCCAAGATGTAGGAAGCAATTGTGGCAATACTATCAGCTTCTGGCGGACCGCGCACCCTGAGAGAGAGAGCGGACCAGATTGTGAACAGCCTGTGGAGTGCCGAGCGTGGCGCGGCCATTGTCAAGGGAATCCGCGATGGCCGAAACCAGCGCCGAGCCGACAACGACCCCATCGGCGTCCTTGCCGATCAGCGCCGCGTCCTCGACCGATTTGATGCCGAAACCGACGGCGACCGGAAGATCGGTGACCGACTTTATGCGATTGACCGCCTCGCCCACCGCCGCGCGGTTCTTGATCTCGGCGCCGGTGATGCCGGTCATCGAGACGTAATAGACAAAGCCCGAGGCATTGTTGAGCACAGTGGGCAGGCGCTTGGCGTCGGTGGTGGGCGTGGTCAGCCGCACGAAATTGAGCCCGGCCTTTATCGCGGGAATGCACAGTTCGGCATCTTCCTCGGCGGGAAGATCGACGACGATCAGGCCGTCGACGCCGGCTTCGACCGCGTCGGCGATGAATCTTTCAACGCCGTAGATATAGATGGGGTTGTAGTAACCCATCAGGACGATGGGGGTTTGGTCGTCCTTTTGCCGGAAGCGGGCGACCATGCCAAGGGTCTTTTCAAGACTCATGCCCGCGGCAAGGGCGCGCTGGCCGGCAAGCTGGACGGCAACGCCATCGGCCATGGGGTCGGAAAAGGGCATGCCCAGCTCGATCAGATCGGCACCCGCCTCGGGGAGCCCAGCGAGAATGGCGTCGGCGGTCTGGGGGTCGGGATCTCCGGCCATGATGAAGGAGACGAAAGCCGGGCGGTTTTCGGCCCGTGTCTTTTCAAACCGCTTGTCGATGCGCGAGGCGCCCATGAAAACTCCCGGGGGAAAGCCGATCATGGCCCGGATAAAGGACAGGATGGGGCATCAAGTCAACCGGCTGACACACAAAAGGCACCCGGCCCGAGGCGGGGTGCCTTTTTGATGCAGCGCGTTGCTGACGATTACTTGCCGGAAAAGGCGGTATCGAAAGCGTGGCGGGCCAGATCGGAGCGATTGAGACCGCGGCTGCGGAGTGCATCGTCCGACATGTTGGACAGATCGGCATAAAGGTTCGAGGCGTTGCGGGCGCGGCCCACGTCACCAAAGAAACCCGAGATGGAATCGAAAACCCGATTGCGTGCCATTGTTCAAATCTCCTGAAAGGTGCTTGATTTCTTGAGGCTTAAATGCGCTCGCCAAGGGCAATAAACAAGCGCTCAATGGGTATTCCAGCCATGCGCAGAACGGGGGGCTGGCGGCCAGGCAGGCGCCGAGGGGCGCCCGGGCCGCCAGGCCCAGTGTGCTAGCCCTTGCCTTCGGCCAGCAGCTTTTCGAGATTGGCAAGGTTTTCCTGCCAGCCCCATTTGGCGCCGCCGATGGCCTGTTTCTGCTCGGGGCTAAAGCCGGTCTGTTCGACCCGCAAATGAGTGCCGGTCGCCGTGGCGGTGAGGGTGAACACCACGACGCTTTCGAGCGCGTAGGCGGGATCGGAGTGGGGATGGTTCCAGGTGTAGGAGAGGGATTTTTCGGGCTCGATGGCCAGCACTTCGCATTCGACCCCGCCCCAATCGCCGCGCAGAGTGAAACTGTGCCCGATCTGGGGCTTGAAGTCGGTCTTCATCAGCCATTCCTCCATAAGGTGGGGCTGGGTGAGGGCCCGCCAGATCTTTTCGGGCGGGAAGGGGATTTCACGTTCGACGGTGACGGTGATGGGTTCGGCCATGATGGGTGTCCTTAGTCTGACTTTCTGGTCCGGGCGGGTTTCTTGACGGAATTGAGGGTCGCGGCGGCGGCGATGAGCGCCTTGAGGGCGGGCCCGTCGATCTTTGCACCCTCATGGATATCGATGGCGCGGCGGGTGTTGCCCTCAAGGCTGGAATTGAACAGGCCCCTGGGGTCATCGAGCGATGCGCCCTTGGCGAAAGTCAGTTTGACATAGGTCTTGTAGGTCTCGCCGGTGCAGATGATGCCGGCATGGGACCAGACCGGGGTGCCGCGCCATTTCCATTCCTCGATCACTTCGGGAACGGCCTCGTGGATGAGGGCGCGAACGCGGGCCAGGGTGTGGCCGCGCCAGTCGCCGAGATCGGCAATGCGGGCGTCGATAAGCTCAGAGGCGCTGGCTCCGGAGGGGGCGGCCTGGGTGTCGCTGGATCTTGGCATGGGTCAAACTCACATCTTTTCGCCGGGCAGTTTGCTGGCCTGTTCGATCCAGGAGGCGAACTGGTCCTCATCGAACCCCTTGTCCTCGTAGATATCGAGATAGCGCACTTGCGGATATTTCGAGGTGCCGGGCGGGGGTGGATTCAGGTCGCTGCCCTTAAAGAACGTCACCTTCACGTATTTCGTCATGCAGTGGTAGGAGGTGAACCAATAGTCCTTTTCGACCCCGTAGAAGGGCGAGTTCCATTTCACCGCCTTTTCGACGCCGGGAACAACCCGTTCGATGATGGCATCGAGGCGGCGCCCGATATCGCCCTTCCAGCCGGGCATGGCTTTGAGGTAGGCGGCGACCGGGCCATTGCCATAACCCTTGGGGATCTGGGGGTTGCCGCCGGAGAGAAGCACCGGGTTGTCTTCGGATTTGCTCATGGGGTTCATGCCCTTTCGCCAACGCTGCGCCCGCCGCGCCATTTGAGGGCATAGGGTAGCACGAACAGGTAGAGACCGGTGAAAAGCAACAAAAACAAGGGGATGAGGGCGAGCAGATAGACCCAGAAATCGGGCTCTTCGCCGCCGCCGAGGGCGATGAAATTGACGATGACGCCCAGCGTGAAGGCGATTGCGAGCCAGCGGTGGACCTGGCGGAACCAAGCGTTGATTTTCATTGATCCATTCTCCTGAGCAAATCCTCGAGATCGTCGAAACGGCTGTTCCAGAACCCGGCCATCTGGCGGGTCCAGTCGGCCAAGGGCGCCAGGGCGTCGATGCGGGCGCTGTAATGGGTGTGGCGGCCCTCATGGCGGTCGCTGACCAGCCCCGCCTTTCGCAGAACGCCGAGATGTTTCGACACCACCGGCTGGGACACGCCAGCACCCGCGGTCAACGCACCGACCGTGAGCTCGCCATTGCGGCACAAGCGCTCGAACAACGCCCGGCGGGTGGGGTCGGCGAGGGTGCGGAACAGAACATCGTGGGTTGCGGACATCGCTAACATATATCCCGTTGGCTATGAATTGATGTATAGCCGATGAGATATGCGTTCGTCAAGAGCAGTGTTGCATACGTTTTGTCGGAAACCGCTTCGGAATAACACATAACGGTGGCGACATGCGTTAAAGGGGTCGGCCGGAAATGCCGAATGCGGGCCGTCGCCCGCATTCGGTTCGCGCGAGGCTATGGATTGCCTAGAGCATGTCAGGTTTTTATTGAAGCATATCCTGCGTTCTTGAAGTAGTTTCTGCATTGCTGGGGTTTGATGGTTGAGACGAGGTGTCCGATCAGGCGCCATGTTTCTTCGATCGTGCGTTGTTGCGCTATACGCATCCAATGCTTGATCTTGGCGAAGACCTGCTCGATGGGGTTGAGGTCCGGTGAGTAGGGCGGCAGGAACCATAGGCGCGCGCCCGCGGCGCGAATGGCGTCCCGCACGGCCTTGCTTTTGTGGCTGCCCAGATTGTCGAGAATGACGATGTCACCCGGCTTGAGCGTGGGGATCAGGACCTGCTCGACATAGGCGCGGAACGAGAGCCCGTTGATTGGGCCATCGAACACGCAGGGCGCCGTCAGGCCGTCCATGCGCAATCCGGCCAGGAAGGTCATGGTGCGCCAATGGCCGTGCGGCGCATAGCCCTTGAGCCGCCGCCCTTTTGGACCCCATCCACGCAGGGGCGCCATATTGGTCTTGATCCACGTCTCATCGATGAACACCAACCGCGATGGATCGAGCCAAGCCTGCCAGGACTTCCAGCGCTGCCGCTGACGGGCGACCGCAGCCCGAGCCTGCTCAAGCGCGAACAGGCTTTTTTTTAAAGCTCAGACCCTCGCGCCGGATAAAGCGCCATATGCTATCATGGGATACCTGTACGCCTTGTGCGGCCAAAAGCGCTTGCAGACCCCGCACGGTCAGGTGCGGAGTCTGCTGAAACTGTTCAAGAACAAATTGCCTGTGCGCATTGAGAATGACAGGACGCCGGCCACCCATTCGATCTGGTGTGACCGACCCCGTGGACCTCGAGCGTTGCGACCACTTCACAACCGAAGAAACCGCAACGCCAAAACGGGCGGCGACAGACCGGCAACTTTCCCCGGTGCCAACTGCAGCAACAACACGTTCGCGCAAATCATCGGAATAGGGCTTGATCATGGATGCTGGCCTCCAATCCAGCATCAATGATGAATCACATCCAAGCCGATTTGGGAATCCACAATCGATTCAATCAAGCTCAGACATGCTCTAGAACGCCTTGGCCGCGCCGAATTCGGCGACCATGTCGCCATTGGACCAGCTTTCGAGGCCCGCCGAAATCTCGAAATCGCCGCCGGGCTCATAGGCGACCCCGCCGCCGACGCCGTAGATCGTGGTACCCGGGCCGGCATAATATTCGACGGCGGTCCACGCTTCGACTTCCAGCGCCTCGCCAAGCGCCACCGTGAGCGTCAACTCAGCCTCGGCGTCGGAATGGGCGTTGATGTCGTCGACCGATGCACCCAGTTCGATCTCCATGTCTTCGTTCAGTTCGAGCGTCATTTCGACCGCCAGATCGGTAAAGTCGGTCGTGGCGATCTCGAAATCGAGCTCAACGGGATCGAAGTCGAGGGTGAAGCCAAGTCCCAGGGTGTGGGCCCAGGCGGTGGTTGCAACGTCGTAATGTGTGCCCAAGGCTGCCTTGAGGAAAACATCATCGAGATCGACGCCAACCGATGTGACCGTGTCGAAGCGGTCATGAGCGGCAACGAAGGCGGCAAAAAATTCAGTGTCATCGAACTCTGCCAGCGCGTCACCATAGATGTTCCATTGAGCCGCCGCACCGGAATCGAGAACGTCGTAAAGATTATAAATGAAGCCACCCAGATTGGCGGTCAGGGTGTCGTCCTCATATCCGACAAAGGCCCCCAGGGCGCCGTCATTGTTGAGATCTTCGAGGGCGAGCGCGAAATAGGTGCCGTTGTCCAGTACGCTGACAACCTGGATGACATGGCTGTCATCGATGTCGTCGAAATCGAGATCGTCGAGGATCAGCTGATCCTCGGCCACTTCAAAAATTGTCTCGGTGTAACCGACGGTAAGAAGCGTCGTATTGCCGAACGAAACAAAAGCTTCACTGATTTCCACCGGGCTGGCGGGATCGGCGGGGTCGACGGGAACCAGAGCGAGCACGGCGCGCGATGTCCCCAGATCGGTTGCGGTGAAGGCTTCGAACACCAGTTCCCAATCCACTTCCGAACTCGTGTCATGATCGCCGGTGGCACCGTCGATTTCATATTCGAACTCGTATTCGACCTCACCGGAAATCGACAGGCACGTGTCGTCGGACGCGATTGTCAGTCCGGAAACGCCCAAGGTGTCACAGACCGATAATGCAACGAGGCCACCAATATCGGCGTCGGCTGCGTAAGCCGGCATTGCCGTGGTCGTGGCGCTCAGTGCGAGCGCCAGAATCGCTAGTTTTTTCATTAAGTAAGCTCCCATGCCCGCCCAAGCAGGCATCCCCTTTCGCGGCGCAAACGATCCCTGTCCCCACCGCGTTGGACGGTGGAGCTGGCAGTTTTTTCTTGGCCCGGCAGATGTCCGGCCGCTTGTTTTCAAGATGAGTGGCGCCCCGTCGGTCTTTGCGTCCTGCCTTTGGCTTCGGGGGTGCCGACGTCGAACGGCCCTGTCCGCCCAGGCGTGGGCGGTTGGCCAGTTACTCTAATCGTATGCTGCTGACCGACGACGCCCGGTCGCCGGATTGATCATCGGCACCCCCCTCTCCCAGCGGCGCCAAGTGTGCATGACGCCGATCCCTCCGGGCACTGCTCCTCAGAATGCCCATCCCATCGGTCTCACGCTATACAGCGGATGTAAATGAGTCCATCGTAGTATATCGATTTTCTCATATAAAATGGCTTTAACCAGCTTAAATCATGAAGCTCATAGGCTCTGAAGCGCGCTGGCCGACAGGCCGTGACGAGCTGTGCCCCTGTTCCTCGGGAACAGAGGCTGCCATTTGGAGGGGTTTGGAAAGGCGGTTGCCGGCGCGCTAAAGCGCCATGCCCAGGTGCTTGCCGACGGATTCGACGTCCTTGTCGCCGCGGCCTGAAAGGCACAGGACGATGATGTCGTTCTTGGCCATCTCTGGGGCGAGCTTGATGACGTGGGCGAGGCCGTGGGCGCTTTCGAGGGCCGGGATGATGCCTTCGAACTTGGTGCAGGTCATGAAGGCGTCGAGCGCTTCGGCGTCGGTTATGGGCACATAGTTCACCCGGCCGCTGTCGCGCAGGAAGGAATGTTCGGGGCCGACGCCGGGATAATCCAGGCCGGCGGAAATCGAATGGCCTTCGAGAATCTGGCCATCGGCATCCTGGAGGAGATAGGTGCGGTTGCCATGCAGCACGCCGGGGCGGCCACCGGTCATGGACGCGGCGTGGCCGTTTTCGACGTCGAGCCCATGGCCGCCCGCCTCGGTGCCGAAAATCTTCACATTCGGTTCGTCGAGGAAATCGTGGAAGGTGCCGATGGCGTTCGACCCGCCGCCAATGCAGGCGACGAGCGCATCGGGGAGACGGCCTTCGGCCTCCATGATCTGGGTGCGGATTTCCTCGCCGATCACCTTTTGAAAATCGCGCACCATTTCGGGGTAGGGGTGCGGCCCGGCGGCGGTGCCGATCAGGTAATAGGTGGTTTCGACATTGGTGACCCAATCGCGCAGCGCCTCGTTCATGGCGTCCTTGAGCGTTCCGGCCCCGGCGGTGACCGGGCGGACCTCGGCGCCGAGCATTTTCATGCGCAAGACGTTGGGCATCTGGCGCTCGACGTCGGTGGCGCCCATGAAAATGGTGCAGGGCAGGCCGAAGCGCGCGCAGACGGTGGCGGTGGCGACTCCGTGCTGGCCGGCGCCGGTTTCGGCGATGATGCGGGTCTTGCCCATACGCTTGGCGAGCAGGATCTGGCCGATGCAGTTGTTGAGCTTATGGGAGCCGGTGTGGTTGAGGTCCTCGCGCTTGAAATAGATTTTGGCGCCGCCAAGCTCGGCGCTCATGCGCTCGGCGAAATAGAGCGGGGAGGGGCGGCCGGCGAAATGGGTGCGCAGATCGTCCATTTCGGCGAGGAATTTTTCATCGGCCTGGGCGGCGCGATAGGCCTTTTCCAGATCGAGGATCAAAGGCATCAGGGTTTCGGCCACGAAGCGCCCGCCGTAAATGCCGAACTTGCCGTTCTCGTCGGGGCCCTGCCGCAGGGAATTGGCGCTTTGCTGGCTCATGAAATCCAAAACCTTATTGTGCCGCCGCCCGGGCGCTGGCGATGAACCGGGTAATCAGCCCGGCGTCCTTTACGCCCTTTTCGCGCTCGACGCCCGAGGAAACGTCGAGGCCGAAGGGTTTTAAGGTTTTGACGGCGCGGGCGACATTGTCGCTGTCGAGCCCAGCGGAAAGCATGAAGCGGATGGCAGGGTCAAGCGTTTCGAGCAACGACCAGTCGAATGGCGTTCCCAGCCCACCGGGACGGGTGGCGTTTTTCGGGGGTCGCGCATCGAGAATGAGCCGATCGGACACCGGACGAAAAAAGGGCACCTGGCGCACGTCGTTTTTATCGCCGATGGGCAGCGCCTTGATGATTTTCAGCCCCGTGCGCTCGCGGATATCGGCGACGCGGCCCTTGGGCTCGGACCCGTGCAGCTGGAGCCATTGGGCACCGGTTTCGACGGCGGCGGCAATGGTATCATTGTCGGGATCGACAAGCAGGATCACCGTTTCGATGCGGTCACCGGCGTGGGCAACGAGCGCGGCGATCGTATCGAACGGGAGATGGCGCGGGCTTTTTTCGAAATGCACGAACCCCACCATGTCGGCGCCTTCGGCGATGACATGGTCGAGGATTTGAGGGGTTTTCACCCCGCAGATCTTGATGATGGGCTGATCCATCAGACCAATTCGTCCGTGGCGAGCAGCGCTGCGTCGGGCTGATGGGCCGGGGCGCGACGGGAGCGTTCGAGATCGGATTTGAGCTTTTCGTTTTCGCGGCGCAGGCGGCGCTCTTCCTTGCGGTGCCGGCCTTGCGTAAACCAGACAGCCAGACCGCCGAGCGAGATGCCGACGAACAGCACGGCATAGATCACCAGAAAAAGCGGCACGCCGAAGCCGGGCGCTGCCGCATCGGGCGCGACAAGCGGATTGAAATTGACGGCGACCATGTGCCGGTTGGCCAGTGCGAAAACGAGGACCAAAAGGCAGAGGGGCACGAGAACGAGCCAGCCGACGATGCGTTTGCGCATAGAATTACTGTCCAATTGCCGCTCAGGCGACGATGAAAAAGCCGCCGGCGCTGCCGGGTACTGGATCCCGGATCAAGTCCGGGATGACGATGGTGACAAGATCGAGCTTATCATCCCCGTTCGCGACGAACAGCGTTTTGAGCCTATTCAGCCGCCGTTGAGCCGCTCGCGGATTTCCTTGCCGGCTTTAAATTGCGGCACGTATTTTTCGCCCACATCGACCTGTTCGCCGGTGCGGGGGTTGCGGCCGACGCGGGCCGGGCGGTTCTTGACGGAAAACGCGCCGAAACCGCGCAATTCAACGCGATCGCCGCGGGCCAGCGCGTCGCCGACCTCATCGAGGATGGCGTTGACGATGTTTTCGATATCGCGATGGAAAAGATGCGGGTTTTCCGCCGCGAGTTTTTCGATGAGTTCGGATTTGATCATGATCTGTCGCACGCCCCCCGGCGCAGTTGGGGTGTTTGACACCCTCGGGCTAAAGTGTTGTGGCCTTGTCAATTATCGGGCTTGAGGGTGCCAAAGCGAAACCAGCCCGTCAAGCGGCAAGCCGGGCCAGCCGGTTTCGCCAAACAGCGAACCAAGCACCAGATCGAGCCAGCCGGGAGGGCGCTGGCGGGGCCAGACCGGGACGATGTCGAGGTCGGGGTCGATTTCGTGCTCGGCCTGCAGCCAGGCGAGCGCTTCGGGCTCGCCGCCGGCCGCATCGATCAGCCCCGCATCAATCGCCATGACGCCCGAAAGGATGCGGCCATCGGCCAGGGCAAGGGTTTGCGGGCGGGTGATGCCGCGGCGCTCGGCGACCAGATCAACGAAATACTGGTAGGAGGAATCGACGAGCTCGGCGAGGGAATCGCGCACCTGGGGGGAGATCGGCTCGTCGAAATCGGGTTTGCCCTTCAAAGGCCCGGAGGCGACCTTGTCGAGATCGACGCCGAGGGTTTCAAACAGGCCCGAAGCATCGACGTGCTGGTAATAAACCCCGATGGAGCCGACTATGGAAAGATTGCGCGCATAGATGCGATCGGTGGCAATGGCCGCCATATAAGCGGCCGAGGCGCCCAATTCGCCGATGGTCGAAACGACAGGCTTTTGTTCGGCCAGGGCGCGCAGGGCGGCATAAAGCTCTTCGCCGCCCGCCGTGGTGCCGCCGGGAGAATTGATGGCCACGATGACCGCGGAGACCGAATCGTCTTCGGCGAGGTCTTCGAGCAGGGCCGTGCGCTCGGGGTCGGTGATGATGGTGCCCGAGATGGTGACGCGGGCGATCACATCGCCAACCGGGTTCATCAGCGGGGAGAAGCGGGCGAGGGCGACCACCAAAGCGATGGCCAGCACGACGAAGGCAAAAATCCGCCAGCGACCGCGCGAGCGGCGCAGCGCACGGGTTACGGGAATGGTCTCGACAGGATCGTCCTGGAGCGACATGGGGGCGTCCGGGTTGGTTATGTCCCCAAGATGGCTACCGCTTAGAAGGCTCGGGCGCAAGTTGGCGGGCAATCATATAGCGCGCGTCGGAGGCATAGCTGGCCAGTTTTTCCGCGAGGCGGGGATCATCGGTGACGGAAAAGCCCATGCGGGTCCAGAAGGGAACCGAGCCATTGACCGCGGCGAGGCTGAGGGGACCGAAGGGGGCGGCGCGGTGGCTCAGGATCTCGACGATCTGGCGAGCCGCGCCGCTGCCGCGCGCGGCGGGCAGCAGGGCCAGATCGTGGATATAGAGCGTGTCGCACGGCTCGGGCAGGCGACCAAGGACCGTATTGAGCGCCGGGATACTGCAGAGCCGATAGGGGTGGGCAAGGACATAGCCGGCAGGGGCGGCGCCGATTTCGAGCAGGAAGCAGAAATCGGGCGCGACGGCCTGGCGGTCGGCGAAAACTGCATCATCCTCGGGAAAGTCGGGATGCACTTTTTTGGCGATTGCCGAAACGGCGGGGATGTCCGCAACACGGAGCGGGCGCCAGTGGGCCGTCACGGCTGGGCGGCCATTTCGACGATCTGGATCAGGTTGCCGCAGGTGTCGTCGAGGACGGCCATCTTGACCGGGCCGGCATCGGTGGGCGGCAGGGTGAAGGTGACACCAAGTCCCGTGAGGCGCTCATATTCGGCGTTAATATCGTCGACCTGAAACGAGGTCAGCGGGATGCCATCGGCGACGAGGGCCTGTTTGAAAGGCGTCGTGGCGGGATGGCCGGAGGGTTCGAGCAGGAGTTCGACCCCATTGGGCGCATCGGGGCTGACCACGGTGAGCCAGCGGTTTTCGCCATCGACGGGGATATCGTTCTTTTTGATGAAGCCGAGCCTGGTGGTGTAGAAATCGAGGGCCTTGTTCTGGTCGTCGACAAAGACGGATGTGACGTAGATCTTCATTCTCATTCCTCCTCGAAGGATTTCAGCCAGCCCGATTTGAGCTCGGCGATGGGTGCCGTGTTGAGGCGATGGAGCTTGGTTGTGCCCTGCCATTCGATTTCGATCAGCCCGGCCTGCTCGAGCGCCGTCAGATGCCTCGAGAAGCCCTGGCGGGTCTGGCCGATGCCGTGATTGGTCACAACACGGGTGAAAAGCTCGAACAGGGACTGGCGGTCACGCTTGCCCAGTTCGGCGATGATGGTCCGCCGGGTGGTATCGCCCAGGGCGCGGAACAGGCGGTTGAGGGTTTCGTCGGCGGTTGTCATGGCGACGTTATGCAACATATTTGTTGCATAGTTAAGAGTTGTGGGAAGAGCGTTTCGGTTAAGGTCCCGTTAACCCTATCGGGGCCTGATGGGCCGATGGTTTATTGGCTGATTTGGGGTGCATGAGGATGGGGCACAAGAGCGCGCATATCATTGCGGTGAGCAATGAAAAGGGAGGGTCAGGGAAATCGACGACCTCGCTGCATCTTGCCGTCTATCTGCTCCATTTCGGGTTTGCGGTGGGGACGGTGGACGTGGACAGCCGCCAGCAGACGCTGACGCGCTATGTGCGCAACCGGCGAACTAGCGCCGAGGCGCGTGGCCGCGACGTGCCGATGCCCAGGCATCTTTATATCCCGACGGCGTGGGGCGATTCGATTTCGGAAAACCAGGTGGCCGAGCGCGAGATTTTCGATCGCTCGGTGGCGGGATTGCGCAAGGAGGTCGATTTCATCGTCATCGACACGCCGGGGTTCGACTGCAATCTGGCGCGGGCGGCGCTCGAGATTGCCGATACGCTGGTGACCCCGCTCAACGATTCGATGATCGATCTGGACGTTCTGGCGCGGATCGACGAGCAGAGCGGGCAGCCGATCCAGACCAGCCCCTATTCGCGCACTGTGCAAAAGGCGCGCGCCGAGCGGCTGGAGCGCACCGGCGAGACGATCGACTGGGTGCTGGTGCGCAACCGGATTGCGCAACTGGGCTCGCGCAACGCCAGCGAGGTGCAACAGACCATCGAACTGATCGCCGAGCGGTTAGGATGCCGGGTGGCCGATGGGATCGCCGAGCGGGTGATTTTCCGCTCGCTTTTTAAGCTGGGGATGACCGTTTTCGATCCGCTCGATGCCGAAACGCTGGGCGCTGCGCCCTCGATGTCGCACGTCAATGCGCGGCAGGAATATCGGAAACTGGTGGCGGCGATGCGGCTGCCGGTGGGTCTGCCGGTGCCCGAAGCTGACAATGAGGCGAGCGCGGCGGCAGGGGCCGAGCGGCGTTCGGCTTAGAGGCTGGGGCCGGCTTGCTCCCTTTTTAAACTGGGAAGCGTTGGGCCCTCGCGCATAGCGCTCCGGGCGTTCGCGTCTCAAATCGCTCCACTGGAGCGATTTGCCTGTGGACGGCACTCACTCCCCGGGTCAAGCCCGAGGATGACGGTTGGGAAAGGGCGTAACCGGATGACGGAGGCCATGGCAGGCGCTAGTCTGCCTCGATGTCGATCGAGGAGGACTGCCATGCCCCATTTTCTGGCCGTTTACACGATGAAGCGCGAGGATCTCGCGCGGTTTCGCCAGATGCCGAAAGCCGAACAGGACGCGGTTGACGCCAAGGGGGTGCCCCTGTGGCAGGAATGGGAGAAAAAGAATGCCGCCCATCTGCGCAATCTGGGCGGCATGGTGGGCAAGACCACACGGGCGACCAAGGACGGAGTTGTCGAAGGCGTCAACGATTTCTGCGGCTATGTGATCGTCGAAGCGGACACGGCAGAGGACGCGGCGCGGCTGTTTCTGGACCATCCCCATATCACGGTTTTTCCGGGGGATGCGGTCGATATCATGCCGTTTCTGACGGGGCCGGACTTGTAGGGCGGGGCGACCAGCCGTGTGTGCATCGGGAAATTTTTTGCTGCACACGAGGCCGTAGGGGTATCCACTTATTTTGGAAGCGCTCCAGGCCAAAAAGCAGCATCGGCTGCTAGAGCATTTCCAAATGCCTAGCAATTTTCAATTTTGATAGGCATGATGTGCCAAGCAGAAATTGGAAATGATAGGCATGGCTTTATTCAGCAGCATCGCGATGAGCGCCTATACCGACCTGGTCCGGCTGTTAAAGGACGATGCCGTATCCGGTGTTAAAGGCAAACCGACCCTGAAGCAGCGCGGTGACAGGGCATACTGGTACGCTGCGCGCCGCGTCGGATCAGAAATGCGCTTTTTTTACATCGGTGAAGACAGCGACGAAACGCGGGCGCGCATCGAGGGCATCGCGGAACTGCACGCGAAAGCCAAGGAGCGGCAGGATGAACGGGCGCGGCTGGTCCGCCTGCTGCGCGCGGAGGGCATGACGCCGACCGACCGGGCGACCGGCTCGATCCTGTCCGCCATGGCGGGCGCAGGAACGTTTCGGCTGGGCGGGACAATCGTCGGGACCAACGCATTTCGCCTGTACGAAGGTGAGCTTGGCATCCGCCTGCCCCTGGGCGGAATGGCAAACACCGGCGATATCGACATCGCCCAGTTCGGAAAACTCAGTCTCGCTCTGGAGGACAAGGTCGATCCGGGACTGGCCGAGACGTTCTCGGCGCTGAAATTCGATCCGATGCCGGGACACGGTCCGGGTCGCACCTGGCGTTGGGCGCAAGGCGGCAGTGGCCAATTGGTCGAATTTCTAACCCCCGCGTTCGGTGAGGAAACCATCCGCGACCTGCCCGCGCTCGGCGTTAATGCGCAGGCGCTGAACTACCTCAATTTCCTGATCGCCGAACCGATCCACGCAGCGGCCATCTACCGATCCGGCATTCTGGTGCAGGTGCCCCGCCCCGAGCGGTTCGCGATCCACAAGCTGATCATCGCCGACCGGCGGCGCGACGGCGCAGGCAGCCTCAAAGCGTCGAAAGACCGGGAACAGGCAGCGTTTCTGGTGGCGGTACTGGCGCAGGACCGGCCCGACGACCTCGCTGAAGCCTATGAGGACGCCCTATCGCGCGGCCCGCGCTGGCGCGAGCGGATCGGGGCGAGTTTGAGGCGGATGCCGGAGACGGCGGAGGTGTTGAAGGGGTTGGGGTGAAGGGGCAGTTGTCACGGTCGCTGTCGACCTCAACCCCCGCTGCTGATCGTAGACGCGTGAACAACGTCGTGTGAGAATAGCGGCATTTAACAGCGACCAGAGGGGCAGTATGACATTGGTTGTTATTTGGCGTCAGGATAACGCTTTGAATTCAATAGCTGATACCCGAGTGACCAATTGCGATACCCTAGTGCTCACCGACTTTGCCCCTAAGCTCTTTTTAATAAAGGTGCATTGCGAAACTGGCCCAATCAATCACCGCCATTCACACGAATTTACTATCGGGTTCGCATTCGCAGGCTATGTTTCGGCGGCAACTTATGTGCATGCCGCGGCTTCAGCTGCTTGCTCCAATCTAGTCGCCGAGGAGGCTATCGCCCCCCCTCCACTCAAAAATATCGCTGAACTAGTCAGACAAATATATGAGCGGATCGTTCTGGATATGCATTTTCGTCGACCGAGAGATGCGCAGCTAGTGCTTAATTCGAGCGTGCTGGTGTTTGGGTATTGCCCAGTCTCGGAAGAACTACAAAGTTTCCAAATCAAATCTGGAATAGTTGCTGGCCTTCCGATAGTCGCCATGACGGCTAGAAAGGTGGATGATCGCCATTGTGTTGCGCTTGGTTCCGGATCGCGGGCGTTCTACGCTGCTGCAAGCCAGATGGAGGAGTCGGGCGTTGTGGACCCAATTCGGGCGTTCTTAGCCGTTCATCGTGATCCAGAAGTGAAAGATGTCGGCGGCGGCATTCAGTATTTGAAAGCCGATAGGTCCTGCGCGATACTCCCTCCTGTTCTGAATATTGATCCCGCGATAGACCCGGATCACCCTAGCTATTCTCTCTTTGGGGTGAACGTAGAAAGTTTGGGCGGAGTGGCTGGCTACAAAGTTGGTCACCAACGGCCAGGCAGTGTGGTTTATGGGTTCGGCCTCGAAGATGCGATCAACCGAACCATGCTTAGGCGCTTAGAAGTTGACCCCGACGGCTTGGAAGTAACAGCAAGGCTGAAGAACGCCGCTGCAATATTTGGAGCTGTGGCGGCGGCTGCTAGAGAGAAGGCTAAGGTACGGCTCGATAAAGCTGTTGATGTGCAATCTGTACCGCTCGTCCCAGGTCAGCGATATGCTGGCCACCCATGCCCGGAATGTGGCGAATTCCTCAGGCTTTTGCCAGACACAGGGGACTTCATGCTGCTCGAGATTTGGGAGGGAGATGGACCTTTCGTCGGGCACTGTTCATGTGGATGCCGCTTCGCTTTCAGCCCGAAGGAGATAGATTCGCAAGCTACAGCACTTTAAGCGGCTGTTTCAAACCTAGCGACAAACGCATCCAAAATTGGAGAGCAGCCCTTTCAGAACCAAGATGAGACGTTCTTGCGTCGGGCATTTGGAGAACAACGGTAGCTATTTGCGATGGCAGCATTAGGCGCGGACTCTTCAACTACGCAGGTTTACTGAACGTCAGCCTATATCTTTTGACCACCCATGCCGACGCCCCCTACCGCAACTCAGACGCAAACCCTTGAGAAGGCTGCCCACCAACAACTCGGCATCAAAAAAGAGGCCCGCGCTTTCGCGCGAGCCCCTTAAAGTCAAACACACTTATTTGTGGTCGCGCTGCCGAACCGGAAAAGTGGGAGCCACTTTTCCTGGCAGCACTCCGTGCGCTTACTTCTTGTCCTGGCCTTTCAGCGCAGCGCCAAGAATGTCGCCCAGCGAAGCGCCGGAGTCCGAGGAGCCGTATTGGGCGACGGCTTCTTTTTCTTCGGCGATTTCAAGGGCCTTGATGGACAGGCCGATGCGGCGGGTCTTTTTGTCGAACTGGGTGATGCGGGCATCGACCTTTTCGCCGACGGCGAAGCGTTCGGGGCGCTGGTCTTCACGGTCGCGGCTCAGATCGGAGCGGCGGATGAAGGCGGTGAGGTCGGTATCGGCGAGGCGCACTTCGAGGCCACCATCGGTAACGGCGGTGACTTCGGTGGTGACGATGGCACCCTTGCGGAGGCCATCGGAGCCGGCAGCGGCATCAGCCATCGCATCGGAACCCAGCTGCTTGATGCCGAGGGAAATGCGTTCCTTGTCGATATCGACGTCGAGAACCTTGGCCTTGACGATATCGCCACGGTTGTAATCCTCAAGCGCTTCTTCGCCCGGACGGTTCCAGTCGAGATCGGAGAGGTGGACCATGCCGTCCACATCGCCGTCGAGGCCAATGAACAGGCCGAATTCGGTCTTGTTCTTGACTTCGCCTTCGATCTCGGCGCCGACGGGGAACTTGTCGGCAAAGCTTTCCCACGGATTGGAGAGGGTCTGCTTGAGGCCGAGGGAAATGCGGCGCTTTTCGGGATCGACTTCGAGAACGACCACTTCGACTTCCTGGGAGGTCGAGACGATCTTGCCCGGGTGGACGTTCTTTTTGGTCCAGCTCATTTCCGAGACGTGGATCAGGCCTTCGATGCCCGGCTCGAGTTCGACGAACGCACCGTAATCGGTGATGTTGGTCACGCGGCCAGTGAACTTGGCTTCGACCGGGTACTTGGCGGCAATGCCTTCCCAGGGGTCGGCCTGGAGCTGCTTCATGCCCAGCGAAATACGATGGCTTTCCTGATTGACGCGGATGATCTGGACCTTGATGGTCTCGCCGATCGCCAGGACTTCGTTGGGATGATTGACGCGGCGCCACGCGATATCGGTGACGTGCAGCAGGCCGTCGATGCCGCCCAGATCAACGAACGCACCGTAATCGGTGATGTTCTTGACGACGCCTTCGACCACCTGGCCCTCTTCGAGCTGCTGGACGATTTCCGAACGCTGTTCGGCGCGCGATTCCTCGAGAATGGCGCGGCGCGAAACGACGATATTGCCGCGGCGCTTGTCCATCTTGAGGATCTGGAAGGGCTGGGGAACGTTCATCAGCGGAGCGATGTCGCGGATGGGACGGATATCGACCTGGGAGCGCGGCAGGAAGGCCACGGCGCCATCGAGATCGACGGTGAAACCGCCCTTGACCTGGTTGAAGATCTGGCCTTCGACCTTTTCGCCCTTGTCGTAAAGGACTTCGAGGCGGACCCAGCTTTCTTCGCGGCGGGCCTTCTCACGGGAGAGGACAGCCTCGCCCATCGCGTTCTCGACGCGGTCGACATAGACTTCGACTTCCGAGCCCACGGCAATGGTGCCGTCGCGGCCGGCGGCGCCGAATTCCTTCATCGGCACGCGGCCTTCGGTCTTCAGTCCAACGTCGATGATGGCGAGGTCTTTTTCGATCGCGACGACCTTGCCTTTGACAACGGTGCCCTCGACGGGATCGATGTCGTGAAAGCTCTCGAAAAGGAGCTGTTCGAAATCTTCTGCAGATGCGGTCTGGTTAGCCATTAAAACTCCATTCCGAGCGGCCTGCCCGGAACATTGGGTTGGTGTTGACGATGTGAATAAGAATTTGCCGCAATCAAAGCGGCGCTCCACCCCATATGGGATTGGCAGCGCTGATTTTCAAACCGGCGAATACTGACAGGGCAGGTGAACCCTTAAGGCGGGTTCGGGTGCGAAAGATTTGTGGCCCAACGCCGCAAGCTTGGATTTTGCCTTCGCTCTTTTAAGAGCGGGCCGACTTGCGGGCGATAGCCGCCTCCACTTGCGCGATGGCTGCCGTAATGGCGGCTTCTATATCCAAATTGGTCGTATCGAGCAAGACCGCATCGTGCGCGGGGTGAAATCCGCCATGGGGGGCGGCGGCGTCACGCGCGTCGCGGGCCTTAATATCGGCAAGAAGCTTTTCGCGATCGACATTCTGGCCGCGCGCCTCGATCTGGCGGGCGCGGCGGTCGGCGCGAATGTGGGCGTCGGCGACGATAAACAGCTTGGCGTCGGCTTCGGGGGCGATTGTGGTGCCGATATCGCGGCCATCGAGCACGGCGCCGAGCGGCTGGGTTGCGAAATCGCGCTGGAAGGCAAAGAGGGCTTTGCGCACGCCAGGGAAGACGGCGATCTTTGAGGCCAGAACGCCCACTTCCGCACCGAGCAAATATTCGGGGTCGATGGCGGCGGCGTCCAGTTCCTGGGCGGCCCTGGTGGCCAGCGCCTCGATGCCGGGGGCATCGATATGGGCTTTGACCGCCAGCCCGACGGCCCGGTAGAGCAGGCCGGTATCAAGGTGCGGCAGGTTAAAGTGCCGGCCCAGCGCGGCGGCGATGGTGCCCTTGCCCGAAGCCGCCGGTCCATCGACCGCGATAATCATGCGGCGTCCTCGCTTCTCGAAAAGCCGGCGCCCAGCCGGGTGAAATCGGGCTCGAAACTGGGGAAGGACGTGGCGATCATCCTGTCGTCATCGACGGTGACGGGTTTGTCGGCGGCCAGGCCCATGACGAGAAAGCTCATGGCGATGCGGTGATCGAGATGGGTTGCGACACTGCCGCCGCCGGGAACGGACCCCTTGCCGGTGACGGTGAGGAAATCTTGGCCCTCCTCGCAGACAACGCCATTGGCCTCGAGCCCGCGGGCGACGGCGGCGAGGCGGTCGGATTCTTTTACCCGCAATTCCTCGAGCCCTTCCATGTGGGTGACGCCTTCGGCAAAGGCGGCAGCGACGGCAAGGACCGGGTATTCGTCGATCATCGAGGGGGCGCGGGAAGCGGGGACCGAGACACCCTTGAGCGCCGAATGTTTGACGCGGAGGTCGGCGATATCCTCGCCGCCCGAGACGCGGCGGTTCTCGATTGTGATGTCGCCGCCCATTTCGATGAGCGTATCGATCAGCCCGGTGCGGGTGGGGTTCATCAGAACGTTTTCGATGGTCACCTCCGAGCCCGGCACGATGAGGGCCGCGACCAGCGGGAAGCCGGCCGAAGACGGATCGCCGGGGACGATCAGTTCCTGGGCCTTGAGATCGGGCAGGCCGGCCACGGTGATGGTGCGCACGCCATCTGCATCGGTGGCGACGGCAATATCGGCGCCGAAGCCTTCAAGCATCTTTTCGGTGTGATCGCGGGTCATGATCGGTTCGATGACCGTGGTTGTGCCGGGGATGACCAGGCCGGCCAGCAGAACGCAGGATTTGACCTGGGCCGAGGCCATGGGCACGCGATAATGCACCGGCACGGGATCGGCTGGGCCCTTGAGGGCTATGGGCAGGCGGTTTTCATGGTGCTCGACAACTTCGACGCCGATGGCGCGCAGCGGATCGAGCACGCGGCCCATGGGGCGCGCCGAAAGCGAGGCATCGCCCATAAAACGGGTTACGAACGGATAGGCGCCGACAAGCCCCATGGTCAGGCGCACGCCGGTGCCGGCATTGCCGAAATCGAGATCGGCCTGGGGCGCGAGAAAACCGCCGACGCCCAATCCGTCGATCTGCCAGGTCTCGCCGATCTTTTCGACCCGGGCGCCAAGAGCCTGCATGGCGCGGCCCGTCGCCAGCACATCCTCGCCTTCGAGCAGGCCGGTGACGGTGGAGCGGCCGAGCGCCATGGCGCCGAACATCATGGCGCGGTGGGAAATCGACTTGTCGCCGGGCACCCTTATGGACCCGGAAAGGGCGCCGGCATTGTGACTGGCGCGCGGACGCGGCGGGAGGGCATGGGACATGGCAAACGAACCGGGACTGGAAAGGGTAAAAACGAGGTCGGGCTTAGCATGATCGCATCTGCCTGCCAATTGCGGGCAGGGCCGCTTAAATTTTGGGTTTGACAGCAGCGAAAATTTCACGCTAACCGAACCCCAACGTGGCCGCCCTTTCCTATCCGGGGTGTTGCGCCCACACTTTATGCCTGTTGCGCCCCTTAATAAAAAGCCGATAGCGTTTTTCGGGGCGCTCGAAATGCCAACCCTACAGCAGCAGATGAATGGGGAATTGCCTTGGCCAGTGACGAACGCGGTACCAAGCGGACATGCCCGGTGACGGGCAAGAAATTTTACGATCTGGGCAAGGACCCCGTGGTCTCGCCCTATACCGGCAAATCCTATCCCCTGAGCTTTTTCGAAGCCGCTCAGGAAAAGGCGGCCACCAAGTACGGCGCCAAGGAGCGCAAGGCCGAGAAGGTCGCTGAGGAAGAAGAAGTCGAGGAAGCCGATGTGGATGTCGCCGCCCAGGAGGCGGGCGCCGAAGTCATTTCGCTCAGCGACGCGGAAGCCGATAGCGACGACGATGATGACAATGACGACGACGATATCCCCGATGTCGAGGACGTCGAAGTGGACGAAGATCTGGGCGGCGACGACGACGACAGCTTCCTGGAGACCGATGACGACGAAGACGACATCGATTTCGACGTCGAAGTGGATGATGACGAGCGCTAAAGCGCTCGATTGTTTTGCCTCACGGGCCGCACCGCGCGCGGCATGACGCGCTAAAGCCGCGCTATGCCGCGCGCTGGCCCTCCGGCAGGGCGGCGAACGGTCGCCGGGCTCCTCGGCTTCGCCTCGTCGGGTCGGGCAGTTGCCGGTTGGCGGGGCACGGATAGTACGCGCAAGAAAAATTTGCGACGCAGGGTGAAATTTGCTCTTGCGTCGCAAAACACTTCTCACTAGGTTCCGCCCGTTCGCTCAGGGCACCTGAGGGACCACCCGGACGGCGCCTGATGCGCCACCCAAGATTTGGGGCCATAGCTCAGCTGGGAGAGCGCCTGCATGGCATGCAGGAGGTCAGCGGTTCGATCCCGCTTGGCTCCACCATTCTTCCTTTGATGTTGACGTTTTTCGGGGGCGCTGGCGCCGCGAATTGGTTTGTTCCGTCTCACGGGCTGCGCCGCTCACGATATGACGCGCGCCGGCCCTACCGCGGGGCGGCGAACGGTCGCCGGGGTCCTCGCCGCGCTCTTCCAAAGCCACTCGGCATTGCACAAGGAAGGCCCCCTCACCCGTCGCTTCGCGCCGACCTCTCCCCCAAGGGAGAGGTAAGAAACGCCGCAAGCCCCCGTGCTTCACCTCTCCCCTTGGGGGAGAGGTCGGATGGCGTAGCCAGACGGGTGAGGAGGCCTTCCTTCCTCCCTTGCACGCAAGACGCCTCGCTGTAGAGTCGCACAAAAGAGGAGTCGTCATGCCGCCCGTCATTCCAGATCCCGACAAAATTCGTCCGTTTGCCGATTTCGATAGCTTTTATGGCTGGCTGGCCCAGCATGGGGGCGCCTGGGATGAGGTTTGGGTTCAGTTTTTCAAGAAGGGCTCGGGGGTCGAGACGATCACCTATGAGGAGGCGGTGCGGGCCGGGTTGTGCTGGGGGTGGATCGACGGGATCAAGAAAAAGCACGACGAAAAATCATACCTTTTGCGCTTTACCCCGCGGCGCAAGAAATCGATCTGGAGCCAGATCAACACCCGGCATGCCGAAAAGCTGATCGAAGACGGGCTGATGCGCGAGCCGGGGCTGATCCAGGTCGAGGCCGCCAAGGGAGACGGGCGCTGGGACGCGGCGTATTCGTCGGGAGCCGAGTTCACCATGCCCGAGGATTTTGTCGAAGCGGTGCGGGCAAACCCCGAGGCGCTCGCGGTTTATGAAACGCTCAACCGCGCCAATCTCTATGCGCTGATGTTCCGGATCAACGGGGTCAAGAGGGCCGAGACGCGGGCCCGCAATATCGAAAAATTCGTCGCCATGCTGGCGCGGGGCGAAACGCTCCATCCCAATGGCAAGGCGAAGGGGTAGCGCGAGCATTTAAGTCGTCGACTACCGGGATGCTGCTGGGCCCCGGCTTTCGCCGGGGCGGCGAAGGTGGCGGCTTGAAGCGGATTACAAAATCGATCGTTCCCACCGGCGTCGTCCCGGACGAAGACCCGAGTCAACGGCGGACTTGTTGGATTCTATCACGAATGCCGAGTGTACTGGATCCCGGCTCAAGGCCGGGATGACCAAGGGGGGGTGTGGCGGCGAGGATGCAGACCCTCGGCTTTCGTCCGGGCAGCGTGGGTGGCGAAGTGGGAAATCGAACTTCACACCGGCGTTGTTCCGGGCGCCGAGGCGATGCTTCTATCACGAACGCCGAGTGTACTGGCTCCCGGCTCAGGGCCGGGATGACCAGGGGAGGGTGTGGCGGCGAGGGTGCCGGAACCCCTTCGGGAACCTTATTGCACCAGGGCGGCGTTGCGGCAGTCGAAGCCGTGGACGGCCACATCGACTTCGCCCAGCCCGATGCCCAGAGCGTCGAACAGCACCATCAGGACCTCATCGAGGACCAGCGGGACAGGGTCGAGCAGGGTTTCCACGGTGCCGAGCGCGCCCGAAAGCAGGGAGCCGAGCAGGTTGATCGAAAGAAGCTCCAGCTCGAGATCGAGATCGCCGATCAGCGCGCCGGTAAGGCTCGAGACGGGTGTTTGCGTGGCTGCCGTGCGCACGGTGCCGTTGGCGGCGTCAAGGGCGGTGAAATAGAGCGGAACAGGGCTCGTCTGGCTCATTGAGATATCGGCGCGGGCACTGACCCGAGCGATGCCGCCCAGAAGCGAGACGATCGGGGTTTTGGTGATGACCAGCGGGCTTTGGGTATCGAGAAACGCCGATTGCGGGGTATGGCCGACGGCGAGCCGCAGCACGCCGGGGCTGGCGGCGATAGTGGCCGTGCCCTGATCGGGGCGACCGGGCGGGCAGGACAGGCTGGTCATCTGCGCCTCGGCGGGGGCGAGTTCGGCATAGATGGGCAGGCTGATGTCGAGAAGACCCAGCCCGCCGCCATTGCCCAGAACCGAGATATCGAGCCGGAGCCGGGTCTGGGCGGTGCGCAGGTAATCGCCCTCGCCCGATAGCGTGAACCAGCCGGTGACCGGCGGCTCGCCAATCACAAGCGCCATATCGATGCCCGCGATGCCCGGCACGCCGGCCCCCAGTTCGAGGCTGACATAGCGGTTGCCATCGGCCACCAGCGCGGCGGCGGACAGGAGCCCGAGCGCATCGACGCTGGCCTCGACGGCCGCCGAGGTGCCGAGCGCCAGTCCGGCCAGCCCCTCGGCGACGATAAGGCGCGCCATATCCACACTGATAGAATCGTCAATCAGCCCGGCCAGATTCACAAGAACCGCATTGCCTCCCGAAGCAGAGGCGATGGCGGCAGCGATGGCGCCGAGCGAGACGTCGGCATCGAGCAGTTCGGAATAGGTGCCGACCTCCAGATCGACTTCACCGGCCAGCGCGTCGAGAAAGTCGAGGAGCGAAATATCGACACTGGCGATGGCGTTGTAGTCGAGGAGCGTCAGGGACAGCTCGGTGCCCAGGAGGCCGCCCAGCACGGCGTTGAGCACGCCGCCATCGAGGCTGGCGAGGCGTGAGCCGATGGACCAGGCGGCCTGGGGCGTGGCGCTGGCGGTGGCCACAACACCGATCCGGGGCGGGGGAAAGCCGAAAATTGAAGCGAAATGAACGGTGCCCTCACTGCGCAGGGTGACCCGGGCCGCGTTGACGGGGCCGGTATCGGGGGCGAAACGATCAGCGGGCGCGAGCGATGGATCGGGGGCGTAATGGCCGGTCTGGACGATGATTGTTTCGGGCAGAAGGTCATACCCAGCATCGGCCAGCGCCAGCCGCACGCGGTCAGCGGCGTTGGCGGGACTGGCGGCGGCATGGATGGCGGCCAGATCGGCGGCCGATTGCAAGCGACGCTTTTCGAGGTGAAGCGAGGCTTCATCGACGGCGAAAGCGGCAACGCCGAGCAGCACCGGGGCGCCGGCGGCAAAAAGCGTTACGACATTGGCCCTGATATCGGCGAGGAAGCGGGCGAACGGGTCCATCGATCACACCCCGCCATTGCGAATGGTGGAGGAAAAACTGATGGTTTTGCCGGGCAGGGGCAAAGGGGGATGGAGGTTCCAGATGGGAAGCGCGGAGGCATCATAGCTGATGCTGACCAGGAACTGGTCGGGATCGGACGGGCTGGGGGTGGCCTGGATGGTCAGGCGATCGGGGTCGAGCAACACATAGGCCGCGCCATTGCCGGCGAGGAAGGCATTGGCCAGCGAGATGCGCTCGGCGTCCGAGAGCCCGGCAACCGCGGCACGGGCCGCGTCGGCGGCCAGCTGCTGGACCGAGTGGGCGGCACCGAAATAGATGCCATAGCCAATGGCGCCGAACATAAGCAGCAGGAAAACGGGTGCGATCAGCGCGAATTCGACGGCGGAGGTGCCCGCCTCGCTACACCATTTTTGCCGCGAGGGCAGACGGCGGCCGTTTGGCATGAAGTCCCCCTTTGTGTCGGTGGTCGGGGGAAAAATAGAAGGCAAACGCTACCAAGTGGTCTTTGGCGGCCTATGGATATCGACCAAGGGTGACTCTACCAAGGCACGAAAAAGACCGGCGCCCTGGGACGGGCGCCGGCCTGAATATCGCTTTTTGCAAACTTTTTAGCGTCGAACGGCCCTGACAAGCGCGATGAGAATGCACGCGCCGATCAGCCCGGCAATCAGATAGCCAAACCAGCCGCCGAACGAGATTCCGATAATACCAAACAGAAAGCTGGCAATCGCCGCACCGACGATGCCGAGAACGATGTTAAGAAAAATTCCCGTGCCGGTCTTCATGATGGCCGAAGCTATCCAGCCAGCCAGACCGCCGATGATGATGGCTGCAATCCAGCCAATTCCTGCGTCTTCCATTTTGTCCCCACAACAGCATTTGAAGGTTCGTCCCGAAAAAGGACGATATTATAACGCGCGAGGAGGCGAACTGGTTGCGTCGAGCTCCAATGGCTTGCGCATCATGGCGTGGAAACCGGCAACGAGCGTATCGAACACGGCGCGGACGCGCGGCACGCGGGCCAGGTTTTCATGGGTGACGATCCAGGTGCCCATTTCGACCGGTGCGTAACCGGGCAGGATGCGCACGAGGCGCGGGTCGGCCTCGCACAACGGAACCTGCGCCACGGCGATGCCCACCCCGGCCCGGGCCGCGGCGATCTGGGCCGGATGACTGTCGGTGCGCAGCACCATGCGGTTGAAGGCAAAGGTCAGACCCAGCCGCTGGGCAAGTTGGAGATCGAGCGGATCGCGATCGGGCCCGATCATGTCGTGATCGGCCAGATCCTCAAGCGTTTCAGGCCGGCCGCGACGCGCCACATAGGCGTGGCTGGCAAACATGCCCAAAGGAATGGTTGCAACCTTGCGGGCCACAAGCGCTTTCTGGTCCGGCGCGACCGTGCGGACCGCAAGATCGACCTCCTGGCTCAACAGGTCGGCCCGCAGATTGGATAATGAGAGCTCGATGCGAATGGCCGGGTGCGACGTCCGGAGAGTTTCGAGCATCGCGGGAATGACTTCGATGCCCATGAACTCGGGCACGCTCAGGCGCACGATGCCGGCGATTTCCCCGAAGGGCGCCGAAGCGCGGCGCGTAAAAACCTCCGACGCGATGGCCATGGCGCGGGCCGGCTCGCGCAGGGCCTCTGCCGCCTCGGTGGGCGTGAGCCCGGTCATCGAGCGGGTGAACAGTACGGTGCCCAGATCGGTTTCAAGCGCCTCGATGCGGCTGCGGACGGTGGGGTGGGACAGACCAAGTCGGCGTGCCGCGCCCGAAAGGCTGCCCGCTTCGAGGACAGCGAGGAAAATGCGCTGGTCGTCCCAGGTGACGGCTTGCTTCATAAATTTCTTGTAGGCAACGCTTTAAGTTTTGACAATTTATTTTCAATGCATGGGAGCCCATTTTTCGTTCATCGGAAATGCGGACGAAGGATTTTGATCATGGAGAGCGAAAAGAGAACGGCATTGGTTCTGGGGGCCACTGGCGGGGTGGGCGGCGCTATCGCCGCCGCCCTGCCTGGCAAGGGCTGGACGGTGCGCGGGCTGGCGCGGGACCTCGGCACAGCGCAGCGCAACGGACCGACAGGAATCCGGTGGGTGGGCGGAGACGCCATGAACCGGGCGGATGTGTTGCGCGCGGCGGAAGGGGTTTCGACCATTATTCACGCGGTCAACCCGCCGGGCTATCGCGATTGGGACAAGCTGGTATTGCCGATGATCGACAACACCATCGCTGCTGCACGGGCGGTGGGCGCGCGGATCGTGCTTCCGGGCACCGTCTATAATTTCGATCCGGCGCAAACGCCGGTGCTGAGCGAAACAAGCCCGCAGAACCCAAAAAGCGTCAAGGGCCGCATTCGCGTCGCGCTCGAGGCACGGCTTGAGGAGGCAGCACCCGAGGTGGAAAGCCTGATCGTTAGGGCAGGAGATTTTTTCGGGCCGGGAGCGCGGTCAAGCTGGTTTGCCCAGGCCATGGTGGCACCGGGCAAGCCGGTGCGGCGGATCGTCAACATCGCGCGCGGGACCGGGCACAGCTGGGCGTATCTGCCCGACCTTGCCGAGGCATTCGCGTTGCTGCTCGAGGTGCCCGAACGCCTCAAACCGTTCGAGCGCGTGCAGTTCGAGGGGGTTTATGATGGGAGCGGAAGGGTGATGATCGAGGCCATCGAGCGGCAGGTGGGGCGCAAGCTGGCAGTCTGGCGCTTTCCCTGGTGGGGGATGGCGCTTCTGGCGCCGTTTGGCGGGTTTGCGCGCGAGGCGGCGGACATCGCGGCGGTCTGGCGTCATCCGATGCGCATGGACAACACGCGGCTGGTGGAGCTTCTGGGAGCCGAGCCGCACACGCCGCTCGATGTTGCGATGCGGAAAACCCTCGTGGCGATGGGATGCATGGAAGCGGAAACGCCGTCCGCCGCCGCGCCCAGCCTGGGCTTATCGCTTTAAAAGATGTTCGAGGTGATCTTCAAACAGATCGGGCGGGTTGGCGCCGGGGCGCGGGGCGTAGGTTTTTTCGGCGGCAAGCGAGATGTCGAGAAACCGCCCCATGCCCACGATTCCCGTCGGGTCGGCCAGAGGGTAGCGCCCCTCGGCCAGACCTTTGCGCATCATGGTCTTGGAGGCGACCATCCTCTGGGTAACGCCGGGACCGTTGGAGAGCGACACGGGCATCTTCACGTAATCGTGCAGGGGCGCGCCGACGTGGAAACAGGCCGGCACCGTCGCAAAGAGTTTCAAAAGGAAGTCGAGATCGGTCATCGAGGGCTGGGTGGTCGAAAAGCGCGGATCGGCGCGGCGGCGGTCGTGGACCAGCATGGAATCCATTGAAAAATTCGTGAATTTATAGTCACCGGGCGAAAGCAGCCGGTTTTCGCCCTTGCCCACATAGCGCAGATGCGTGCCGTCGGGGGTGGTGACGTCCAGCGCGCAGGACACAAGGCCGTACTGGATGGCCAGTGGCGTCATGATTTCGAGCTTTTCGGGCTTGAAGGCGTCATCGGCGTCCAGAATGGCGGCGATTTCGTAACGGGCGGCGTCCAGGCCCACATTGCGGGCCGGGCAGGACCCTGCGCCGATCAGCCCCGACGACAAAAAGCGCAGGCGTGGATCGGCGATACCGGCGCGGCCCAGAATGGCCTCATAATCCTCCTGGTCATCGGCAACCACGATCAATTCAAAGTGTACATGGGTCTGGGCCAGCGCCGAAGCGACGGCGCGCGCGATGGTGGCTTGCGCCCTATAGGCGGGCATGACGATGGAGACGGCAAGTTCTTTCAGCATGACATGTTCTCTTGAACGGCGCGCACGGTCACCCATATCATAGCCAAGTGACGATGAAGCCTAAAACAGGTTCAGCGTCAGGATGTTGCTTGGTATCAAGGACATGAACGACCGATGACACGGGTATCGCTGTTTTCCGCCCCATTCCTTCTGGGCTTCGATACGTTCGAAGAACGTTTCGACCGGCTCGCACGGGCCTCGGAAGGTTATCCTCCCTACAATATCGAGCGGGTGACCGCCCAGGATGGGGACGAGACCTATTCGATCGCCATTGCGGTTGCGGGATTTTCTCGTAACGATCTGGAAGTGATTGGGGAGGATAATCAGCTGATCGTGCGGGGCCGGCAGACTGAAGACGGTGCGCGCCACTATCTGCATCGCGGCATTGCCGCAAGGCAGTTTCAGCGCACTTTCCTGCTTGCCGACGGCATGAGGATAGAGGGCGCCGAACTGAAAGACGGCCTCCTCGTTATCACCGTATACCGGCCCGTCACCGAGACTGTGACCCGCCGTATCGAGATCCGTTCGGTCGAGTAGAGAGGTATGCGTTATGAACAAGCCCATTGAAAAGACAGCGTTCACCGACGCCCATCTGGGTGTTTCGGCCGAACCGCTCAAGGCGCTGACCGCCGCGCAGTTCGCCGCGCTGGGCGCCGGGGATGTCGTTTTCCGCAAGCAGATGGACGCCGGCGAACTGGCCGAGTTCATCCCCCAGGCCGCCATGGCGCCCGCCGAACAGCGCCTGGAACTTCTGATGAGCGCCGACGGCGCCCCAGTGCTGATCGCCGACAGCGAAGAGGCGATCATGGATTGGATCGACGGGCACGAAGTGCGCCTGGCGACTTTGCATTAGTTATGTCTCACGGCGCGTACCGTGGTGGGCATGACGGGCTAAGACCGCCCTATGCCCGCCACTGCGCCTCCGA
This sequence comes from Pelagibacterium sp., assembly GCF_965249125.1. Classification (GTDB taxonomy): domain Bacteria; phylum Pseudomonadota; class Alphaproteobacteria; order Rhizobiales; family Devosiaceae; genus Pelagibacterium. The sequence goes on from NZ_OZ252217.1 coordinate 3,321,468, forward strand.
CGGGCGCGCGACGACGCGCGAGGTCCTCGGCGATGCCTCGTCCATACTGCCTCACGGGCCGCACCGCGAAAACCATGACGGGCTAAAACCGCCCTATGCCCGCCACTGCGCCTCCGACGGGGCGCGCGACGACGCGCGAGGTCCTCGGCGATGCCTCGTCCATACTGCCTCACGGGCCGCACCGCGAAAACCATGACGGGCTAAAACCGCCCTATGGTTCTCGCTGGCCCTCCGGCGGGGCGGCCAAAAAGTTGGCCGGGGTCCTCGCTGACGCTTGTCCGTTTCCTCTCACGGCACGCACCACTGCGGACATGACGGCGCTAAAACCGCGCCTATGTCCTTCGTTGCGCCTGCGAGGGCGCGGCCAAAAAGTCGGCCGGGGTCCTCGCTGACGCTCGTCCGGTTGGCCTCACGGGCGCGATGTGGTGATGGCTGTGCTGTTGAGCATGGCCGGGGCGTCGGCCCAGACAATCGAGAGCGTCTATACCGATTTCGATGCATCGGAATGCACGATATTGGCGCCGGGCGATACGGAAGGCCGCCCTTGCGGGGGCGGCCCTGTTCAACCCAGGCGGCTAGAGCATTTCCGCTCTTCTTCGAATCGCTTCAATTGCTCTAGAGCATGTCAGGTTTTTATTGAAGCATATCCTGCGTTCTTGAAGTAGTTTCTGCATTGCTGGGGTTTGATGGTTGAGACGAGGTGTCCGATCAGGCGCCATGTTTCTTCGATCGTGCGTTGTTGCGCTATACGCATCCAATGCTTGATCTTGGCGAAGACCTGCTCGATGGGGTTGAGGTCCGGTGAGTAGGGCGGCAGGAACCATAGGCGCGCGCCCGCGGCGCGAATGGCGTCCCGCACGGCCTTGCTTTTGTGGCTGCCCAGATTGTCGAGAATGACGATGTCACCCGGCTTGAGCGTGGGGATCAGGACCTGCTCGACATAGGCGCGGAACGAGAGCCCGTTGATTGGGCCATCGAACACGCAGGGCGCCGTCAGGCCGTCCATGCGCAATCCGGCCAGGAAGGTCATGGTGCGCCAATGGCCGTGCGGCGCATAGCCCTTGAGCCGCCGCCCTTTTGGACCCCATCCACGCAGGGGCGCCATATTGGTCTTGATCCACGTCTCATCGATGAACACCAACCGCGATGGATCGAGCCAAGCCTGCCAGGACTTCCAGCGCTGCCGCTGACGGGCGACCGCAGCCCGAGCCTGCTCAAGCGCGAACAGGCTTTTTTTTAAAGCTCAGACCCTCGCGCCGGATAAAGCGCCATATGCTATCATGGGATACCTGTACGCCTTGTGCGGCCAAAAGCGCTTGCAGACCCCGCACGGTCAGGTGCGGAGTCTGCTGAAACTGTTCAAGAACAAATTGCCTGTGCGCATTGAGAATGACAGGACGCCGGCCACCCATTCGATCTGGTGTGACCGACCCCGTGGACCTCGAGCGTTGCGACCACTTCACAACCGAAGAAACCGCAACGCCAAAACGGGCGGCGACAGACCGGCAACTTTCCCCGGTGCCAACTGCAGCAACAACACGTTCGCGCAAATCATCGGAATAGGGCTTGATCATGGATGCTGGCCTCCAATCCAGCATCAATGATGAATCACATCCAAGCCGATTTGGGAATCCACAATCGATTCAATCAAGCTCAGACATGCTCTAAGTCCCTGATTTGGCGCGTTTCCGAACCGAATAAGTGGTATCCACTTATTCTGGAAACGCTCTAGATCGCGTGGATCAGGCCGCGTTGATGGCTTCGGACGGCGTGGTGAGGATGTCGCGAAGCTTGGTTCCGTCCTTGGTGGCGCGAAGCCGATCGACGACGCCATCGGCGCGCAAAAGGCGCGCGACACGGCTGAGCGCCTTCAAATGATCGGCACCAGAGCCCTCCGGGGCCAGAAGCATCATGACCAGATCCACGGGCTGGTCATCGACCGCGTCGAAATCGATCGGCTGCGCAAGGCTGGCAAAAACCGCCGTGACGCAGGGCAAGCCCTTGATCTTGCCATGGGGGATGGCAATGCCATTGCCCAGGCCGGTCGATCCAAGCTGTTCGCGGTTCTGCAGGGTCTCGAAGATCACCTGCGAATCGATACCGACAAGTTCAGACGCACGATCAGCCAGAAGTTGAAGGAGCTGGCGTTTGCTCGCGACCTTAGCGCAGGCAATGATCGAATCCTGCGACAGGATGTCAGCAAGTTCCATTTAACAAACCTTTTGGGTGACGTTTCTCTTCAATGACCGCCGACAATCTCGTCTCAAGCCCACGCCATGTCCATTGTCCTATACAACGGCCGGCGGGCGGTGTGTCCGGCGCGTTTCCCGGCAGAAAGGGTGGCATCCACCCTTCCCGGAAACGCGCCAATGCGCGTCATGTTTGCGACAGGGCCGGATCGATCCATCCAATGTTCCCGTCGGCCCGGCGGTAAACCACATTCATGCCCCCATGTCCAGCGTGCCGGAACACAATTACATCGGACTGTGACAGATCAAGCTCCATGACGGCCTCGCCCACGCTCATGGTGCGCAGATTGGAGGTCGCTTCGGCAATGACGGGGGGAGCGAAATCCTCGTCGAGCTCGATATCGTCATCGGGCGCGGCGAGCACATAGGCCGAATAGCCATCCCCGGACCCGTTGGTGGCGCGCCTGTGGTTCTTGAGCTTTCGCTTGTAGCGCCGCAGGCGCTTTTCGATGTGAGTGGCCATATCCTCATAGGCCCCTATGGCATCGTTGGCAGAGGCCGTCGCCTGCAGAACGACGCCGGTATCGAGATGTATCATGCAGTCGGCCTTGAACCCGATACCTTCAGGCTCGAGGGTGAGATGACCGTCATATCCTCCATCGAAATATTTACCCACCACGGCGTCGATCCGATCGGTGGCGGTGCCACGCAGTGTTTCCCCGACGTCCATGTTTTTGCCAGAAACGCGCAAGCTCATGATGGCCTCTTGGTCTGGTTTCGAATGCCCGGCGCGGGAGCCATACTGATGTGCACCCAATGTCTGACGGGCACCATGGAGTCTAGACCCCTTGGCTGACCCTTGGCAATCAGAACCGGGCCGGCTGCATCACTTTCAAGTGGTGACGGTGGATAACACCGAGCCTGCCGCCCGCGTTCCCAAGCTTGCAAGAATATCAATATCCCTATTATTTTCAATAGCTTATAAAGCGTTGCCCTCAGCGCTACCGCCGCGAAAACAGCGGAGCGAAGCGGCCCGCCGGGTGTGTTCTTGTGTCGGGGTGCCCCGACCGGTATAGTCCGGCCTAATAATGGCAATTCCAAACGCTAAAAAGAGCCGATGACTGCAACGATTAGGGCCGAGGCGCATCCCTCACGCGGCCCCTGCCTGATGGCCGTGCTGCGCATGGCCGGGCTGCGGCCCACCCGCCAGCGGCTCGCGCTGGCCGAGCTTCTGTTTTCCGGACCACACCGCCACGTCAACGCCGAACAGCTCCATTCGGAAGCCGAGGGCGCGGGCGTTTCGGTTTCGCTGGCCACGATCTACAATTCGCTGCACCAGTTCCGGCAGGCCGGGCTGTTGCGCGAGATTTCGGTGGATGCGGCGCGGTCCTATTTCGATACCGACACCACCGATCACCATCACTTCTTTATCGAGGATGAGCAGCGGATCGAGGATATCCCTTCCGATTCGATCAAGATCGCGGGCATTCCCGATGCGCCAGAGGGCATGAAAGTGACCCATGTGGATGTGATCGTCCGGGTCAAGCGCACGCAATAGGGCACACCGGAGCGATGGGACGATGAAACTGCTGCAAACGGTTCTCGTCCTCGTCGCGGCGATGATGACGAGCGCGTGCCAGACCACGACACCGCCGGCCCCAGCCGGACATGAATGCGTGGTCACACCCTATGACATGGTGGAATGCAACCCGATCGACTGACGGGCCGGTCAGTCGAAGACTTCGCCCTCATAGACGCCCCAGAGCGTTTCCTGGGCGACAAAGCCCTGATAGCTGGTGGCGCGACCATCGGGGCCGGTGTGGCTGAGGCCGATCTCGCAGGCGGTGCCGGTGCAGGTGCGCACCGATACCAGCATGTTGGGGGAAAGCCAGGCACGCACCGCCGAATCGGGGCTGGTCGCCACGCGCAGGGCGACGGGCCCCTCTTGCCGCCAGGGGGCGACAAGCGCCGTCCGGTCGCCGACAACCAGGTTCTGGTGTACCCAGCCTTCATCGCCTTCAACGTCACGGATGCGCCGCCATGTATCGAATTCGGCGGTGATTTCCACAGGGACGCCAGGGCGCAGGAAGGTAAAGGCGATGTCGTAATTGGTGCCCGGCCCGACGCGGACATTGGTGGGGGCGTTGCGCATCGAGACAAAGCGCGGAATCGGCAGTCCGCTTGCCGCGCCGGTCTGGGCGTTCTGGGCAAGGAGCGGGGTGACCGAAAACGCCGGAGCGCCGAGGGCCAGGACCAACACCAGCAGCAGGCGAAGGGAGATGAAAAAGCGCAATATTTTACTCACGAACAGGCTGAACGCTGCGCCGGCGTGCGCGGCAGGACTTTGCAGCACGGCGCTTTTTCCCTAACAGTACTCGCGCGACCTTAATGGTCGCTGAAAATCATAAAGAACCGGTGCCGGAGCTAGTCTGCAATAATGGTGATCGTGTGACCCGGGACCGGGCCAAAATCGTCGTTTCCCGCCGCCTGCCCGAGCCGGTCGAGGCGCGGATGGCGGCGCTGTTCGAGGTCACATTCAACCAAAGCGATGCCCCGCTGGATTCGACGGCGCTGTTGAGCGCGCTGAGCGGAGCCGATGTCCTGGTTTCATCGATTACCGACCGCATCGATTCCGAGTTCATCGCCCAGATGCCGGGAAGCGTTAAACTCATCGCCCAGTTCGGCAATGGATTCGACAATATCAATATCGAAGCTGCCCACGCGGCGGGCATCACCGTGACCAACACGCCATCGGTTCTGACCGAGGACACCGCAGACATGGCGATGGCGCTGATGCTGAGCGTGCCTCGGCGGATCAACGAGGGTGCGCGGGTGCTGCTCAAGGACGGCACCTGGCCGGGCTGGTCGCCCACATGGATGCTGGGGCGGCGGCTGGGCGGCAAGGCGCTGGGCATCGTGGGGCTGGGCCGGATCGGCACGGCGGTGGCGCGGCGCGCCAAGGCGTTCGGGCTTTCGATCCATTATTGCGGCCGCACGCGAAAAGCGCCGCAGATCGAGGAATCGCTGGGCGCGACGTATTGGGCCTCACTCGACGAGATGGTCGAGCATGTCGACATCATCTCTCTGCACACGCCCCATACGCGCGACACGGTCGATATTTTGTCGGCCGAGCGCATGAAGCGGCTCAAGCCCGGAGCGTTCGTCGTCAATATTTCCCGGCCTGAACTGGTGGACGAGGATGGGCTGGCCGATCTTGTGGCCTCGGGCCATCTTTCGGGCGCCGCGCTCGATGTTTTCGAGCACAAGAAGGGCGCCAACCCCAAGCTCTTGGAGCTGGCGCGGGCCGACAAGGTGATGTTGACCCCGCATATGGGCTCGGCAACGCTGGAAGCGCGGATCGAGATGGGCGAGACGGTGATCGTCAATATCCGCACCTTTCTCGACGGCCACACGCCGCCCCATCGCGTGTTGCCCGAGGGGTGGTCACCGCTTTAAGCGTGTCCAGATAAAGTGGATACCACTTTATCGGTTCGGACACGCGACAAAACAAAGGTTTAGAGACAAGGATTTGATTCAATCAAATCCTGAACGGCTCTAGGCTGTAGTGACGATTTAATGTTTTGGGATTCCCACATCGCGGCAAATCAGATTCAACGCTGACTTTTGGGAGGTCAGCGATGGATGGCGAGATTTTACGCGACGATCAGTGGGAACAGATCAAGCCGTTTGTCCCGGGCGGTCGCAAGGGCAAGCGCGGCCCACGTAGTGATGGGCGTCGGTTTTTCAATGCGCTTTTGTGGATGGCCCGGTCTGGTGGCCGCTGGCGCGATCTGCCCGAAGACCGGTTCGGTCCTTACCAGACGGTCAAGCGGCGCTATTACCGCTGGATCGAGATGGGCGTGTTTGATCGTCTGTTCGAGGCGGTCGCAAACGCTCCCGATCTCGAATGGTTGGCCATCGACGCCACAGTGATCCGCGCCCAGGCCCAGGCCGCAGGGGCGCGGCGAAAAAGGGGGGAGCGCAAACCCAGGCTCTCGGTCGCTCCCGTGGCGGTTTCGGCACCAAGCTCCATGCCGTAGTTGATGCGCTTGGCCTGCCGGTCCGCTTTGCGCTCGGGCCGGGTCAGCAAAATGATATGGCACCCGCCTGCGATCTGGTCGCCGGACTGGCCGCGGGCAAAGTTCTCGCCGACCGGGCCTATGACGCCGATAGCCTCCATGATGTCATTCTCGATGAAGGCGGCGAGCCAGTGATCCCGCCCCGCCGCCACCGCAAATACCAACATGGCTACGACAAGATCGCCTATCGGCAACGCTGGGGCATCGAAGGTTTTTTCGCCAAGCTCAAGCAGTGGCGCCGCATCGCAACTCGATATGACAAGCGAGCCGCCCACTTCCTAGGCTTCGTCAAAATTGCCAGCGTCATGCTGTGGCTTAAATGATTAAATCGTCACCACAGCCTAGAGCCTTTCAGCGCTTCTTCGAATCGCTTCAATTGCTCTAAATCCTTGTTTTGTCGCGTGTCCGAACCGTAAAACCGTTTCCACTTTCACTGGACACGCTTTAGAGATAGCCAGTCAATGAAGGCGCCTGCATTTGCCGATCGTGCAGGCCATCCTCGTGGATGATCGGGGCGGCATCGAGCTCTTGCGGCGTGACGTCGTCGAGCGTGGACACGTTGACGGCGTGGAACCAGCCGTTGAAGGGCTCGAATTCGAGATAGCCGCGCGAAAACAGCTGGGTCCCGCATTTCGTGCAGAACATGTGATCGATGGTTCCCTCCGGCCATGAGGAAGGGTCGGCGGCGTAGTGGCCGATAAGGGCCGCGCCCCCGGTTACCGTGACGGCATCGCCATAGGCAAAGGCCTTGCGATAGCCGGTCTTGAAGCAATAGGTGCAATTGCATTTGCGAATGCCCTCGTCGAGATCGAAAGGGGCGGTAAAATGGACGGCGCCGCAATGGCATGAGCCCGAATGGGTCTTTTTCATTTCGATGCCTCAGGAGAAAAATTCAACGATGACCGGGGCGATGATCTCGGGTGCAGGGCCGTGGCCCTGTCCGGGCAGGGTTTTCCGCGTCGCGTTGGGGAGCGAGGTGGCGGCAGTGTCGGCGGCGGGGGCCATGAAATCAAAGCTCTGGTCGCCGTTTACGACAAGGACCGGCTGGGCGATGCCCCGCCAACGGGCCTTCATATCGGTCTTTGTGGCCTCGGCCATGATGCGGAAATCGTGGGCAATCGTGCCACCCACACGGGCATAATCCGCCCATTGCGGGCTCTGCTTGAAGCCCTCGACGTGCTCGGGCGGGGTGCCGACCGAGAGCATGAAGGCTTCCATGGCCCCGGCGCCGTCGCCGCTGGCCTTGTACACCTCCATTTCGGTCAGATCGGCAAGTGCCTCGTCCTTGGACTGGGCGGTATTGATGGGCGGTTCGTAGCAGATGACGCTTGTGATTTTCTTGGGCAGGGAAGCGGCCGCTTCCAGGGCCAGAACGGCGCCCGAACTCATGCCATAGAGCATGGCGGTGCCGCCGAGCGCATCGATCAGGGCTTCGACGTCCTCGATCTCGCGGTTGACGGCGTAAGGCTCGGTGTTGCCGCTTTCCCCGCGCCCGCGCCGGTCATAAAGGGCAACCGTGAAGCGCTCGGAAAGCATGCCGGCCAGTTTGGGAGAACCCGAATCGATGGCGCGATACTGCGTGGCGCCGGCGACAAGGATCACCAGCGGGCCAGAGCCATGGGTCTCATAGCCGATAGACGTGCCGTCGGCGGACACAATTTTGGGCATGGTCAGGCTCCCGACTTTTGCGCCGCGAGCTCGGCTTCGACCTTCTTGTGCTGCTCATAGCCTTCACCTTCGGTGGCGAAGTCTTCGAGCTCGTGCATCTGACGGATTTCGAAACGGTCCTGACCATGGGCGATGGGGCATTTGGCGACCCAGTCGATGGCTTCCTGCAGCGAAGAACAGTTCCAGATCCAGAAGCCGGCGATCACTTCCTTGATCTCGGTGAAGGGGCCATCGGTGACGATGGGCTTGCCGCTCGTGACCTGGACGCGGGCGCCTTTTGACGTCGACATCAGGCCCGCGCCATCGACCATGATCCCGGCCTTGACCAGTTGCTCATTGTATTTGCCCATTTCAAGCAGCAGGCCTTCCTGGGGCTCAACGTCAGCCTCGCTGTCGGCGGAGGCTTTTATCATGACCATGAAGCGCATTTTTCTCTCCCTTGGATGCGTGTCTGTCACAAGGACGCTTTCGGGTGCGTCCGCCCGACATTTCATCACCATTTTTTTGCGCCCGCGACACGAAAAACCCGGCGCTCCTTTCGGGGCGCCGGGCTGATCATTATGGAGAGGTTGGCCGAACTATTCGGCGTCGGCCTCTTCGCGGGTCTTTTCCTTGCCGGTCTGCTGGTCGACGACCTTCATCGACAGGCGAACCTTGCCGCGCTCGTCAAAGCCCAAAAGCTTGACCCAGACCTTGTCGCCTTCCTTGACGACGTCGGTGGTCTTGCCCACGCGCTCTTCTGCCAGCTGGGAGATGTGCACGAGGCCGTCCTTGGCGCCAAAGAAGTTCACGAACGCACCGAAATCGGCGGTCTTGACCACTGTACCCTGGTAGATTTCGCCAACTTCGGGCTCATCGGTGATCGACTTGATCCACTTGATGGCCGCATCGATCTGCTTGCCGTCAGACGAGGAGACCTTGACCGTGCCATCGTCTTCGATGTTGATCTTGGCGCCGGTCTTTTCGACGATCTCGCGGATCACCTTGCCACCGGTGCCGATCACTTCACGGATCTTGTCGGTCGGGATCTTCAGCGTTTCGATGCGGGGAGCGAATTCGCCGACTTCGGACCGCGCCGTGTCGATGGCCTTGGCCATTTCGCCCAGGATGTGCTTGCGTCCGTCCTTGGCCTGGGCCAGGGCGATCTTCATGATCTCCTCGGTAATGCCGGCGATCTTGATGTCCATCTGCAGGCTGGTGACGCCGTCATGGGTGCCGGCCACCTTGAAGTCCATGTCGCCGAGGTGATCTTCGTCACCCAGGATGTCGGACAAAACGGCGAACTTTTCACCTTCGAGGATCAGGCCCATGGCGATGCCGGCGACGGCCTTCTTCATGGGAACGCCCGCATCCATCAGCGCCAGCGAGGTGCCGCACACTGTCGCCATCGAGGACGAACCGTTGGATTCGGTGATCTCGGAAACCACGCGCAGGGTGTAGGGGAACTCTTCGGCGGTGGGGCGAACCGGGTTGATGGCGCGCCATGCGAGCTTGCCGTGACCGATTTCGCGGCGTCCGGGCGAACCCATGCGACCAGCTTCACCGACCGAATAGGGCGGGAAGTTGTAGTGGAGCAGGAAGTTCTGCTTGTAGGTGCCTTCGAGCGAATCGATGAACTGCTCATCGTCCGCCGTGCCGAGGGTGGCAACGACCAGCGCCTGGGTTTCGCCGCGGGTGAAGATGGCCGAACCGTGGGTGCGGGGCAGGACACCGACTTCGGAAACGATGGGGCGGACCGTTTCGAGGTCGCGACCGTCGATACGGGTCTTGGTGTCGAGAATGTTCCAGCGCACGACCTTGGCCTGGAGCGACTTGAATACCGCGCCGACCTGTTCGGGGGTGTAGACGGCTTCGCCCTCTTCGGGGATAAAGTGAGCTTTGACCTTGGCCTTGACCGCGTCGACCGCGTCGTAGCGGGCCATCTTGTCGGTGTTCTTGTAGGCGTCGCGCAGTTCGGTTTCGATCAGCGCGAGCATTTCGGTTTCGAGCGCGCTCATATCGGCGGGTTCGAATTCGCGGGGTTCCTTGGCGGCCAGTTCGGCAAGCTTGATGATCGCGTCGATCACCTTCTGGCTCTGCTGGTGGCCAAACATCACGGCGCCGAGCATGACCTCTTCGGAAAGCTCACTGGCTTCCGATTCAACCATGAGCACGGCGTCGGCAGTACCGGCCATGACCAGGTCGAGCTTGGAATCGTCGCGGCGGTCGATCGCCAGGTTGAGGACATATTCGCCATCGACATAACCGACGCGGGCGGCGCCGATCGGGCCCATGAAGGGCACGCCCGAAATGGTGAGCGCAGCCGAGGCGGCGACCATGGCGAGCACGTCGGGCTGGTTCTCCATATCGTGCTGGAGCACGGTGATGATGACCTGCGTCTCGTTCTTGTACCCGGCGGGGAACAGCGGACGGATCGGGCGGTCGATCAGGCGCGAGGTCAGCGTTTCGGCTTCGGTCGGACGGCCTTCACGCTTGAAGTAACCACCAGGGATCTTGCCGGCGGCAAAATACTTTTCCTGGTAGTTGACGGTCAGCGGAAAGAAATCGATGCCGGCCTTGGGCTGCTTGGCGGAAACGACGGTGGCCAGAACCACGGTTTCACCCAGCGTTGCGAGCACGGCGCCATCGGCCTGGCGGGCGACCTTGCCGGTTTCAAGCGTCAGGGGCTGCCCGCCCCAGTCGAGCTCGACTTTGTGGTGGTCGAAATTGATTGTCATAAGAGAGTCCTTCTTGTGCGAAATCCATCCGGCGCGCGATGGGCGCGCTGCCGGGTCTTTCGCAAGTGGCGCCAGAGGCAGCCCCTCAAGTTTTCCGGAACATGGACAAGATGGCGAGACACTCATGGGGGTTCGTGAGTGTCCGGCGATCCTGCCATGCCCCATTTAAAAGGGCGCTTCCGGCAGAAGCAGCATCGGGCCCCATTGCCCGAATGCCCATGCGATACGGGGCCGGCGAAAAACCGCCGACCCCGCACCAAAGTCGTTCTAGCGGCGGATGCCGAGCCGTTCGATGAGGCTCTGATACCGCGCCTGGTCGCCGCGCTTGACGTAGTCGAGGAGCGAACGACGGGTCGCAACCATCTTCAGGAGGCCCCGGCGGGAGTGATTGTCCTTGCCGTGGGACTTGAAGTGGTCGGTCAGATTGTTGATGCGTTCGGTCAGAATCGCGACCTGAACTTCCGGAGAACCGGTATCGCCAGCCTTCGTCGCGTAATCCTTGATAAGCTCAGCCTTGCGCTCAGCAGTAATCGACATCGTATAATCCCTTTCAAAAACAAGGAGTTGGGTGACGCCAAGACCGGGATGCCGTCCAGGAATGGCCGTTAAGCATGCAAAGGGAAACCCGTTTGCTGGCGCCCATATAGGGTATCGGGGGGCAAATGAGAAGTTTTTTCTCGCCGGCGTCCGATCAGAGGGCCGCTTCGGGCTCGTCGGTATCGGGGGTGTCGCGGTCGGGATCGATCTGTTCGAGCGGGATGGAAAACATCCATTCGATACCGTCGGCATGCACGATGCGTTCGACATCGGCCTTGAGCGAGCCGGCCACCATGGTCTGGAGAACGACGGTGCCGAACCCCTTGTGATCGGCGGGGGGAGTGAAATCGGGCACGGTTTCGCGCCAGACCAGATGCAGCCTCCCGCCGCCGGCCCGGTTCCAGTTGACCGTGAGCTTGCCGCCATCGCGGGAGAATGCGCCATATTTGGCGGCGTTGGTGGCCAGCTCATGCGCAGCCATGCCCAGAACCTGCGCGGCCTGGACGTTGAGATAGACATTGACCCCGGTCTTGACGACGCGGGAGGGATCCTCGGGGCGGAAAGGGTCGATCTGGGTGCGGAACAGGTCGCGCAGGCCAATACCCTGCGTGCCATGGGCCAGAAGCAGATCGGTCGATCGCGCGAGGCCATAGAGCCGGTTTTGAAAGCTCTCGACGAATTTTTCCACGTTGTCGGCGCCACGCGCCGTCTGTTTGGCCATGGCGGAGATGACGGTGAGCTGGTTTTTCGAGCGGTGCGCCACCTCGCGCATCAGGAACCTTGACTCGGTTTCGGCCTGACGGCGCTTGGCGCCGGCTTCGGCCAGCGCCTCGGACACGGTGGCCAGTTCCTGGACCGGATAGGGGATGGCGACGATCTCCTGGCCGGCGCCCATGGCCCTGGCCTGGCGGGCGAGCCCGCGCACCGACGAGGCGATCTGCTTTCCGATGAGCGAGGCGGCAAACCCGGCCAGCCCGACAATGACCAGCGCTCCGGCCAACAGCCACAAAAGCGTGGTGCGCAAAGGCTCGGTGACCTGGGAGGATGGAGCCCAGGCCACAACATACCAGCCGGTCAGGATCGAGTACTGGGTGATGGTCTTGTAGTCCTCGCTTGCAATGGTGGTGTCGATCCAGCGTGTCCCGCCCGCCCCCTCCCGCAGCGGAATGAACAGCGGCTCACCGATGCGGGCCGCATCCTGGGAGGCGGCAAGGACGGTGTTGTTGGAATCGACGAGCGCAACGTGCCATCCCTGCGGCAGTTCGCGGGTCAGGAGCGCGTTGGACAGGGACGCGGCGTTCTGGGTGAGAATGGCAAGCTGGGGCGGGGCAATGCCGGGGCGCTGGCGCACCACGTTGAACACGTATTCCTCGGCCGTGCGGCCGAAAAACACGTCTGACACCACCGCATCGGGGGTTTCGAGCGCCCGCCGGACGGTTTCGAGATCTGACACCTGGCCGAGCGGGGTGCCGTACTCCACGCGGGTGTTGAGCAACTGGTTGGCCTCATCATCGGCGATGATGAAATAGGATCCGGTGCCAGCCAGCGCGGTCTGGGCGTGCTCATGGAATTGGGCCAGATCGCCCGCATTGAGGGCCTCGATGCTCATGAGCACCCTCTGGGTGGTGATCATGCCGGCAATCTCGCGCTCGACCGACTGGAGGACCGAGCGGGCGGTCGCGACGGTGAAGGTCTGGACGGTTTCTTCCTGGGCGACGTTGTGGCGGGCCAAGAGCACCGCGGTGAAAGCTGTGGCGGGCAGGACGACGACGGCGACCAGAAAGGCGAGATAGAAAATAATCGGAATCGACAGCGGGCCGCGCGACGCTTTTGGCGCCTCGGATGCGGCCAGACTGCTCGCGTTCTGCGGGGCGGATTGAGACATGGTCGAGTGGCCGATCCCTATGGACCCGCAAACCTTTAGCCTGTCACAGAGAGAGGGTAAAGGGTCTGCGCGAAGGCCAAGGCGTCTAGCCGAGAATTACCCGCCGGGGCTTGAACTGGCCGGCTTCGACGAAACCGAGAGCCACCGCCTCGCCCTTTAAGGAAGCCCATGCCTCATCGAGTGCGATGGGCGCGTCACGCCCGGTCAAAAGCACCGGGTTGCCCAGCCGAATGGTTGCTGCCTGACGGGCATCGAGCCGGATTTCGGGCAAATCGGCCAGACCCGCGGCAACCGGCAGCAGCAACGCGTCCCGCGCCGCGAGATCGATCGATTCGACCTGATCGAGGCTGATGGCGTCGGCGTCGGAAAAATTGCCGACCCGGGCGCGGTGCAGGGCTCCGACATGGCCCTTTGTTCCGAGCGCCTCGGCGATGTCGCGGGCCAGGGCACGGACATAGGTGCCCTTGGAACACGTAACCGAAAGCGTGCTGCGCTCGGCTGCGTGCGCGATCATTTCGAGGGCATCGATCTCGATCTCACGGGGTGGCATATCGAGCTTGTGGCCGGCGCGGGCCAGATCATAAGCGCGCTCGCCACCGATCCGGATGGCCGAAAAAGCGGGCGGGATCTGGGTGATCAGCCCGGTAAAGCGCGGCAGGACCGCTTCGAGCGCTTCGCCGGTGGGACGGACATCGGAGGTGGCGATCACCTCGCCCTCAATATCGTCGGTGGAGGTGGCAGTGCCCCAGACGATATCGAAATTATAGATTTTGGTGCCGTCCTGAACCATGGGCACGGTCTTTGTCGCCTCGCCGAAGGCAATGGGCAGGATGCCGGTGGCCAGCGGATCGAGCGTTCCGGCGTGACCGGCTTTTTTGGCGCCATAGAGCCAGCGCAGTTTGCCCACCGCTTCTGTTGAGCTCATGTCATAGGGCTTGTTGAATACAAGCCAGCCTGACAGGTCGCGCTTGACGCGCTTTTTTTGAGCTTCGCTCACGGCACGTCCTTAAACTATTCTTCGGTGTCGTCGTCGTCGCGGGCCAGATCGCGCTGTACGCGGTCCGAGCGCAGAATGGCGTCGATGCGGCCATATTCATCGAACGTCTTGTCGACGAAAAAGCGGAACTGGGGCGCGTATTTCAGATCGAGCGCCGGGGTGATGCGGCCGCGGATGAATTTGGCGTGCGCATTGAGCGCGGACACCACGTCGGCGGCGTTCTCCCCGCCCAGCGGCATGACATAGACATTGGCGAGCTTGAGATCGGGCGTCATGCGCACTTCAGGAACCGTGACGGTGACGGTTTCAAGAAGCGGATCGATGATCTCGTTGCGCGAGAGCAGCGCCGCGATCTCATGGCGCACGCGTTCGCCGACGCGGAGCATGCGCTGTGAGGGAGCGGAAGTTGATGCCTTTTTGACCATCCGCGCGAGATAGGGTGCAATCGGGTCCGCGTCAATCGTCACGTTGTGCGAATATGGCGGCGTGACCCTCGCGATAGGTGGGAAATTTCAACGCATAGCCAAGCGCGGACTTGATCTTGGCGTTCGAGACACGGCGGTTTCCCGCGTAAAAGGTACGCGCCATCGGCGAGAGATCGGCCTGTTCAAAGGCAATTTCGGGCGGCGGGGTCATGCCGAGCAATTGAGCCGCGTGGGCGATGACATCCTGGGGCGGGGCCGGTTCGTCGTCGCAGATGTTGAAGATGCCGTGCAGGCGGTTTTGAGCGGCAAGAGCGGTGATGGCGCCAATGTCTTGGACATGAATGCGGTTGAACACCTGGCCGGGTTTGACGATGCGACGCGCGGTGCCCGATCTGAGCTTTTCAAACGGTGAACGCGACGGGCCATAGATGCCGGCAAGACGGAGAATGGCCAGCGGGATCGATTTTTCCTCGGCCAGTGCCTGCCAGCCCGCTTCGGCATCTAGCCGGTAGCGGTTGCGGGCCGAAAGCGGTTCGGTGAGCGCCGTCTCATCGATCCACTGGCCCTCCGCATCACCATAGACACCGATCGTTGAATAATAGCCGATCCATTTCAGATTCGGCGCGGCCAGAAGATCGGCGGCGTGATGGGCCAGGACCGGATCGCCGTCGGGGCCGGGGGCAATCGAGACCAGTATGTGGGTCGCCGTCTCGAGGGCGGGGCGCAGTAAAGCGGACGGCGAGCTGCCGTCAAAGACAAGGGACGTGACGCCCTTTCTCGTCAGATCGGCCGCCTTTTCAGGGCTGCGCGTTGTCGCCGTGACCGACAGATTGCCATCGGCGCGCAGGGCAGTGATTGCTGCCTGAGCGGAATACCCCGCGCCGAAAACGAACAAATTTAATGGCTCCATTCGGCTCTGACCTCCGGGTCGGGTTCGGCTGCATAAGTCCTGGCACGCTGGGCCTCTGCCTCGCCTGCTTGTGCCAATTGGCGCAAGGCCCAGACCGCCATGCCGCGCACGAGCGGGCTTTCATGGGAGAGCAGCCGCTCGATGGCGGGAAGATGCTGGCGATCCTCCGAATTGCCCGCGGCAACGAGGCAGTTTCGCAAAAAGCGCGCGGAGCCGAGGCGTTTGACGGGCGTCTGGGCGAAAAAAGCGCGAAAGCGCGAATCGTTCAGGGCCAGCATGTCGCCCAGTTGCGCGTCGCGAATGGTTTGCCGGGCCGAGAGCCTGGCGTCGCGGGTGGCGCTGGCAAATTTGTTCCAGGGGCAGACCGCAAGGCAATCGTCGCAGCCAAAAACGCGATTGCCCATGGGTTTGCGGAATTCGAGGGGAATCTGACCCTTATGCTCGACCGAATAATAGGCAAGGCATTTGCGCGCATCGAGGCGAAACGGGGCAGGAAAGGCATCGGTGGGGCAGATATCGAGGCATTTGGTGCAGGTGCCGCATTTTTCCTGTGCCGGGGTGCTGGCGGGCAGATCGGCCGAGGTGAAAATGGCCCCCAGAAACAGCCACGAGCCCGCATCGCGCGACAGCAACACGGTGTGCTTGCCCTGCCAGCCCAGCCCGGCGGCTTCGGCAAGCGGCTTTTCCATGACGGGCGCGGTATCGACGAACACCTTGACCCCGGCACCGGTGCGGCGGGCCAGCAGGCCGGCGAGATCCTTGAGACGTCCCTTGATGACATCGTGATAGTCGCGCATCTGGGCATAGACCGAGACGTTGGCGAGGGATTTGTCCACGAGACGGGCTAGCGGGTTTTCCTCGGGGGCGTAATTGGCGCCCACCATGATGACCGATTTCACCTCGGGCCAAAGTGCTTGGGGCGATTTGCGGCGGTCCTGCGTGTCTTCCATCCACTCCATATCGGCGTGCCAGCCGCTTTGCAGCGCGGATTGAAGCTTTTGCGGCAGGTCGGGACGGGCATTAGCCGGGGCTATGCCGAAGGTGGAAAACCCGAGCGAAGAGGCGCGGGTGCGCAGTTGGGCAACGATGCTGTCGCCGCTAGCGCTCAAAAATCGAGGTCCGCATAGGTGGTCGAGGCGGGCATGCCCACCATTCGATCGCCCAGCAGCGGGCGGAAGGCCGGGCGCGATTTGATGCGGGCGTACCAATCCTTGATTTCGCCGGCTTTTTCCCAGGCGATATCGCCCATGTAGTCGAGGACTGAAATATGGGCGGCGAGCGCGAAATCGGCCAGGGTCAGCGTATCGCCGGCCAGCCAGCGCCGGGTGGCCAGGACCCAGGAGAAATAGGCAAGGTGCTCGGTGAGATTGGCCTTGGCAATGCGGATGACCGAAGGTTCTGGGGCGCCCGAGCGCAGATCGCGTTTGATGAGCTTTTCCTCAAGCAGATAGGCGGTTACCTCGGGGCCGAGTTTTAAAAGGACCCACTCGAGCAGGCGCCAGACTTCGATCTTTTCGCCGGCGTTTTCGGGTAGCAGTGCCTCGATATGGCCCTCGGGACCGAAATTGTCCTCGATATGGGCGATGGTGGCCAGAATGCCGACTATGGGTGGAAACGGCTCGTCGAGCATGACGGGGACGGACGCAGCGGGATTGATCTCGAGGAAATCGGGATCACGGCGCCAGGGCGCCACTTCGACCAGATCGACATCGACGCCGTATTCGGCAAGCATCAGGCGGATGAGCCGGCTTGAGGGATCGAGCTTGTGATGCAAAAGCTGGGGCATGGACCAATCGTAAAAATGATGCGGCACCCGGTCCGGTTGGATGCCGGAGGGCCACAAACCTCAACACTTGATTAGGCCGCGCAAATTGGGGGGCAATCAAGGTGTTTTTGTGCCCGATTTGCCAAGTTTCCGCGCGTTTTTACTTAACCGGTCAATGATCGGTTAACCCCAACCCGGTCGGGCCGGCCCATCAGCCGTTTACCAGAGGATTGATGTGACGGTCGAATTCGCCATGCTTGCGGAAGCGCCACATATAGGTGGGCAGGATGGCGTCCATTGTGGTGGGCGCAATGCCGAACGCTTCGAGGGTTCGTTTCTGCTTTATCGCTTCAGGAGACACGACGTTGTCGATGCGCAGCTGAATGACCTGATCGGGGGTCAGGAGCGGCTTGGGCAGCACAGAGAGAACGCCGGCGATCGGTTTTGCCAGAAAGAGCGGCATGGGCAGGACCAGCCGGTTGCGGCGGGTCTGTTCGAGGACGCGCTCGATGACCTGCTCCATGGTGACGATTTCGGGGCCGCCCAGCTCATAGATCTTGCCGGATTTGACCGCCCCTTCGGCGGCGAGGGCGATCGCTTCTGCGACGTCGGCCACGTAAACGGGCTGAAATCTGGTGTCGCGCTGGATCAGCGGCATGACCGGGGACATGCGGGCCAGGAACCCGAAAAGGTTGAAGAACCCGTCCTCGGAGCCGAAAACCAGCGATGGCCGGATGATAATGGCCTTGGGGAAGGCCCTGGACACTTCGTCCTCACCGAGGGCCTTGGCGCGCTGATAGGCCGAAGGCGATTGCGGATCGGCGCCGATGGCGGACATGTGGATGAGCGTGGGCACGCCGGCATCGCGGGCCGCTTCGGCGACCGCTTTGGCGCCCAGCGTCTGGACGGCGCGGAAGCGCTGCTTGCCCTTTTCGAACAGGATGCCGACCAGATTGATGACCACATCGGACCCGCGCACGGCGGCAGCAACCGAATCGGGATATCGAAGATTGGCCTGGACCGGCTGGATCTGGCCGGGGAAGCCGAACATGCGCACGTGACCGGCCAGATCGGGACGCCGGACGGCCACGCGTACCGAATAGCCACGCCGCGCCAGATCCTGGGTAAGCTGGGTGCCGATAAAGCCCGAGCCGCCAAAGATCGTCGCGATTTTTCTTGTTTTTTCGGTCATGAAAAAGGTCCCGCCGCCAAAACGAACGCCTGTGAAGATGGCCCGTTCTAGCCCCGGTGGCTCACCCATTGCAATCGGTTTGAGGCGCCACGGGACCGCATCGCGCTGGGGGATTGACTCTTCAATCCATATGTTCTTGATTTGTTCTTTTCATTTCGAGGAGAGCCGTCGTGAGTCAACCAACCGATGTTCCAGTCTATGAAGGCAGTTGCCAGTGCGGAGCCGTGCGCTTTACCGCCCGGACCGGCCTTGAGGCGCCATTTCAATGCAATTGCTCGCGCTGCCGGAGGCTGAACGCTGTGATGCATTCGGTTCCGGAGGATGATTTCACGCTTTTGAGCGGCAATGAGACGCTCAGCATCTACACGTTCAATTCCCATACCATCGCGCACCAGTTCTGCACCCAGTGCGGCATCCAGCCGTTTGCGGCAGGCAGCGACCGGGAAGGCAACACGATCCACGTCATAAACGTGCACTGTCTAAAAGAGCCCCGCTATGACAAGAACGCCATAAGCCATTTCAATGGGGCCGATTTCTGAGCCGCAGAATTTGTCGGCGGGCCGTCGCAAGCTGCATTGACAAAGCCCCAAGGGCACTCTAAAGCGTGCCCCCGTTGCCCAGATGGCGGAATTGGTAGACGCGCTAGCTTCAGGTGCTAGTTCCCGAAAGGGAGTGGAAGTTCGAGTCTTCTTCTGGGCACCATCCCCCCTTTATCCCTTTATGGTTCAAGAACTTTAGGGATTGCAGGGGTTGCCGAACCGAAGAGTGTGCCACATATGTGTGCTCCATGCTCCTCAGGCTCGTGACCCCCGTGAAGCGTTCCGGCTCCTCAAATATCCAGCTCAAGAAGCGAATTCCGCTTGATGTTCTTCCTCTCGTGAGGGGGCAGCAGCTTGCTATTCCAATCGGTGGGGAGTGGGCTTCCGTCACCATCACCGACTCCATGAATACCATCCGGTTGTCGCTGCGAACGGCTGACCTTTCAGTGGCGAAGGTCCGGCAGGCAGAGGCTCTTGCCCACCTGGAGCGTGTCTTCGAGTCCTACCGCGCCGACCGACCAGTGGAGCTTTCCCAAAGGAATGCCGTGGCGCTGTCCAGGGTCATCTACGAAGGCTGGGCAGAAGGTGAGGCGCGAGAGACCACTGTGGCTCTTGAGCATACCGAAGACGGCTGGAAGCTGGCCGAGGGGGACACTACCGCAGATGAGGGGGAAGGTTTCGCCGCAGTGATGGGACAACTGGCGGCGTTGGAGGGTGATGGGGCTGAGGCTTTCGAATCACTTCTCGGGCCTGTGGTTGACCACCAACTGGCGAAGCTCGGGGTCTCACGGCTCACGGCAGCCTCCCGAGAGCGGGTACTGGAAGCCTTTCGCTCAGCGCTATATCAAGGCTTGGCCCAACGAAAGAGAAACGCGGAAGGTGACTTCACGCCTGACCCGAGGGCCAGCAGGTTTCCTCCACTCGAAGTTGGCCACCAGGTGTCCGGCACAAAGTCTAGCCGTCAAACCATCACCGGCCTCGCGGAGGCTTGGTGGGAGGAAGCCAGGGCAGCAGGACGCAGCCAGAGCACCTACGAAGCGTATGCCCGAGCAGCCAAGCAGCTTGCAACATTTCTACGGCGGGACGACGCTCGGACAGTGACCACTCAGAACATTATGGACTTCACGGCCCACCGCCGTGACCAAGGGGCCAGCGCAAAGACAATCAATCAGGGTGACCTATCCGCCCTCAACGTGCTCTTCGATTGGGGTCGCCGCAGGGGTCGCGTCCCAGCCAATCCCGTGGACCTCCAGAACAGCAAAGTTATCGCGCCGAATCCCTCGAAGTCCACCGGGAGACGTAAGAGCTACAGTGATGAGGAGGCTTTGGCAGTCCTCAACCATGCCTCGAAGCATAGGTCCAACCGGGAGCGGGCCCAGCTAGTGCTGGCCAAGCAGTGGGTCCCTTGGCTCTGCGCCTACACTGGGGCAAGGCTCGGTGAGATGGCTCAACTGAGGGGCACGGACGTTTTCCAGCAAGCCGGACGATGGGTGCTGCGCATTACCCCAGAGGGCACAGTTACAGTCAAAACCGGCACGGCCCGGACAGTCCCCCTTCATCCCCACCTCGTGGACATGGGGTTCCCTCAATTGGCTCAGGCGGCAGGCAAGGACTTCATGTTTTTGGCTCCCCGCGATGACACCGAGGCCGCTCTGAGAGGAGCGTGGAGGACACTGAAGAACCGCATCACCACCTTCATTCGCGAGGTTGTCACCGACCGCCGACTTCAGCCGAGTCATGCTTGGCGGCACCGCATGGAGACCAAGGCACGGACGCTGGGATGGCGGGAGGACGTGACCAACTCCATCACCGGCCATGTGACGCCTGGGGTTGCGGCAACTTACGGTGACATGGAGATTCTGGCCATGAGCAGAGCATTGGACCAGCTCCCTCGATACGAAGCTGAGGAGCCGCCAGCGCCGAAATAGGATGCCAAATGAAATACAGGTGCCAATCTGAACAACTGCCTGGTGGGTCGAGGCGGGCTCTAATTAGGTGCCTATCTGATAAAAGGGATACGACGCGTTCGAAAAAGCTCGGACGGGAATCTTGAAAAACACTCGCGGCACCATACCTCTGAATTAGGCGTCCAATAGAAAGAAGTGTACGGTCGCACCTTCTGGAAGGCATGTGGGTGAATTACCCCGGTATATGAAGAACGAGGTACTCACGCTTGAAGAAGCCCCTGACGCTCAAAGGTTCGCCAACCCTGGGAATGCCTCCAGCAGGTCGAACATCCTCAAGGCGAATAACGGCTGAAAGATCGGGCACTTCGCTCCCACCGCGTTTCAGCCACGACCTCTATCCTCTTCCTAGCAAGGAGCCTCAGCCCAGGCCCAAGACGCGCCACCAAGCCCAGCAAGTCGCTAAAGAGGATGATCGAGATGATGGACTCTTGGACTGGGCCTATGAGCATATGCAGCGAACGCAAGGTCCAAAGTCTGCAAGGGACATCGTGGATGCTTGGTACGGCATGTGGTGGGGTCATCCCGACAAGCCGAAGACGGCAACCGAGCGCTTCAAGACCCATCACGTCAATCGCGTCTCCAAGTGGCTGGAGCGGCAAAGGGAACGGGGTCTGATAGTTGTCCAAGACCTTGGTGGTAAGTGGGGCTCTCGGCGCTACGTGGTTGCAGAGGGCCACAAGCCCCGCCGACCAGTCAAAAGGCGGCAGAAAGCTCGGACGGAAACTTAAAATAGGGCTTGTCGATCAGAGGCTCGTATTAGGCAGTCGTTAGAAGTAACCAATTGCCCTTATATTTGATAAAACGGCGACCGATCACATGTCTCGGTGGAATTACCCTTGCAATTGAAGAACGAGGTACGATCCGCCTCGCCTCTAAAGCCCCACGAAACTCGCTGAAAACCTCTCATTTTTGGGGGACGTTGAGTCCCCCGAACGCTCCATACTATCAGTGTGTGGCGGCAATCGCCCTGCGCAAACACGCCGAGCCCGAGCGGCACGAAATCAGCGCCCCTTAATCTCCCAACATCCCCATCCCACTCAAGAAAGGAGCCACCAGTGGCCCACGAGTACCTTCCGTTCATTGAGAGCGAGGTGAAGGACATGACCGTGCGTCGTGCCATCATCGCCACCGCACGTCCCTCCACGTCACCACAGCGCGGGAAGCGCACGTTCTCTTCCACTCCGGCTGGAGGCGTCGGGGCCGTGGTCTGGGGTTGCAACCAGGTGCTCGACATTTGGCTATCCGGCTACGCGATCACCGAGGACCTTCTTCGGGCTTCCATGGTCGAGTTGCTCCTCAAAAAGCACATCGGGGAAGAGCACCTCGTGGTCCACTCGTCGGGTCTTTGGGAGCAAATCGAGCACGTCCGACGCAGCGACGGCTTCAAGGCCGATGGCAAAAAGCCCTTCTCGGGGTTCGATGTCTTGAAGCCCATACAGCTAGACCTAGACCGGAGGCGCTGGGAGCTTCAAACATTCCGTAAGGGCGAGGGCCCTTCGGGCTATGACCGCGCGGAGAGGACCGCCAAGTTTGCGCTGAGCATTGCATCAGGCTGGGGCATGGAGTTCGACCGCTCGGAAGGCCACAATGCGCCTCTGCATATACACGAGTACGGCCTTGGGCTGCCCGCCCCCGAGGAGGAAGAGGAACAATACTGATGGTCCAATCCTCGCCACCTCGCGGGGTCCACCATGATCCGTGGCTTATCGGGACCGGCGACCTTGAGAAGCTGGCACAATCGATCTTCGATACAATTGAGCAGCTTTGTGAACGCCCCAAGCGACAATGGCAGGATGCCACCTATCGTCGCCGCCTCATGGTCGATAACATTGTGGCCAACATGGCGTTGCTCGTGGCCTACCACCCGGAAGGAACCCACCTTGCGGTCTCTGCCAAGAACACCAAACGCAGCTTGCGCTATGACCGGGAGGCATTCTCACGCAAAGCCCTCATGCACCTCATACGCGAGATGGAAGAGCTGGAGCTGCTTACCCGCATTGTCGGAACGAAAGGGGTCTCCAATACGCTCCTGAGGCCAGCAGGGCGGCTTCTCGCTTCCCTTGAGGCGCTGCCAGGCGTTCCGGCTCTTGGGCGCGTAGAGGGCGCTGAGAGCATCATTCTGAAGGCATACGCGGGCAAGAAACTGGCGAAGATACCCATCGAGTACGAGGATACCCCCGAGTCGCTACTGGCGCGGGACCAGATGGGCAGGATCAACCGGGCACTCAATGCAGCCGACATCACGTTTGACGGCAAGCCGGTCCCCCCGATCTTCTTGAAGCGTCATTTCCAGATCGAAAGCGTTGCGGCCCCTCACACGTTTGACCGGCATGGGCGGTTGTATCACGGGCTCTGGGAATCGCTTGCGAGGGAGGATCGTCACCGCATCCGTATCGACGGCCAGCAAGTGGCCGAAATTGATTTTGCAGGGATGTTTGTTCACTTGGCCTATGCGGAAGCGGGATTGGAGCAGCCTGAGGGTGATCCCTACGAGGGGCTTGGAAGTCTGACGAGGAAGGCGGCCAAGATCGCATTCTCCACCCTCATCTCCAAGGAAGGGCCTTTGCGCCAACTGCCCGACGATCTCACATCGATCCTGCCTGCGGGGATCAAACCGAGGGAGGTCACCCAGGCGATCTTGTCAAAACACCACCCCGTTGCTCACTTGTTCGGCAAGCGCGTCGGCATGAGGCTGATGTACGTCGAGAGCGAGATCATGGTCTCTACCCTCCTGAAGCTCATAGAGCAGGACCGGATTGCCTTGCCACTCCATGACGGGCTTCTGGTCAACGACGACACGGCAGACCTTTGCGAGGCCGCCATGAGGGAGGCGGGGCGAACAGCACTCGGAAGGGAAATTCCCGTCAGTCGCAAGCCAAATCTCAAATGTCCCCCTAATGGTAGATGTCTCCCCTCTAGGTGTCTGTAACACCGAGTAGACCTGAAGGATGGGAGGATAGATAGACCCCTCATCTCCTCCAACACTCTGAGCACCAAGCTCTAGGTTTCCCTCCTACGTCTATGCTCAAAGTGACTGGCTACTTACCGGATAGATACCAAGCTCACCTCTCCCAGTAGGGAGGGAGAAGAGGGGTCTTATCACCTCTCCCAGACCTGAAGTCCCTACCTCAGGCAACCACACCAAGCTCCCCCACCAAACCTATCGCCACTCGCAGTCCCATAAAGCCGGGGCTGGGAGCCAATTCCGTTCAACCAACCGAAAGCAGAACGCCATGTCCAATCCGTCACCCCTACTGAGCCCCGAGCTACTCGATGCCGTGGACCGACGGATCGCCTCCGAGAAAGGCATTCCGTTGCCCAGCCGCCCGGCTCAACCGCAAGCCGCACAACCCCAAGTCCAGCAACCCCAGGTAGCCGGGAGCGCCCAACCCCAAGCCCCCGCAATCGGGACCGAGGGTCTCTCCGGCTTCACGAACGCCATTGCGTCGGGCATCGTAGAGGCTGGCTTCCAGACCAAGGACTTCTTCTTTGGGGAGCCCGCAGACGAGGACAAGAGCTGGCTACGCCAACAGCATGAGGGCCTTACCGAGCAGCTCGACCAATCGGGTCCCGTCAACGCGATCACTCAGGACATCGCCCAGTTTGGTGCCGGTCTGGTGGGAGCGGGGAAGCTCATGGCTCCCATCAAAGTCCTCCAGGACGTGAAGAACGCGGGAGCCGTGGGCCGTGGTGCCTACGAGGTGGCCCGTGGTGCCGTTGCCGGTTTCTTCGCCCTCGATCCCCACGAAGAACGCCTCTCCAATCTCATCGAGCAATACGAGCCGCTCCGCAATCCCATCACGGAATATTTGGCGGCAGACCCCGATGATACCGCCGTGGAGGGCCGCTTCAAGAACGCACTCGAAGGCATAGGCATGGACCTGGCCTTGGCGGGGATACTCGAAGGCAGCCTCAAGGCCATCCGCGCATTTCGTAGAGGTGACACCGAGGCTGGCGAGGCGGCCCTACGCGAGGTCGAGGAGCTTCAGGCTCAGCGCGAAGTAGATGACGCCGCCATGGCCGATATCGAAGGCCGCCCCCAAACGCCTGAGGAGTCCACACAGCCCGGTGCTGGCGAAGCAGGACCATCGGCCCCAGAGGTTGAGCTGCCCGCCTCTACAGCCCCCGAGAGCGCCTCACGGGCCACACCCGAAGCCGAGCTTGCCGAGGGGGTGGAAATTCCTGATGGCATCCCCAAGATCACGGTTCGCCGCGACCCTGAGTTGGCTGGGGGAGCCGCTCCCTCTGCCCGTTCTGGTGATGAAGGGGCCACCGCCTCCTCCACCGCACCCGATGCCACCACCGCACGTCCCGCCCCAACGGAGACCCCCGATGTAGCCACCATTCTCGACAGCGCCCGAGCTGATCTTGCCGCCATTCGCGTCTATGGCAGCCGTGGGGAAGCCTCCATGAACGGCCACCGCTTCGCTGAGCGCCAACCCCTCCCGTGGAATACCTTGCGGGGGACGAACGAGGTCCAGGCTTTCGTGGAACAGGCCGCCGCGACCGTGAAACAGCGCCTTGATGCCGCCAAGGGTGGAGACGTTCTTTCCGACCTCCAGGTTCAAGAGATGGTCCGCCAGCGGGCAGACGCCTTCAGCGAAGACCCCGCCGAGATCATGGCCGAGCTGGTGAAGGCCGGTAACAACGCCAAGGACCTGGTGGCGAACATGGAGGCGAGCTTCCTGCTTTCTCAGCGGTTCCTCCAGGAAACCTACGAGATGAGCACCCGCTACCGCATGGGCAACCTCAAGGAGTGGGGTGGTGATGCCGCACGGGCTGGAGCCGAACTCAAGAGCCGGATGGCCGCCGCCAGTGATCTACTCGGGGCCGCCATGTCCATGCGGGCGGCTTCAGGCCGCGCCATGCGTCGTCTCCGCACCCAGTTCCAGATCACCCCGGAGGACATTGAGGGCCTCAAGGATGTAGCTCCTGAGAAACTGGCCGAACTCCTCTACGCAACACAAGGCGACCCCAAGAAGCTGGTGCAAGCAGCCAATCCGAGCTTCCTACGCCGGGTTCTGGACGAGGCAACATTCTCCCTCACCAACTCCCTCCTCTGGATGTGGCCGACCCATGCGGTGAACCTGACGAGCAACCTGTACATGCTTGCTGCACGGCCCACCGAGAAGATGCTGGGGTCTCTGGTAATGGGCTCGGCTGGTTCGGCAGTCCGAAAGCAGGCCGCCAAAGAGTATGCCTATACGGTTGCCAGCATTGGCGATGGGTGGACGGCGATGGTCGAAGCCTTCAAGCGCGGAGACAGCATTATCAGCCCCTACACTGACGAGTATTTCGGGACCAACCTCCGCATTCCCCAAAAGCCCCTCCAGTGGAAGCCGGTTCGCTCCATCGATGACTTGGTGGAAAACGGATGGAAGGCCCTCAACTACCGCGTTCTCGTGGGCCTGCCGACTCGTGCTCTGGGTGCCGTTGACGAGTTCATGAAGAGCCTGCGCTACCGGGCCGTGGTCCAAGCTAAGGCCAACGTCGAGGCCGCCGAGCGTGGCCTTAAAGGAGAGGAACTCGAAGCCTTCATCGCCCAGCGCCTGGCAAAGGCGTTCGACACCGATGGGCGGGCACTCAACGCCGATGCCCTGAAGGAAGCCCAGACGGCCACCTTCCAGCAGGAACTACTTTCGGGGACCGCAGGCAAGTCTATCCAGACCTTCAGGTCTTCCTTGCCCATCACCACTCTGATCCTGCCTTTCGTGAAGACCCCCATCAACGTCCTCCGCTACGCTTGGAAGATGACGCCGGGGCTCAATATGGCTCAGAAAGAATACCGCCAGATGCTCAGCGGCAAGATGGGTCCCGAGCAGCAGGCCCATGCCTTCGGCCAGATGGCACTTGGTGCATCCTTCATGGGAGTCGCGGGGGTCTTGGCTGCAAGTGGAAGGCTGACCGGGAGTGGCCCCAAGGACCCTCAGCTTCTCTCGGAGCTTCGAGCAGCCGGGTGGCAGCCCTACAGCTTGACATGGGAGGATGGTGACGGGAAGCGACACTATTTCCCCCTTGGGCGTTTCGACCCTATCACCCTCTCGATGAGTATGGTGGCCGACCTTGTGGAACTCCAACAAGCCGGGGCCAAGGAGAAGGACATAGTGGCTGCCACGGGGGCAGTTGGGTTGGCGTTGGCCAAGAGCTTTCAGGACCGTACCTTCCTCCAGAACCTCAACACCGCTCTGCAAGCCGCCTCCGACCCCGAGAACCGGCTTGAGCGTTTTCTGGGACAGACAGCAGGCAATGCCATTCCCTTTTCTTCGCTGATGAGGGGGACCAACCCTGACCCGTACCTGAGGGATGCCCGTGGCTTCTTGGACAGCATCATGTCCAAGCTCCCCGGTTTCTCCGAGACCCTACCGCCGCGTAGAGACGCTTTTGGGGAGCCCGTCTGGAAGCGCATTGGGCTTGCGACCACCGAAGACTCCGACATCGTGGAAGCGGAACACAATCGCATCATGCTAGAGACCGAGCATGGCATCCGGCCTCCCTCCCCTCACCACAGTGGGGTGGATTTACGGAAGGTCACCCTCTCGGACGGACGCAATGCCTACGATGTGTATCAGCAACTCGTGGCCCAGCCGGGAAATGGCCCTAGCCTGAAAGAAAGCCTGGCGCGGCTCATCCAGTCGGACGGGTACCAGGGTCTTGTGGATGGAGAGCCGGGGCTGCGGGGCACCAAGATCGGAGCCCTCATGGACGTGGTGTCGCGCTACCGACAGGCGGGCAAGGCGGAGCTACTTCGTGCCTATCCCGAGCTTCGCCAACAATTGGCCCAGAGCCAGATGGACGTGAGGTCGGAGCTTCAGGCTAAGCAGGAGCAGGGATCGAGACCTGAGGGCAACCTTGAGGAGTTGCTGAGGTCGATGGGATATTAGGAGCAATAGAAGGGTGGGGACGGACTACCGTTCCCGCCGTTCTCCGTCCGTTGAGGCCCAGAGGACAAGGAAACCCAGGCGGAAGACTTCAGGGATGCCCACTCTCTTCACCCCCGAATCTCCCGGACCAGCTTTTAGGGTCGATCACGTGAAGTCTAGTATATACACGGGAACGTTTGCGTTTCCCCCCGGTGGGGGTGGTGCGGTCGCAAAAATTACTCGGCTGGCCTGGCCCATAGACGCATAGACCCCATGCCCCTTCTCCCCATCAAAGCCTAGCTCCCTTAGCACGTCCGCCACGCTGGGTAGGTTCTATAAGTTATAGGGCCAGGTGTCCCAATCTCGCACCAGTGTCCAAAAAGGGTATGGGCTATTTGTGCCTTCCATTTGCGGGGTCCAAAAAACAGCTTGACCATTTAAAATGTACCTTTATAGTGTACCCATCCTAGCTGGACAAACGCTAGGTCAACCACAGCTAATGGAGAACCAATATGCTTATTGCACTTGAGAACATTGCCAACATCCTTGGCCGCCCGCTCCGCCTGGATTTCATCTTTGAGCGGACATGTCGTCTGTCTGAGTGGCGGCATTACGACTGGGGCCTGGAAGTCTGGGACCAGGCAGAGTTAGTCAGCGGGGACAAATGCCGCAATTGGAACTTCTTTATGGGGCCTTTCAGGGTTGACGCCAGCCGCACCTACAAGGCCGCTTGAGGGAGATAGGGAGGTGGGCCTGTTCCTGCCTCCCGCCCATCATCAATTTGTTTTCGACTTGGAGGGCAACAGCATGTTCCCAAAGCAGAAGCGCCTATCAGGCATAGCCCCTACCAGCATGGCGGAGGCGATTGAGTTTGCCGAAAGATACCTGGAGCCAGAACAAGAAGGGTCCTTCGTAGAGTACATGCTCCACGGTGGAACGCTATGCGAATGGCTCCAAGGTGCGGATGAGGAAACCCGGTCAGAGATAACAACGGATAGCCTCTGCATCACTTCTGACATTGCGCGGCTCCCTTACACTGAGCGGCTTGATGCCCTTTCAAAGGAGCGCATGAGGTTTGACGCTTGGCGGGCACAACGCGAGGCGGAGATGGACCATGTTTGTTAGGGCATACCTCAGGGCCTCCACAGACGAGCAGGACGCCACTCGCGCCAAGGCTGCACTAGAGCAGTTCGCCCAAGCCCACAGCCTCACCATTGCCTCCACCTATACCGAGAACGAGAGCGGAGCGACGGATTGGGCGGCTAGGCCAGAATTGAGACGGCTGCTAGACGACTGCAAGCCAGGGGACATTTTGCTTGTGGAGCAAGTGGACCGCCTCACGCGTCTCAATGCCGAAGACTGGGAGGCCCTCAAGGCGGAAATACGCAACCGTAAGGTAAAGGTGGTGGCGCTGGACCTCCCTACCTCCCACCAATTCACCACCTCCAACAGTGATGAGGTCACGGCTAGGATATTTGACTCCATCAATGGCATGATGCTGGACGTGTTGGCAGCCGTAGCCCGCAAGGACTATGACGACCGCCGTAGACGCCAAGCAGAGGGCATTGAGAAAGCCAAGAAGGCTGGGCAATACAGGGGAAGGCGAGAGGACGAGGAACGAAACCGCGACATTATGAGGCTTCTTGCCCAAGGGACGCCTTGGAAGGACATACAGCGGATTTACGAGCGGCCAGTCCTCAAACGCGGCAAACAGGTACTGGGCAAGGACGGAAAGCCCAGGACAACGACTGTCTCCAAAGTCACCATATCGAAATTAAAGAAGCGCCTGGAGGGAGGGGGACTTTAGAGCCACCATCAGCATTCGCGATACCAACAAGACCCTCAAGGTTCACCCTGCCTTGGGGGTTTTTCCTATCCAACGCTAGTCGAGGATACGCATCAACCGAACCAACAGGGCCTCTCCTTCAGGGGTCAGCCGGACGTGCTTTGCCCTGTCATCGTGAGGTGACCGCATCGTCTCCACCAAGCCCATGCCGGGGACGCCTTTGCGTTGCCAGTGCCCGAGATAGCGCAAGTGGCGTGACACCGTGGAGGGCGCTAGGTCCAAACGCTTGGCGAGTTCTTTGATGGACAGAGGGTCTTTGATGTCAGGGTCATTGCAATACGTTGCGACCCCTAGGAATGTGTTCATCAGGGCTGCGTTGATCTCACGCTGATGATCGATGAACAGAAGATTGGCCCGGATAAGCCGCCTCAAGGCCGACATACTATTCGACATTCCACCCTCAACAGTTGTAAACCGATATGCAGTTAATTAACTGAATGTAAGTTAATTCATGAAAATGTCTATAGGGAGAATGCAACGATGTTAGATTTAGCGCTATTCTTGCTGATCCAGTGCCCGTTGGTCGGCTTCGCAGTCGTCTTTGGCGGTCACGTGGTGGGGAACATGATGGACGACCAGACAGGGGCCATTGGGCCGCTCCACAAGTACGGGCTTTTGGTCGGCTTGGGGTTTGTCACCATCACAGTTCACACGGTGGTCTCCGGGGGATGGGGATAGCCTGGAACTGATCTGTCAGATGAAGTGACTAGGGAAGGTCGCGTCTTCACATCGGGGGCGTGAGCAGCGCGATCAAGACCAGCAGTGTTGCGGACACCATGCCCACGAAAAGTAATGGACGTGTGGTCGTGAACCTTCGAGGCCAACCAACGACCAAGGCCCCCAACGCAATCCCGAATATCATCAGACCACCGACAATCCAGTCCCCCAACTCTGACATAAAGCTGTCCCCCCGAAA
Source organism: Pelagibacterium sp. (assembly GCF_965249125.1). Classification (GTDB taxonomy): domain Bacteria; phylum Pseudomonadota; class Alphaproteobacteria; order Rhizobiales; family Devosiaceae; genus Pelagibacterium. Next base: position 3,351,960 of record NZ_OZ252217.1, read on the forward strand.
CCCAGTGTGCCAAACATTCGTGGATCAATAGCACAAACCGAGGTGAGACGCCGTGTACTTCACCGCGCAGCAGTTGGACGAATTCAAAGCCGCAAGGGATGGTCTTTCGGGGCGCTATCGTACCCTCATGGAGAAATACATAATGCTGCCTCTGAGCAGCCCGGAGGCGACCGAGTATGCGAGACATGGATTTGCGCGGCGGTTAGCTTCTCTCCACCATGCAGTGGACCGGCTATTCGAGGTTCTGCCACCGGACCTTGAGGGGATTCCGAACAAGGCGCAATTGGCTGATGCAAGCGCCTTCATCCAGAATGCTCTAGTTCACGTTTACGGCTGCCTAGACAATCTAGCTTGGCTGTGGGTCAAAGAGGCGGGCATCAAGAAGGCGAACGGCGCGGACCTACCCGCAAGCCATATAGGTCTCAGGCCGTCGAACACTGAGGTAGTATCCAGCCTCTCGGAGAACTTTCAGGCCGAGCTTTCGGCACTCATCGAATGGTTTGACTATGTTGACGACTACCGCCACGCCTTGGCTCACCGTATCCCCCTCTACATCCCGCCCTACTCAGTGCTTGAAGCGGACGCCGCCACCTACCACGACCATGGCGCGGCAATAGGAGATGCACTGACGGCCCAGGACTGGGACGCGATGGATGAGCACGAGGCCGCACAAGAGGCGCTTAAGACCTTCCGGCCTCAGATTTTCCACTCTCTGAGCACTACCAAAAAGTCGATGGTCTTTCATGCTCAACTGCTAGCAGACTTCGCAACTGTGGAGAAAATCGGACTGCTGATGCTGGAGGAAATTGAGAGTCGCGGCTCCAACGCAGGCTGAGATTAAATTGATTCGATTGCGCCACACCACTGTGCCACAAAATGTTGACCAACATCCGCAAAGCCCTTAGAAACAGGGCAGTTAGTCCTTCAACTGCACATTCTTCTTCTGGGCACCAATCCTTTCGGATTTACCTGAATTTTCCCAAGAACCCGGTTTTGGATGCCTCTTCCTGTCGATTAAGGGAGCGGGCGCGATTGGTCGCAGCCATGCTGCCAGCTGCAAGGTCCAGATCAAATCCGCTTTTCGCTTGCGCGGCCCTTCGGGTCTTTCAATCGCGGGTTTGATCCAAGTCCTTGTTTCGTCGCGCGTCCGAACCGAAAAACCGTTTCGATCCCCGATCGGGCCGAGGACATGCTTTTGCCGGACGCGCTCTAGGCAAAACGCCGTGCGGTGTGGCATCTAGGGAAACCTTTGCCTCTCCCGGAGTTATGAGACGACATGAGCGTTCGACTGCACAAGGGCGATCTGCCCGACCTTTCCCGCTACACCGGACGGCAGGTGGCTATCGATACCGAGACGATGGGCCTTAATCCCGCGCGCGACAGGTTGTGCGTCGTGCAGCTTTCGCCTGGTGACGGCACCGCGGATGTCGTTCAGATCCTGCCCGGACAGACCGAGGCGCCCAATCTTGCGGCGCTTCTGACCGACGAGACCAAGACAAAACTGTTTCATTTCGCCCGCTTCGACATGGCGGCGTTGTTTGCCGCGTTCGGGGTGATGACCGCGCCGGTCTATTGCACAAAGATCGCCTCGAAACTCGTGCGCACTTATACGGACCGGCACGGCCTGAAAGATCTTTCCCGTGAGCTTTTGGGCGTCGACATGAGCAAGCAGCAGCAATCATCCGATTGGGGCGCGGAAACCCTGAGCCAGGCCCAGCTCGACTACGCGGCGTCGGACGTGCTCTATCTGCACGATCTGCGCCGGCATCTCGACAGGATGCTGGCCCGCGAGGGGCGGGCCGAGATGGCGAAAGCCTGTTTCGACTTCCTGCCCACGCGGGCCCAACTCGATCTCGCCGGCTGGCCCGAGACCGACATTTTCGCCCACAGCTAGGGCCAGACAATGATCGCGCCCTCGGCCAGCGTCAGACACGAGACCTATCGATGGTCAATCGCCCACAACCGGCGAATCGCAGTGTTGCGCTGGGTGGTTCCGGTCGCCGGGATACTGGTTTTGTCGGTCCCTGCATTCCAGATCGCGGCCAGCATGGTCGGCGATATCGTGCCGATCGAGGGCATAAGGCTGGAGAACGACACGCTGGTCATCGACGGGCCACGCTTCGAGGGCCGCACGGCAACCGGTTCCAATTACGCGCTGGAGGCGGCGCGGGCGGAATCGAGAGTCGGCAATCTCGATACGGCCGATCTTTACGAGCTTTCCGTCGATATCGCCGACGATGAAGGCTATCGGGCCCATATCGAATTTGCCTCGGCCGAATGGACGATGAGCACCCAATATCTGGCGTCCAACGAAGACGTGACGGTATCGGACTCGACCGGCGCAAGCGGGGTACTGGCCGGCGTCGAGGTCGACTGGCCCGCACAGGTCCTTACATCGGACGGGCCGGTGCGCTTTGCCTTCGATACGGGGGCACAACTTTATGCCGATACAATGGAGCATGATCTTGAGGCGGCGCGCTGGCAGTTTAGTGGCGTTACCCTCGACATGGTGCCACAATCGGACGCCGGAGAGGCGCGGGACCCTTTTGCTGCGGAGACCAACAATGATGCGCCTTAGAGTGCTGATCGCATGTTTCGCCCTTGTTGCCGGACCGGCTTTCGCCCAGAGCACGGCGAGCGATCCCGCCGGGTTCGGGGGATTGGCCGCCGAGGCCGACGAGCAGGTCAATGTGACCGCCGACAGTCTTGAAGTGCTCGAAAACGAGAGCACGGCGTTGTTTACGGGCAATGTGGTGATCACCCAGGGCACGATGCGGCTCGAAGCGCCTCAGGTCAAAACCCTATACGGCGAAGGCGGGCCCTCGGACCTTGAAAGCTTCTCGGCATCGGGCGGGCGGGTGAAAATGGCGTTCGACGATCAGACCGTGGAGGCCGACACCGCCGATTATGATTTCGGCGACCGGGTGCTCAGCTTTGCCGGCTCGGTGGTCGTGGTCAACGCCAGCGGCACCGTCAACGCCGACCGGCTGGTGATCGACACGCGGGCCGGCACCTCATCGTTCAGCTCCGAGAGCGGCGGCGGGCGCGTCACCAGCACCTTTACGCCGGGGGGCTGATGGCCGCTATCGACCAGACCGGCTGGCTCGTCGCCCACGGTCTTGCCAAGAGTTTTAAAAAGCGCGCAGTGGTGCGCGACGTTTCGATCGCTGTACGGCGCGGCGAGGCGGTGGGCCTGCTCGGGCCCAACGGGGCGGGCAAGACCACAGTTTTCACGATGATCATGGGGCTGGTGCGGCCCGATGGCGGAGAGGTGCTGCTCGACGGGCTCTCGATCACCCATCTGCCGCTTTATCAGCGCGGGCGGCTGGGCATCGGGTATCTGCCCCAGGAAGCCTCGATCTTTCGTGGGCTTTCGGTCAAAGACAATGTACTGGCCGTGCTCGAAGGGCATATCAAGGACAGAAAAGAGCGCCATGCGCGGCTCGACGAATTGCTCGACGAGTTCTCGGTTTCCCACCTGCGCGATGCCGATGCGCTGGCGCTCTCGGGTGGCGAGCGGCGGCGGGTCGAGATCGCCCGCGCGCTGGCGGCGGACCCCAAGTTCATGCTGCTCGACGAGCCGTTCGCCGGGGTCGATCCGATCGCGGTGGCCGATATCCAGGGGCTGGTGCGCCAGCTCACCCAGCGCGGCATCGGGGTTTTGATCACCGACCATCAGGTGCGCGAAACGTTCGGGCTGGTGGACAGGGCCTATCTGATTCATGGCGGCAAAGTGATGATCCAGGGCCGGCCCGAAACCATCATGGCCGATCCGGACGCCAGGCGGGTTTATCTTGGCGAGAGCTTCAAACTTTAGACTGCCGAATAGTTGGCACGGAAATTGTATGGATGCCTTGAAGGGCTTTCACAAAGCCGCTAGGTTCGCCTCGTCGCAAGCGATAAGGACATTGCGACCCCGGGGGAATCGAGTGGGAGCTCTTTAGGCATGGCGCTTTCGCCACGGCTGGATGTCCGGCAAACCCAGACATTGACGCTGACGCCGCAATTGATGGCGTCGATCCGGCTCTTGCAGCTGAGCCATGTCGAGCTTGGCGCTTTCGTCGAGGCCGAGTTGATGCGCAATCCGCTGCTCGAAAGCACCGACGCGTCCGATGGCGATACGCCAATGGAGCGCGAGCGGGCCGAGGAAATCGATCCCTATCGCGACGTTGTCGATCATTCCGACCATCTGGGCAGCGCCACGACCATTGCCGACAGTTTCGATACCGACGTCTCCAACGTCTTTCCCGAGCAATCGGGGCAGGATTCGTTGAGCCAATCGAGCTCATGGCCCGAGGGAAAGGGCGGCGCGCTAGGGAGCGAGGCGCCCGATATCGACCAATATGTCTCCGCCCAGATCTCGCTGGCCGACCATCTGGCCGATCAGGTCAATCTGATCCTCAAAGACCCAGCCGAGCGGCTGATCGCGCGCAGTCTTATCGATAATCTTGACGAGCGCGGTTATCTGATGGCCGAGATCGACCAGATCGCCGAACAGCTGGGGGCCGATATCGACACCGTAAGAGCCGTGCTGGGCAGGGTGCAGGGCTGTGAACCGCTTGGCGTTTTCGCGCGCTCGCTCGCCGAATGCCTTTCCATCCAGCTGGCCGAAAAGGACAGGCTGGACCCCATGATGGCGGGGTTGCTGGCTCATCTCGATCTTGTGGCAAGCCACGATCTGGCGCTGCTTGGAAAGAAGATCGGGGCGGACCGCGAAGACATCCTCGACATGCTTGCCGAATTGCGCGAACTCGATCCGCGGCCGGGCCGGGCGTTCGATTTTACGCCGGTGCAGTCGGTGGTGCCCGATGTTTTCGTCAAGCGCGGCAATGACGGCGGATGGCAGGTCGAACTCAATTCCGAGGTCTTGCCCCGGGTTCTGGTCAACCGGGTCTATTACGCCTCGATTTCCAAAAAGACCCGCGACGCTGAGGAAAAAACCTTCCTTGTCGATTGTCTCAACACGGCGAACTGGCTGACAAAGAGCCTGGACCAGCGCGCCCAGACCATCCTCAAAGTCGCCACCGAAATCGTCAAACAGCAGGATGGATTTCTGCGCCACGGGGTTTCCCATCTGCGGCCCATGACGCTCAAGGCCGTGGCCACCGAGATCGAGATGCACGAATCGACGGTATCGCGGGTAACGGCGAACAAATACATCGCCACGCCGCGCGGGCTGTTCGAGATGAAATATTTCTTCACCACCGCGCTCAATTCCTCGTCGGGCGGGGATGACCATTCGGCAGAGGCCGTTCGCCACCGCATCCGCCAGTTGATCGACGCGGAACAGCCCGAGGTGATCCTTTCGGACGACACGATTGCCGATGTGCTCAAGCGCGAACAGGGGATCGACGTGGCCCGCCGGACCGTCGCCAAATATCGCGAGGGCATGGGCATTGCCTCCTCGGTGATCCGGCGCCGGCAGAAGAAAGCGCAGATGGCCTAGCGTTATCTGCCCGGAAACACTCTAAACCCCGCCTCGGGCAAATGGTCTATTGACCCTCCTAGCGATTGCCCTCTACACAGTTTTTTCCAGATTTGCGGGGAGTCCATGGCAGAACGCGCCCATTCTTACGATTACGACCAGTTGCTGGCCTGTGGGCGCGGTGAGCTTTTTGGACCGGGAAACGCGCAATTGCCGCTCCCACCCATGCTCATGTTCGACCGCATCACGCGGATCGACGACGATGGCGGCCCCCACGGCAAGGGACAGGTGCGGGCCGAGCTGGACGTTACGCCCGACCTCTGGTTCTTTGCCTGCCATTTCCATGGCGACCCCGTAATGCCGGGTTGCCTGGGGCTCGATGCGCTGTGGCAGATGACCGGGTTTTTTCTCGGCTGGGGCGGATCGCCCGGGCGCGGTCGCGCATTGGCCGGGGAGATCAAGTTCACCGGCCAGGTTACAAATGATGTCAAACTGGTCGAATATGGTATCGACATCAAGCGCGTCATGCGCTCGCGGCTGACACTGGGAATTGCCGACGGCTATGTGAAAGCCGACGGAAAGACCATATATGAGGCCAAGGATTTGCGGGTCGGCCTTTTTACGGACATGGGCGCCCTGTAAATTTTGGGCCGAACTTTACGTCTGACAAGAAAGACCAAGGGGCATAAATGAAGCGCGTTGTGGTCACCGGCATGGGGATCGTCTCCTCGATCGGAAACACTCTCGACGAGGTGCTCGACAGCCTTAAACATGCGCGGCCGGGGATTTCCCGGGCGCAGGATTATGTCGATCTGGGCTTTCGCTGCCAGGTGCATGGCGCACCCACGCTCGATCCATTCGAGGTGCTCGACCGGCGCACGACGCGCTTCATGGCCAAGGGCGCTGCCTGGAACTATATCGCCATGCAGCAGGCCATCGAAATGGCCGGGCTCGAGGAAAAGGACGTCAAGAACCCGCGCACAGGGATCGTTATGGGATCGGGCGGGCCGTCGACCCGCGCCGTGGTGGAAGCTGCCGACGTTACGCGGGAAAAAAAGAGCCCCAAGCGCATTGGGCCTTTGGCCGTTCCCAAGGCCATGAGTTCCACAGCATCGGCGACGCTCGCCACCGCCTACGGCATTCTGGGCGTCAATTATTCGATCTCTTCGGCCTGCGCGACGTCAAAGCATTGCATCGGCAATGCCTATGAACAGATCCAGCTGGGCAAGCAGGATATCGTTTTTGCCGGCGGCCACGAGGATCTCGACTGGTCGATGTCGAACTTGTTCGACGCCATGGGCGCCATGAGCTCGGACTTCAACGACACCCCGGAAAAGGCATCGCGCGCCTATGACGCCAATCGCGACGGGTTTGTGATTGCCGGCGGCGCCGGGGTTCTGGTGCTCGAGGAATACGAACACGCCAAGGCGCGCGGGGCCAATATCATCGCCGAATTGATCGGCTATGGCGCGACTTCGGATGGCTACGACATGGTTGCGCCTTCGGGCGAAGGCGCGGTGCGCTGCATGCGGATGGCGCTCGAGACGGTCAAGGCCCCCATCGACTATATCAACCCGCATGCCACTTCGACCCCTGTGGGCGACCGCAAGGAAATCGAGGCGCTGCGCGAAGTGTTCGGCAATGAGGACAAGTGCCCGCCGCTATCGGCCACCAAGTCGCTCACCGGGCATTCGCTCGGCGCAACGGGCGTGCAGGAGTGTATCTATTCGCTTCTGATGATGCAGCACCGCTTCATCTGCGAGAGCGCCAATATCGAAACCCTCGATCCAGAATTTGAAGACATGCCAATCCTGCGCCAGCGCCGCGATAATGTGGATCTGGGCGTTGTGTTGTCGAACAGTTTTGGGTTCGGCGGAACGAATGCCACGCTGGTGTTCAAGCATATGGATGCTTGATTCTACCTCGCGGGCCGCACCGCGAACGTCATGACGGGCTAAGACCGCCCTATGACCTTCGCTGGCCCTCCGGCGGGGCGGCGAAAAAGTTCGCCGAGGTCCTCGCCGTGCTCGTCCAGCCGGGGATTTTCTCAGCCAATAGGTTGTGGTCCGTCAGCGATACCGCATCATCCGGCTCTCGCCCGTGCGGGCCGAGTAGATCAAGAGCTTTCCCAGAAGCGGTTCGCCAAAGCCGGCGAGGTATTTGATGGCCTCGTTGGCCATCATGGCGCCCACGATTCCCGGCAGAACGTTGAGAACGCCGACAAGCTCGCAGGGCGGGCTGTCCTCGGGGGTGGGATCGACGGGATAAAGGGCCGCAAAGTCCGGCCAGTGGCTGCCATCCTCGCGCGTTGCGTAGGGCGCAAGGACGGTCACCGAGCCGTCGAACGGGCCGAGAGCGCCGGTGACGAGCGGGACTTTGAGATCGGCGCAGGCTTTGGCCACCGCGCGCTTGGCGGCGAAATTGTCGGTTCCCTCCACAACCAGATCGACGCCGGACAACAAGGTCCCTGCATTGTCTGGCGCCAGGCTCGTCACATGAGCCGATGGCGCGATCTCGGGATTGAGCCGCGCCGCAAAACGCGCCGCCGCCTCGGCCTTGGGTTTGTCCAGATCGGCATCGGTATAGATCACCTGCCGGGCGAGGTTGGAGAGCGAGACACTATCGGGATCGATGATGGTGAGCCTGCCGATCCCGGCTCCGGCGAGATAGGCGATGGCCGGCACGCCCAGCCCGCCGGCACCGATGACGGCCACGTGCCCTGCGCTGAGCCGCTGCTGGCCGGCCCCACCCATGTCCTTGAGGACGATATGGCGGGCATAGCGGGCCGATTGGGCGGGGGTGAGCGCCACCCTATTCAGCGTCCCCAACGGGCAGGGCGATGAAGCGCCGGTCGGGACCCTCGAATCCGTGAGACCAGACCGAAAGGACGGCGACCGACGATGCGTTGTCCCAGGAATTGAACGGGTTGAAGATTCCGTAGAATTTGTAGGTGATGACGCAGTGACGCGAGGCTGGCACGCTTGTGTCACGGTATATTTCCTCGGTGATGCCATCGATCTGGCGCATCACGGCAACGCCCATCGGGCTGCCTTCGAAGAAATCGCAATCCTGGTTCGACGGAGCCTTGAAAATCTCAAGGTTGAGCGCGTATTCGCCCGAGATTTCGGCAAGGCCGTAGCTGGGGATGCCGTAGGCGATCGAAAGGCCGTCGTCTTCCAGTTCGCCATCGCCGCGCAGGGCGATGGGAAGAGCGGGACGCGAGATGCCAAATTCGGACAGAGTTCCGGCAGCCTCGGCATATGCTTGGGCGCGGGCCTCGGCGACCGGGGTCATTTCGGTATCGATGCGGACATCGAAAGGCGCGCCGCCGACAAAGCTATCGGTTGAAAGATCGATCAGGAAAATTTCCGCATAGGCAAAGCCCGAGCCATCCTGGATACCGAATTGCTCGAAGGCGAAATAACGCCCGTCCTCGGAATAGCCGATGGCATCGAACTGGGCGCTGTCGCCCGCGAAAGCGGGCACGGCTGCTCCAAAAACGAGGGCAAGGCCAAGCCATTTCAAGTGGTCGCGCTTCCGAACCGAAAAAGCGGTTCCCATCCCCGATCGGGGTCGAGGACATGCTTTTTCTGGAAACGCTCTAGGTGCCCGTCGAGCCAAATCCACCAGTGCCACGTTCGGTCTCCTCGAGTTCGTCCACTTCCAAAAGCGCGATATCGGGCACGGCGGCGATCACCATCTGGGCAATCCTGTCGCCACGCCGGATTTCGAACGGGTTGGTGCCGTGATTGACGAGGATGGCCTTGACCTCCCCGCGATAGTCGGCATCGACCGTGCCGGGCGCATTGAGCACCGTAACACCGAGCCTTGCGGCAAGACCAGAGCGCGGCCGGATCTGAGCCTCGTAGCCGACCGGCAGGGCAAGCGCGAACCCGCACGGCACGAGCGCAAAGGCACCGGGTGCGATGACAAGGGTTTCGCCCTCCGCCACCGCGGCGGCAAGATCGTAGCCCGATGCGGCTTTGCTCTGACGTTTGGGCAGGGGCAGGCCCCGCCCGTGCTCAAGCCATTTAAACCCGACTGCCATGGCCTATTTCTGTACGACTGCGTAGATTTCCTCGGGCATGTCGAGGGTCGCGGCGAACAGATCGACGAAGGGAATTTCATAGCTTGCCGACATGCCATCGGCCGAAATTTCCATATTGGTGTCCACGATGGGGCCACCGGTCACCGAAAGGGTTATGGCGCGGCCCTCAAACATCGAGGTGATCATTGCCTGCATCTGGGGGTCCTGTTCCTCGCCCATGCTTTCATCGAGCGAAGCGGCAAGATCGCCCGTGGGGAACGTGACACGCACCTGACCGCCGCCAATGGCCTCAATCACCGGGCCTTCGCCTTCTTCGTCGTCGAAATCGAGCTCGTCGAAGGGGCCGGATTCAATAACGACGCAGTCGATCATGTCGCCATTTTCGATCAATTCGCCCTCGGCGCAGAATTCGTCGTCGCCAGCCTCAACCTGGGCATTCATCATCTCGACCATATCGGCGGCCATGGATGTGACCATGGTGGCCTCGGCCTCGGTTTCGCTTTGCACGTCGACGGTCATCGAAACGTCCATGCATGCGGTGAGCAGCAGGGCCAGACCGCTGGCGCCAGCCAGCCGGGTCATCGTGGTCATGGTCATTGGGGGCATCCCTTCCTCAAAACTCTGGCGCACTGTGGTCGGAAACAACCAGATTTTGCAAGACGAATGGCTCACGAACCGATGGCAAAATGTTCCGCGATCCGGTCGGCCAGTTTCTCGGCCACCGCGGTTTTCGTTTGCGGGCCCCAATCATCGGTGCCGGTGCCATCGAGAAACAGAATGCGGGTATCGGCGCCGCCGAAAATGCCGGTTCCCGGGCTTACATCATTGGCGAGAAGCCAGTCGCAGCCCTTGCGCGCCAGCTTGTTGCGTGCGTGGGTTTCAAGATTTCCCGTTTCGGCGGCAAAGCCGATGACCAGATTGGGGCGCTCACCAGCCGGAAGATGGGAAACCGTAGCCAGAATATCGGGATTGGCGACGAAATCGAGTTCGGGCGCGGTGCCCGCAGCGTCCTTCTTGAGCTTGGCGCCCGATGGCTCGGAGATGCGCCAATCGGCAACGGCTGCCGTAAAGATCGCGGCATCGGCGGGCAGGGCGGCAGAGACGGCTGCTTCCATTTCGACGGCGGTTTCCACCAGGATGATTTCGCAGCCTTTCGGCTTTGCAAATTCGGCCGGACCGGTGACGAATTTGACGATGGCGCCCTTTGCGACCAACGCCTCGGCGATCGCCGTGCCCTGCCGGCCCGAAGAGGCGTTGGAGATGTAGCGGACCGGATCGATCGGCTCGCGGGTGGGGCCGGAGGTGACGACGATCGTTTTGCCCTCGAGGGGGCGCGGTCCTTTGCCATGGGCGAAGTGATCGGCGATGGCGGCGAGAATGGCTTCAGGTTCGGCCATGCGGCCCGAGCCGAATTCACCACAGGCCATGTCACCCTCGTCCGGGCCGACAAAAGCAATGCCATCGCGGCGCAGGGTCTCGATGTTGCGGCGGGTGGACGGGGCCTCCCACATGCGTACGTTCATGGCCGGAGCGGCGAGCACGGGAGTGATGGTGGCCAGAAGGCATGTGGTGGCCAGATCGTCGGCCAACCCGTTGGCCATGCGCGCCAGGATATTGGCGGTGGCCGGGGCGACCACGACCAGATCGGCCGAGCGGGACAATTCGATATGACCGATCTCGGCCTCGCGGGTCAGATCGAAAAGGTCGGACAGGGCCGGGCGGCCGCACAGCGTTGAAATGGTCAGGGGCGAAACGAACTGTTTTGCCCCTTCGGTGAGGATGACCTGCACCGTGCCGCCCGCTTTCTGGATCAGGCGGATCAGCGTGATTGCCTTATAGGCGGCAATGCCGCCCGAAATGATCAAGAGGATATGCTTGCCGGCTACACTCACAGCGCGCCTCCCAGATGGACGATCAGGCTGATGCCCGCCAGAACGATCACGGCAAGGCTCCCCCATTTGAGGGTTTCGATCAACGGGTCCTTTCTGTCCTGGCGCAATTGATCGGCTTCGAGCCGGGTGAGGACGCGTTCGGCGCGGCGGCCCAGATCGGGCAGGCGCCTGGCAAGATCGAGCGCCTCGTCGATGGCTTCCCTGGCGATGTCGAGCTTGCCCTGCGGCCCGACCGTGCGGCGCACCCATTCGGACACCACAGGCTCGGCGGCGGTCCACATGTTGAACTGCGGATCGAGCAGGCGGGCAGTGCCTTCGGCCAGAACCATGTTTTTTTGCAACAGGACGAGTTCGGGGCGGGCAGTCATGTCGAAAAGTTCGGTCACTTCGATGAGTTGGGCGAGAACACGCGCCATGGAAATCTCATCGGCCCCGCGCCCGACCAGCGGCTCGCCGATGGCGCGGATGGCCTGGGCGAAATCGTCGATTGTGTGGGTTTCGGGCACATAGCCGATATCGATGTGGAGTTCGGCCACGCGATAGTAATCGCGGGTGATAAAGCCATAAAGAATCTCGGCCAGGAACCGCTGCTCGCGCTTGCCGATGCGGCCCATGATACCGAAATCGACGGCGACGATGCCGCCGGTCCTGGGGTCGGCGAACAGATTGCCGGGATGCATGTCGGCGTGGAAAAATCCGTCGCGGATGGCCTGGCGCAGAAAACTCTGGATGAGGCCGGCGGCAAGCTTTTTGCGGTCCATGCCGGCGGCCTGGATTTTTTCGACCTCCCGGATGGGAACCGCATCGATCCAGCCGGTGGTGAGGACCGAGCGCCCGGTCTGCTCCCAGAACACGTCGGGGACGGCGAAGTCACCGTCATCGCCGAGATTGTCGGCAAGCTCGGACATGGCTGCCGCTTCCATACGCAGATCCATCTCGAGCATGGCCGAGCGGGCCAGAGCGTCGACGACCTTCCTGCCATTGAAGCGCCGCGTGGCGGGCATGAAGCGTTCGGCAACCCCGGCCAGGGCATAGAGCCCATCGAGATCGCGGGCGAAGCGCTCGCGGATATTGGGGCGCAGGAGCTTGACTGCCACCATGCGCTCGCCCTGCGGCGTTTGCAGGCGGGCCTTGTGGACCTGGGCGATCGAGGCGGCGGCGAGGGGCGGTGAAATATCCTTGAGCGCTTTGGCCTTTTCGCCCAGCGCTTCGGCCAGAAGGCCTGGGACGAGCTTTTCATCGAACGGGGGAAGCGCGTCCTGCAATGCGGCGAGATCGGACGCGATTTCAAAGCCGATGATGTCGCGGCGCGTGGCGAGGACCTGGCCGAGCTTTACGTAGACCGGACCGAGGCGGGTCAGGGCGTTAGCCAGCCGGGTGACACGGCCGGTCTTGCGCACGTCGCGCTTCTCGATCAGCCGGGCCATGCCGACAAGCAGCTTGGCCGAAGGCGGAATGGGATGGCCCTCGGCGAGCGAGAACGCCCCCTCTCGGGCCAGAACGAAGCCGGCCCGTGCGAGCCTGAGATAGGTGCCAAGCCCCATGATCAGAGTTTCCAGCCCCCGTGCAGGGCGGCGATATTGCCCGAAAGGGCGGTGTGGGTGACGCGCTTGAAACCGGCGGTTTCGATCATGGTCGAAAAGGCAGCAGGTTCGGGGAAATTGCGAATGGATTCAACAAGGTACTGGTAGGGCTGGGCATCGCCCGTGACCATCCTGCCCATGGGCGGTATGAGATGATCGGAGAACAGATCGTAAATCTTGTCGAGAACCGGAACGTCGACCTTTGAAAATTCGAGCACCAGGAGCCGGCCGCCGCGTTTGAGAACGCGGTGCGCTTCGGAAAGGGCCTCGTCGATACGGGGGACGTTGCGGATGCCGAAGGCGATTGTGTAGGCATCGAAGCTGTTGTTTTCAAACGGCAATTCTTCAGCATTGGCCTCCACGAAATCGACATTGGCCGGATAGCGCCAGGATTTGGCGCGTTCGGCGCCGACGGCGAGCATGTCGGCGTTGATGTCGGAGACCGTTACGTTTGCGTAGCCGTGGCTGGCATTGAGGATACGCATCGCCACATCGCCGGTGCCGCCGGCCATGTCGAGCACTTTGTAATCGCGTGACCCGGAGCGGGGCGGGGCGAGGCGAGCGACCATCAAGTCCTTCCAGACTCTATGAATTCCGCCGCTCATCAGATCGTTCATCAGGTCGTAGCGCGAGGCGACCTTGTGGAAAACGTCGTTGACCAGGCCCTGCTTTTCGCCCAGCGGGACGGTGCGCGTTCCGAAGTGGGTGGTCTGAGCGTTGTCGGTCATCTCGCGCCTCTCTGCTTGGCTGACAGCCCGGTTATGGGCTTGGCCGATCGATAACGCAAGGTGTAGAGCTTTGGCGAAATCGTCGCAAACAATGGCGGCAAAATGTATGGACTTGAGTGAAATTCATGCCCGAATTGCCCGAAGTTGAAACCGTCCGGCGCGGACTGGCTCCCTACATCGAGGGCGCGCTGTTCGAGAGGGTCACGCTCAACCGTTCAGACCTGCGGTTTCCATTTCCCGACGGGTTCGTTTCCGGGCTCGAAGGACAGAGGATCACCCATCTGGGGCGGCGGGCCAAATATCTGGTCGCAACGCTCTCGGGCGGCGGGGTGTGGCTGTCTCATCTGGGAATGACGGGGGCGTTTCTTGTCGCCGACCAGGGAGTTAATGAGGCGAGCCGTCTCAACCCAGGCGATTCCAGCGGCAAGCATGTCCATGTTGTGGCCAACCTGATCCATCCCGCGCGCGGGCGCGTGAGACTATCCTATAGCGATCCGCGCCGGTTCGGGTTCATGGATCTGTTCGCGCCGGGCGCCGCCAACCCTTTTACCGACCCGCTCGGGCCCGAGCCGCTGGGCAACGATCTGAGCGCGCCCTATCTGGCCGGGCGGCTGAAGGCAAGGAAGGGACCGATCAAGACGGTGCTGCTCGACCAACGGGTGATCGCCGGGCTTGGCAATATCTATGTGTGCGAGGCGCTGCATATGAGCCGGATCGATCCGCGACGGGCCGCCGGGACGCTGACTGAGCGCGAAATCGAAAGGCTGGTGGCAGCGATCCGGCAGGTGCTGGAGGCGGCGATCGCGGCGGGCGGATCCACGCTGAAAGATTTTGCAAAGGCGGACGGACAGCCGGGCTATTTCCAGCATTCCTTTGCCGTCTATGGGCACGAGGGCGATCCCTGCCCGCGCCCGGGATGCGGGGGAACGATCGAAAGGATCGTGCAGGCAGGACGCTCCACGTTTTTTTGTCCTGTCTGCCAGCGCTAGAGCCGTTCAGGATTTGATTGAATCAAATCCTTGTCTCTAAACCTTTGTTTTGTCGCGCTTCCGAACCGGATAAGTGGTGCCCACTTATCCTGGAAGCGCTCTAAGGCCCCGATGGTGCGCCGATAGCGTGCCGGCGAACGTCGGAGGGGGTCATCCGGTAGCGTCGCCGGAATTGGCGGTAGAATGTCGAGGGCTCGATGAAGCCGGCTTCAAAGGCGATGTCGCCAATCGGCCGCAGGACCTGGCGCGGATCGCTCAGGCAGCCATGGATATGGGCCAGACGCCGGTCCGTGACATAGTCGGAAAAGCTGGTCCCCTGTTCAGCGAAGAGCTGGCGCACATAGCGGGCGCTGATGGCGAATTTGCGGGCGACCTGTTCGGCGGACAGGGCCGGATCGGCAAGGTTCGCCATGATGTGATGCTTTAGGGCGGCAAGACGGGCCGCGCGCACGCCAGGGGTGGGGGCATCGCCATATCCCGCCCCGAGGGAGGCCGCCAGAAGATCGACGATATGGCGGGAGGCCATGGGTGCCAGGGCAGAAGGGGTCCGGGCATGGGTGAGCGCGCGCAGATATTGGAACAGCAGGCCATGGGCCGGCTGGGCCCGGCCGATGATATCGGGCTCGAGATCGTCGATATTGCCGACGAGGGGCGCGAGAAGGGACCGTTTGACCTGGAGCACCAGGGCCCAGCGCGAATCATTGGTTGTGGCGGCGAGCCGGCGATCGAGGGACAGCAGCACCGCATGACCGGGGCGGGTCTGGTAATCTCCCTTGCCCGGCAAAGCGAGGTGGTAGCCGCCCCTGTTCCAGGAAATCATGATGTCGTCATTGCCGTCGGCAAGAAGCTCGGATGTGCGCGCCCAGCCGACCGGAGAGGCAGACGCGACGGCACAGGTCATGTCGGGCAGCATCAAAGTCCTGACATCGTAGCGCAGCGCGTGGCCGGGATGGGGGTCGATCCGCATGCGCATGCGGATGCGGCCATGAAACTCGCGCAGGCATTCGTCGCGATGACGCTCGGGGATGGAGGCGGCGGAAAAGGAAACGATCTGGGCAGCGGCGT
Organism: Pelagibacterium sp.; assembly: GCF_965249125.1. Lineage (GTDB taxonomy): Bacteria > Pseudomonadota > Alphaproteobacteria > Rhizobiales > Devosiaceae > Pelagibacterium. Next base: position 3,367,690 of record NZ_OZ252217.1, read on the forward strand.
CAGGAAGCAAGGACATTCGCTCCGTTCGACAGGAACCGGTCAAGCCAAGGCCGTCCCATTGTCCGGCATGGGCGCCATGGAATGCCTCTGTTTTAAGCCGGGCGCCGGATTTGCACAACGCGAAAGCGGTGGGCGCCGGGCGGGGCGCGCTTGGTGGCGCCGCAAAGCCACAGATCCGGGAAACCCGCCCCCGCAGTTCCCATGACGCATTATCGGCTTCCGTTCCGTCCACACGCCAGGGTCCGATCTCTGCTAGCGATGGGGCGGGATCGCAAGCCAGGACACCGCCCATATTGCCGTGCGGGGTCCGGGGCCGGTCCCTTTGCGACCTCCCGAGAGGACAGGGAACGGACAATGAAACGTAGTTTATTCACCGGCGCGCTGTTTGCGATGGCCGGGTTTCTGCCGACCGCCCAGGTGGCGGCGCAAGAGCAAATCCCAACGGCCAGTGCCTCGTGGACCGGGCTGTATGCCGGCGTCCATTTCGGCTATGCGGCGGGCCACTCCGATCTGTTTATCGATACCGGTGGACCGCTTTTCAATCTGGTTGTCGACCCCAGCGGCCTCATCGGAGGGGTGCAGCTGGGCTTCAACCAGCAGATGGACACCAATCTGGTGATCGGGGTGGAGGCGGACCTGAGCCATAACGGGGTGGCGGGCATGGCGGCGATCCCGGCGGTCAGCGCGCTGATGGAAACCAATATGGAATGGTCGGGTTCGGCGCGGGCGCGGGCGGGCTATGCCTTCGACAACACCATGGCCTATGTGACCGGCGGGGTGGCAGCGGCCAATTACACAGTGGATTTCTACTCAATTCCCACAGCCATCTCGGCCACGATACACAACCAGACCCACATCGGATGGACCGCCGGGGCCGGGGTCGAGCACGCCTTTGCCGATCAATGGACAGCGCGGGTCGAATACCGTTACAGCGATTTCGGTGAGTATACGCTTTCCGGCGTGGGCGGGCTGTTCCCGGACGGCAATGTGAGCCTTAATACCCACGATGTGCGTTTCGGGCTCAACTACCGGTTCTGAGCGCCCGGCCGCCTTGCCGGCTTAAAGCGTTTGACTCTCTTTTCCTCGCTCTCTATAGAGCAGCCTTCGCTGGGCGCGCCGCAAGGGGCGCCCGTTCCGGTTGTGCTTGCCCGAAGGGTTCAAGCACGCAAGGCACACCGCCACGAGGAAACTTTTTAAAAATGGCAAATACCACCTCGGCCAAGAAGGCCGCCCGCAAGATCGAAACCCGCACCGCCAAGAACACGGCCCGCCGCTCCCGCGTGCGCACCTATCTGCGCAAAGTCGAAGAAGCGATTGCCTCGGGCGATCAGGCAGCCGCCGCCGCAGCACTGCGCGCCGCCGAACCCGAACTGCAGCGCGCCGCCGGCAAGGGCGTGTTCCACAAGAACATGGCCGACCGCAAGGTTTCGCGTCTCGCCAAGCGCGTCAAGGCACTGGGCGCCTAAAGGCCTTACAATACCCATCGACCCGATCGTGTTTCGGGTTTGAGAACAAGTTTCCAAGGCCCCCTCTGGGGGCCTTTGTCATTTCAAAAAGCGCGCCAAATTTGCGTGACATTTCCGTCATGGCAGGGTCACAAAAGATGCACAGGGCGGTGGCGGTGAGGGGCAACGGAAAAAATAATTCGTTGAGACTCAAAACGGCCCGAACGGGAATCTGCAAGGAGTCCCATACCCTTAATTTTCCCCCGCCGGGCGGGCACGGAGCGGCGGCGGGCACGGGGGGCGAGTCAAGCGGATTTTTGGCCAAATCTGCGGTTGTGCGCAAAAATTTGACTGTCTAAAATGACCCCGTTGGATCAGAAAGGGGCTGGCGAAAGACAAGTCTAACGCCTCCTTCATACGGGTAGACCAAGGGGACAGCGATGGACGGTTTATATCCTTTTCGGCTTGTTGCGAGCCGTTATGGTTTCATGACCGGACATCCGAAGTTCCTGGTTCACTTCTAGACTGACAAAGACGGGTTTTCGTCTTTTCCTCAGGCGCAGCTGCGCCGATTTCAATTTGTAGCGATAGGGTACTGCGCAGGAAATGCTTGCGCGGGGGCGTAAATTTATTGTCCCGATCAACGGGATGAAATGGGGAAACAGGGGTGCCGCCGGGGATGGGCGGGACGTCATAGCTATAAGAGGCAACAGCAATGGATTCGATCGCGGCTGCGGATCGCGGAACTTGGGGAAAGCGTGGAGGGAAAGCGGGCGCAGTTCCGCAAACGACGACGACAACAGGGGCCGAAGGGGGAACGAAGATGACCATGGATGCCGACCAGGTCTGGCTGCGCGTGCGAGCGCGGCTGAGGGCGGCTGTCGGCGAAGACGTCTTTACGTCATGGTTCGCCCGGCTCGAGCTTGAGGAAGTTGTGGGCGATCTGGCGCATCTGTCGGTGCCGACGCGCTTTTTGTGCTCGTGGATCCAGTCCAATTATGTCGAAAAGATTCTAGAGGCCTTCACAAGCGAAGACGAAACCATAGGCCGGCTGCACCTGACGGTGCGCGTCAACGGCCAGGCCCGGCCCCGGCTGGTGAGCTCGCACGAGCCCTCGACCGCCGATGCGGACACCCCGGCCAGCGCCCCGGAGGTGCGGACAGTGCCCGCGCTGGTCAGCAGCCAGCCGGCCAGCGGCACGCGCGCCAACGCGCTTTCGGGCTCGTCGCTGGACCGCAAGCTGACCTTCGACACCTTTGTTTCGGGCAGTGCCAATGAAATGGCGCTCAACGTCGCCAAGCAGGTCGCTTCGGCCGCCGCCAACAATGTGGTGACCTTCAATCCGGTCTATATCCATTCCTCGGTTGGGCTGGGCAAGACCCACCTTCTCAACGCCATTGCCTGGGCGGCGGGCGCTTCGGATACCTCGCGCAATATCGTTTATCTAACCGCCGATCATTTCATGTACCATTTCATCACCGCGGTGCAGCACCAGTCGGCGCTGGCCTTCAAGGAATGGCTGCGCGGCATCGACCTTCTGCTGATCGACGACATGCAGTTCCTGCAGGGCAAATCGGCCACCGAGTTCGGCCATACGCTCTCGACGCTGATTTCGGGCACCAAACAGGTCGTGGTGGCCGGCGATGCGCCGCCGCGCGATCTCGAAATGCTCGACGACCGGGTGCGCTCGCGGCTGTCGGGGGGGCTGGTGATCCCCATTACCCAGTTCGACCCCGAGTTGCGCCGCGCCATCGTGCAGAAGCGCGCCGACCAGGCGGCAAGCCGGTTCACCGGGCTGAGCTTTCCCGGCGCTGTCATCGATTACGTTGCGCGCTCGGTCGTGAGCCATGGCCGCGATCTGGACGGCGCGGTTAACCGGCTGGTGGCCGCCAACCAGTTGACCGGCGAGCCGATCACCGTGGGGCTGGCCGAAAAGACCCTGCAGGATTTGATCCGCTCGCGCGAAACCCCAAGGGTGCGCATCGAAGACATCCTGAAAATCGTCGCCCGCCACTACAAGGTGCCGCGCAACGAGCTTTTGAGTTCGCGCCGCTCGCGCGACGTGGTGCGTCCGCGCCAGATCGCCATGTATCTTGCCAAATCGCTGACCTCGCGGTCGCTGCCCGAAATCGGACGCCGGTTCGGTGGGCGCGACCACACCACGGTGCTCCATTCGGTGCGCAAGGTGGAGCAGCTGATGAGCCAGGATGGAGAGCTGACCCAGGAAATCGAACTGCTCCGGCGCATGCTGGAGGAGTGAGCGGCGGCGGGCCCATCCGGGCCCGCAAGCCTATGGCTGAAGGGCCAGCGGCAAAAGACGCACCTTTTTGAGGGGCGAACGCCCGAAGAGCTGTGCTCGGAGGGCTGTGGCGGGAGCATTATCGCCCAGGCCCTCGGGTTTTTTAAAGAAAGCAAGGCCCCCTCACCCGCCGCTGCGCGGCGCCCCCGGATCGCGTCCGGGGCAGGCTCTCTCCCCCTGGGGGAGAGGTGAGATGGGCCTCGCCGATGCGCGGGTGATCTTGGCTGGCGCCGGCTTCTCCCGCCGTCGTCGTCCTCGCGCTTGACGCGGGGACCTGCTGCGTTGGACAGGCTTTGAAGATGTCGAGGGACCGGGAAGCGGGTGGGGGCACCCTTTGGAGCTGGGAATAATGGCAGCGGTGCGGGTCCTCGCGTCAAGCGCGAGGACGACGAAAAGAGGGAGACTGCCCGGAAAATGGATTGCCTCGTGATCGGGGACAATAGGGGGCCTAACGGTTTTTGGTTGCGGCAGCCGCGTATGGCATCGACGCATGGCATGGACTGAACCCTCGCCCCTTTGAGGGTGGCCGGCAGGCCGGTGAAGGGGAGGGCGGCGCACGAGAGGCCAAGGGAATGTTTGCCCGATCGACAATCCACCAAATTCTTGTCCCGCCGCCCTCCTGCGGCGGGGTGGGGCCTTGCGTTTTTCCGCCCGGCGATGCAGGGTCTGTGCCCGGCTTTTGCGCCGGTGATGGCCCGTTCAGGGCCAGCGAAAACCAGACAGAAAAGATCAGGGGTCTAATAAGCCATGAAGGTCACGCTCGAGCGCAACCATTTGCTCAAATCACTGGGGCATGTGCACCGCGTTGTCGAGCGGCGCAACACCTATCCGATCCTCGCCAACGTTCTGATGAGCGCTACCGGCGAGGGGCTGGACCTGCGCGCCACCGACCTCGATATCGAAGTGACGGAAACCGTGCCGGCCATGACCGGCACGCCGGGCACAACGACCGTTCCCGCGCACACGCTTTATGAAATCGTGCGCAAGCTCTCCGATGGCGCCGATGTGGTGCTCGAGACCGACGGGAACGATCAGATGCTGATCTCTTCGGGCCGGTCGCGCTTTCACCTGGCGTGTCTGAACCCCGATGGGTTCCCGGACCTGAAATCGGGGGCCTTTACCCATACCTTCTCGATCAAGGTCGAGATGCTCAAGGATCTGATCGAGCGCACCCAGTTCGCGATTTCCAACGAGGAAACGCGCTATTATCTCAACGGGATTTTCGTTCATACAGTGGACGGGCCCGATGGGGTTGTGATGCGGGCGGTGGCGACCGACGGACACCGGCTGGCGCGGGTGGAAGCCGAAGCGCCGTCCGGTTCGGCAGGGATGCCGGGCATCATCATCCCGCGCAAGAGCGTGGCCGAAGTGCTAAAACTGCTCGACGGGGTCGAGGACGAGGTCAAGGTCGAGCTTTCCGACACCAAGATCCGCTTCACGCTGGGCGGGGTGATTCTGCTCTCCAAGCTGATCGAGGGCAGTTTCCCCGATTACGAGCGCGTGACGCCGAAAAACAACGACAAGGCGCTGGTGGTCGATCGCGACAGCCTGGCGCGGGCGGTGGACCGGGTTTCCACAATCGCCTCGGAACGCGGCGGCAAGGCGGTCAAGCTGGCGCTGACGCCGGGGCAGCTCGAATTGAGCGTGACCAATCCCGATCACGGCACGGCCAATGAGGAACTGCCTGTCGAATTCGAGCTCGAAGGGTTCGAGATCGGGTTCAACGCGCGCTACCTGCTTGAAATCATCGCCCAGATCCGCACGGAAAGCGCGACCTTCATGTTCAACGACGCCGGATCGCCGACCCTGGTGCGTGAGGATGGGGAGACCAAGGCCCTTTTCGTCCTCATGCCCATGCGTGTTTGATTCAGGTGAGGACGGGCTGCAAGCCGCACATTTCTGCGCTTCCGGTGCTCACGTACTGTCAGTACGCTCCGCTCCGGCTCTCGAAATGCACGGCTTTCGCTCCGTCCTGACCAGAATCGGCCAGCACATGCCTTCAGGACATCAGTTATGGGCTGGCGGCGCGGACTGAACTCATGACCGATGCACAGCGCTATATTTCCCGTTTGCGGCTGACCGGGTTTCGCAATTATCCCAGCGCGGCGCTCGATCTCGATCATCGCCATGTGGTGCTTACCGGTGAAAACGGGGCGGGCAAGACCAACCTCATTGAAGCGATATCGCTTTTGGCGCCGGGGCGCGGCCTGCGGCGGGCCGGGTTCGATACGCTGGGAACGGTTGGCGGGGACGGGCTGTGGGCCGTGGCCGCCGGCATCGAGACCGCTTACGGACCCGTCGATATCGGCACCGGGGCGAGTGCCGATGCCACCGGGCGGCGGGTGCGGATCAACGGCGCCAATGCGCGGGCCGTCGAGGAGATGAGCGAGCATGTGCGCGTGCTCTGGCTCACGCCATCCATGGATGGGCTGTTTACCGGCCCGGCCAGCGAGCGGCGGCGCTTTTTGGACCGGCTGGTCACCGCGCTTCATCCGGGTCATTCAGGCACCGTTTCCGATTTTGAAAAGGCTATGCGCCAGCGCAACCGGCTGCTCGAGGACAAGGGAGATGGCGCGTGGCTGAGCGCCATCGAGGCGCAGATGGCGGAACTGGCCACCGCGATTTATTTCGCGCGCGCCGATTCGCTGGCCCATCTGCAGGCATTGATGGAAAAATCGGTGGCCGACACGGGGTTTCCCGCGGCGCTGCTGGCCATCACCCCGATGATGGAGGGCGATATTCCGGCGACGGCGAGCGGGCTGGAAGCGGCGCTGGCCGGGATTTGGCGGGAGGCCAGGGGGCTCGATCGGGCGGCGGGACGCACCACATTGGGACCACACCGGGTCGATCTCGATGTGACCCATACCCCAAAATCGATGCCGGCGGGATTGTGCTCGACGGGCGAGCAGAAAGCGCTGCTGATCGGGCTTGTGCTTGTTCATGCGCGGCTGGTTTCGACAATGACCGGGATCACCCCGATCCTGCTGCTCGACGAGATTGCCGCCCATCTCGACCCCGTGCGGCGCGGGGCGCTGTTCGATGCGCTCGAGAAGCTTGGAACCCAGTGCTGGATGACCGGGACCGACCCGGTGCTTTTCGCCGCTCTGGGCGACCGCGCGCAGCCGTTTTCGGTTCACGCCGGCCAGCTGCGCCCGATGGGCTGAAGAACGGTGGCCAGTGTGGTGCGGTTTTTCTGGTCGCGCGGTCGAACCGGAAAAGTCTGCAACTTTTTCTGGCCACGCTCCTGGCGATGAAAAACGGCCAAATTGCTTGGGGATAAGCCCCCGATCAGGTACAAGTTATCAATTCCCAACAAGGCTGATTCTTCTTTCATGAGCGACACGCCCCCGACCCCCAACGATGCAGACTATGGCGCGGATTCGATCAAGGTTCTCAAGGGCCTCGACGCGGTCCGGAAACGCCCCGGAATGTATATCGGGGATACCGATGACGGAACGGGCCTGCACCACATGGTCTATGAGGCTGTCGACAACTCGATCGACGAGGCGCTGGCCGGTCATGCGGACCTGGTCTCGGTCACGCTCAACGCCGATGGCTCGGTGACGGTGACCGACAATGGGCGCGGCATTCCCACCGATATCCATAAGGAGGAGGGGATTTCGGCGGCGGAAGTGATCATGACCCAGCTCCATGCGGGCGGGAAATTCGACCAGAATTCCTACAAGGTCTCGGGCGGGTTGCACGGGGTGGGGATTTCGGTGGTCAATGCGCTTTCGGTCTGGCTCAGGCTCAAGATCCGCCGGGCGGGCGGCATTTACGAGGTGAATTTCACCCATGGGGTGGCCGACGGGCCTCTGACCCGGATCGGCGATTATGTCGAAGACAAAAAGCCGGGCACCAATGAGGGCCGTTCGGGCACGGAAATCACCTTCATGCCCTCGAGCGAAACCTTCACCATGGTGGAGTTCGACTACAAGACGCTCGAACACCGGCTGCGCGAGCTGGCCTTTCTCAATTCGGGCGTGCACATCATCCTGCGCGACAAGCGGCACCCCGAAATGGTTGAAACCGACCTCATGTATGAGGGCGGGCTGGAAGCGTTTGTCCAATATCTCGACAAGAACAAGTCGGCGCTTCTCGACAAGCCGATTTCGCTGATTTCGGAGAAGGACGGGATCACCGTCGAGGTGGCGCTGTGGTGGAACGACAGCTACCACGAGAACGTGTTGTGCTTTACCAACAACATTCCCCAGCGCGACGGCGGCACGCACCTTGCGGGCCTGCGCGGGGCGCTGACGCGGCAGGTCAATGGCTATGCCGAGCAGAGCGGGATCACCAAGCGCGAAAAGGTTTCGCTGACCGGCGATGACACCCGCGAGGGGCTGACCTGCGTGCTGTCGGTGAAAGTGCCCGACCCCAAATTCTCGTCCCAGACCAAGGACAAGCTGGTGTCGTCCGAAGTGCGGCCGGTGGTGGAAAACGTCGTCAACGACAAGCTCAACCAGTGGTTCGAGGAACATCCGGCCGAAGCCAAAGCCATTGCCACCAAGGTGGCCGAGGCGGCGGCGGCCCGTGAAGCGGCGCGCAAGGCGCGGGAGTTGACCCGCCGCAAATCGGCGCTGGAAATCTCCTCGCTGCCGGGCAAACTTGCCGACTGCCAGGAACGCGATCCGGCCAAGGCGGAAATCTTTATCGTCGAGGGCGATTCGGCGGGCGGGTCGGCCAAGCAGGGGCGCGACCGCGCCACCCAGGCCGTGCTGCCGCTGCGCGGCAAGATATTGAACGTGGAACGGGCCCGGTTCGACCGGATGATTTCATCCGACCAGGTGGGCACGCTGATCACGGCGCTGGGCACGGGCATCGGGCGGGAGGAATTCAATCCCGACAAGCTGCGCTACCACAAGATCATCATCATGACCGACGCCGACGTGGACGGCGCCCATATCCGCACCCTGCTTTTGACGTTCTTTTACCGGCAGATGCCCGAAATCATCGAACGCGGGCACCTCTATATCGCCCAGCCGCCGCTCTACAAGGTGACGCGCGGGCGGTCCGAGCAATATCTGAAAGACGAGCGGGCGCGCGAGGACTATCTGCTGGCCGGCGGGGTCGACGAAGCGATCCTGACCACGCGGGCCGGATCGACCCATGCGGGACCGGACCTGCTCTCGATCGTTGAACAGGCGCGCGACCTCAACCATCTGATCGATAACCAGAATTCGCGGTACAATCGGCAGATGATCGAGCAGGCCGCCGTGGTCGGCGCGCTCGATCCGGCGGCCATGGAAAACCCCCAGACCGCCCAGGGGCTGGCCGACCGGGTGGCCAACCGGCTCAACCGCATGTCGGACGAGACCGAGCGGACCTGGGAAGGCGCGCTGGACGGGGAGGGCGGATATGTCTTTTCGCGCGTGGTGCGCGGGGTGACCGAAAGCCATACGCTCGATGCGGCGCTTTTGGGCTCGGCCGATGCGCGCAAGCTGCGCAATCTGGCCGGCAAGCTCGACGAGATCTATGGCGGGGTGCCGAGCCTGACCCGCAAGGAGACCGTGAGCGAGGTCTATGGCCCGCGCTCGCTGTTCGCCATCGTCCAGGCGGCCGGCGCCAAGGGCGTTTCGATGCAGCGCTACAAGGGGCTGGGCGAAATGAACGCATCCCAGCTGTGGGAAACCACTATGGACAAGGACGGCCGCACGCTGCTGCAGGTGCAGATCAAGGAAACCGACGACGCGGATTCGATCTTTTCCCAGCTCATGGGCGATCTCGTCGAACCGCGGCGCGATTTCATCCAGGACAACGCGCTGGCGGTTTCGAATCTGGATATCTAGGCGGCGGGCCGCATGATCGGAATGCGAAATTGGACCCCGGAGCGCAAGCTCCGGGGTTTTTTGTTAGAGGAGTGACGTTTGGGCAGAGAGCGGCTGTCGACGTAAATGAAGAAATTCAGGGCTGATTGCCTCAATCCTGAAGCAGTCATTCATCCGGATGCTCGAGGTTGATCGATAGCTGCAACAGGCCTCCTCCAATACTCTCATCAACCCGTAAGTTCCCATTGACGCGCTGCGCCGACGACCGCCAATATTAGTTCACCTGCTATACCGGCGACTTAATGCAGATCCGTTCAATTCAGCTGGAGAGCCCCTTGCGTCATATCCTAGACACCGAGCTTTCGGAGCGTGAAACTTACTTGATCGGATCAATTGTATCTCAATGGGGCTTTCTTGAAGCTGACATTTTCGACCAAACCTTGTTGTCCTTCGAGGGCTGTGAGAGTCTCCCTGCAGCAATGAACAAGAATGCGCAGTTCAGCGCAGTACTGAAGTTATGGCTAGAGAGGGTGGTTGAGTCGAACGATGGTGCCAGGAAGGCAGTTCTGAAGGCTCAATACGACAAGATCATCTCGCTAAACGAGTTTCGCCAAGCAGTCGTTCATTCGCGCTGGGAATGGACGCCGAGTGCTCCTCACGAGATTACAGCCGTTCGAGTACACAATAAGAGCATCAAGCGCGTGAAATTTACTTCCGACGACTTGGCTGATTTTGCCGCCGATTTGGGAGAAATACGCTATGCGATCCGATATCCCGGGGGCGTTCAGGATCGTGCTAAGGAGATGGCGGCTGTGGGTGGATATATAAGTCGGCGCGGATGGGACTTGCTTGGCGGCCGTTTGAAGATAGATGATTCCACCGATCGTAGTGATACTGAATGATCCTGTGGGTTGTTCCCCTACAAGTAGTTTGCAATATGTCACGTGTTTCTTCGCACGAAATCAGTTTGAAGATTGGATGGCTCCCAACGACGGCGGTCGAACAACAACGTTTGAGACCTTATAAGCATACTGATGACTAAGCGTGTCCGCTTCTGATCGTTCGTGCCAAAAGCCGACCGTCCCCTTCCCACCCCAAACCAGACACACTCCTCGCCGGCCGCTCGAACCGTCCCAAACTCGGCGTATACTGGGTCCCGGGTCTTCGCCCGGGATGACGGTGGGGGCGTGGAGAAGGGGGTGTTGCCGGTGGCCATAGACGGGGGTGAGAGAAAATGGGTGCGGTTGGTGGCTTGCCGGGTGTTTGCCATCGCGCCTAAACTGTTGCGCGGGGAACACAATCGCTTGCGAGAGTGGAAAATGTCCCATAAACCGGCCACATTTGGCGCCGATAGCGTTATGCGTCGAAGAAACGCCCGACGTGGGCTTAGCGTTGTGCGGGGTGTGCATGCACACCCTTGGAGTTCAACAATATCGACCCCTATTCTCTCCATGATGGCTCGAAAGTGATCTTTGATGGATCTTCGTCTCTCTCCCGATGATCGCGTCGATGGCGGCGCGCAGCGCAAACCCAAGGGCCAGCGCGCGCAGGCCGGATCAGGCTCGAATGCGCCCAGGGGCGGCAAGCCGCGCCGGCCGCAGAACCGCAAGGTGAAGAAAAAGCGCTCCGGCGGGATGAAATTCATCGTCGGGCTGGCCTATTTCTGCTTCACGATGCTGCTTTTGGGCGGGGTCGCGGTGGCCGGTATCGTCGTCTATTACGGGCAGGACCTGGGCTCGTCCTCGACCTGGGAAGTGCCCCAGCGTCCGCCCAATATAAGGGTGCTGGCGTCAAACGGGCAGCTCTTGACCAATCGCGGGCAGACCGGGGGCGAAGCTGTGGGCATTCACGAATTGCCGCCCTTTGTGGGCCAGGCGGTCGTGGCGAGCGAAGACCGGCGTTTTTACCACCATTTCGGGGTCGATCCGATCGGGTTGGCCTCGGTGGGGCTGGAAATGATCCGGGCGGGTGGCATCACCCGCGGGGCGTCCACCATTACCCAGCAGGTGGCCAAGAACCTGTTTTTGACCCCCGACCAGACGCTTGGCCGCAAGGTGCAGGAAGCGCTGCTGGCGGTGTGGCTGGAGCAGAACTATTCCAAGGACCAAATCCTGGAGCTCTATCTCAACCGCGTGCATTTCGGGTCCGGTTCGACAGGGATCGAAGCGGCTGCCCAGACCTATTTCGGCATTTCGGCGCGCAATCTCTCGCTGGGCCAGGCCGCCATGCTGGCGGGCATCCTGCCGGCGCCGAGCTATTACAATCCACGCATCCATCCCGAGCGCGCCGCCGAGCGCCAGAGGCTGGCGCTGGCCAATATGGTGCGCGAGGGCTACATCACCACCGAACAGGCGGAAGCGGCGGCCGCCAACATGGACGCCAATATCACCACAGAACGGGTGGCGGGCACCGAATATTACGTCGCCGACTGGGTGGAAACACTCATGAACGACTATCTGGGCGAGGTGAACGAGGACGTCGTGGTTTCGACCACGCTCGACTGGGACCTGCAAAAGCAGGCCGAATTCGTGATCAAGGAAGCCGTCGCCGCGCAGGGGTCCGAGCTCAATTTCTCACAGGCCGCCTTTGTGGCCATGGATACCGAGGGCCGGATCCGCGCGCTGGTGGGCGGGGTCGATTACGGCCAATCGACCTACAACCGCGCCGTAACCTCGCGGCGTCAGCCGGGATCGGCCTTCAAGCCCTTCGTCTATCTCGCAGCGCTGCAGCAGGGCTATACGCCCGACACGCTGATGGTGGACGAGCCGCTCGATTATAACGGCTGGTCGCCGGAAAACTCCAACGACCGCTATGTCGGCCCCGTGCTGCTGCGCGACGCGCTGGCCTATTCCATCAACACCGTCGCGGCGCGGCTGGCCATCGATATCGGCCCGGAAAATGTTGTCGAGACGGCCTACAGAATGGGCTTTTCCTCCAATTTCCAGGCCGTGCCGGCCATCGCGCTGGGCACCCAGGAAGTCTCGCTGCTCGAATTGACCAGCGCCTATACCCCGTTCGCCAATGGCGGGTATGGCGTGGTGCCCAACGTGATCACGCGGATCACCACGACCGAGGGCGAGGTGCTCTATGAGGAAACACCCGCCGGGCCGGGCCGTATCCTGACCGACGAGCAGGTGGGGATGATGAACGACATGCTCCAGACCGGGGTTCAGGCGGGAACGGGCACGCGCGCGCAACTGGGCAACTGGCCGATGGCGGGCAAGACCGGCACCTCGCAGCGCAATCGCGACGCGCTGTTTGTGGGCTATACCGCGAGCCTTGTGGGTGGCGTGTGGCTGGGCAATGACGACGATACGCCCACGCGGGTGTTCGGCGGACAGGTGCCTGCGCAGATCTGGCGCGACATCATGACCATGGCCCATGAGGGCCTGCAGACGGCGGCGCTGCCCGGCAATTACGTCAAGCTCCAGGACCGCGTCGCGGTGCCCATGCAGGACACCATGCCGGCGACGGGAACCCCGGTCACCATCGACCAGATCCAGGGCCAGCCAGGCCAGCAGCCCGCGCCGGTTCCCCAGCAGCAGATCCAGCCGCAACAACAGCAGCCCATCGCGGTTCCGGCCAATGACGGGATCGGCGGCCTGCTCAACGGATTGTTCGGCGGGTAAGGCCGGCGGACACCGAAAGTTTTGAAGAGCCCGGGCAAATCGACCCGGGCTTTTTTTACAGCGCCATCAGGCTCGCGCCATGGGCCTTGAGCCAGGCTTTGGGGCGTTCGTAGTCGGGGAAGGTCTTCGCGACGGTGCGCCAGAACACCGGCCGGTGGTTCATTTCGAGAATATGGGCCACCTCATGGGCGGCGACGTAATCGAGCACGTCGGGCGGGGCGAGGACCAGACGCCAGTTGAAATTGAGGCTGCCCGATGACGAGCACGAGCCCCAACGGGTCGACTGGTCGCGCAGCGTGATGCCGGAGACCTTCACACCAAGATTTTGCGCGTGGCGGGCGCAGGCGATTTCGAGATCGGCACGGGCTTCGGATTTGAGCCAGTCGACAAGTCGGCGGCGCATGTGATCGGGCCCGCCGGGCACGTGCAGTTCGGGCTCGTCGCCATGGTCAACGAGGCTCACCAGACCGCGCAGCCGGTCGAGGCTGACCAGGCGATGGGGGACGCCGCGCAGGGGAATGATGGCACCGGGGGCCAGCGCATAAGGGCTCTGGATGCGGTTGAGCCGGGCGGAGAGCCAGCCGGTGTTGCGCTCGAGAAACGCCTGCGCATCGGGCCAGCGCCCGCCGCGCGGCACGGTCAGCACGGGTTCGCCACGCGCCGAAACACTGAGCCGATAGGAGTGGGCCCGCGCATTGACCCGAACGGCAACGGTAACCGGACCGCTCGCCATGGCGAGCTCGGTCGTTTCAGGGATCGCGGTGCGGGCAAAAAGGCGGGGCAGCCCCATCCATTCTCTCATGTGCCGGAAAAGGAATCGCGGGGGCCATTATGCAGGCTGGCCGGGCGGACAAAACAAAAAAGAAGCGGCACGCCGGAAAGGAACGCGCCGCTTCTCTTGTTGCCGCGCTTTTAGAAAGCGCGTTGCAGGGGTGCCTTGGGCGGAGGCGGCCCAAGGCGCGGCCGGGGACCAAAGGGAGGGGGAACAATCCACCGGCCGAAGAAAACTCTGGGGGAAATCACCGGCCCGTGGGCCGGTGAGCTGATTTTGGTCCTTGCTCGTCGCGTTTCGCTTGCGCGGCCCCGAACAGCAAAAGTGGTGCCCACTTTTGCCGGAAGCGCTTTAGTACCCCTGACGCTCGCCGCTGTCGTCGTTGCGGTTGTCGTCGTGGCGGGGGGCGTTGCGATCGCGCATGAAGCGGTCGAACTCTTCGCGGTCGCGCGCCTTGCGCAGATTGGCGAGGTGTTCCTCGAAAGCTGCACGATCTTCCTCGAGCTTGCGACGTTCTTCGTCGAGGCGCTTGAGCTGTTCTTCGCGGTACTCGTCGAAGGCGGCATTGCCCGTGGAGGCGGCGCCATAGTGGCGCGGGCCACAATTGCGGGATTTGAAATGGGCCTTCTGCCGGGTGACCCAGGCGTCTGCCTTTTCCCTGCTGCCGCCCATATATTCGCCCCAAAGGATATAGGCGAGGACGGCCATGCCAAGCGGCCAGAAGATGATGAAGCCCAGAACCATCAAAGCGATGGTTAGCGGGGACCATGCGGGTTTGATAATTGCACTGTTCATGTTGCGGTCTCTCCAGTCTCGAACACAACAGAATTTGGGATCGCCGGGGCGCGCATCAAGGGTCCGAGGAGAAATTTATCGGTCTTGAAATCTGCTATAGAGTGCCCATGGTCCACCCTCAAGGCGTGAAAAGATGAGCGAAATCACCGAGCCCAGCGCCCCGATTCCGGCACGCAGCGCCAATCCCATGCGGCTTGAAACGCTCGTGCTTTTGCGCTGGCTGGCCATTTCGGGCCAGCTCATCACGGTGGTCTTTGTGCGTTACGGGCTGGGATATGACGTTCCCCTGGGGGCGTGCCTGTTGCTGATCGGGCTTTCGGTTCTGGTCAATGCGGGGCTTTTGATCCGTTATGGACCCGGGCACCGGCCCTCGACGCGGCTGGCATTCCTGCAGCTTGCCTATGACAGCCTGCAGCTGGGGGGATTGCTCTATCTCACGGGTGGGCTGGGCAACCCGTTTGCCATATTGCTGCTGGCGCCGGTCTCGGTGTCGGCTTCGACACTGGCCTCGCGCGAAACGATCTGGGTGGGCACGCTGGTCATCGCCATTGCCAGTGCGCTGGCCCTGTTTCACATGCCGCTGCCCTGGATCGAGGGGGTCCGTTTCGAGCCGCCGCGCATCTATCTCACCGGGGTATGGATCGCTATCCTGTGCGCCGTGGGGTTTGTGGCGGGATACACCAACAAGGTGGCCCACGAGGCGCGCCAGCTCGTCGATGCACTGACCATCACCGAACTGGCGTTGTCG
Organism: Pelagibacterium sp.; assembly: GCF_965249125.1. Lineage (GTDB taxonomy): Bacteria > Pseudomonadota > Alphaproteobacteria > Rhizobiales > Devosiaceae > Pelagibacterium. The sequence continues at coordinate 3,383,146 of NZ_OZ252217.1, forward strand.
CGCCAGCAGCAGCTTTCGGCGCTCGACGGGCTGGCGGCGGCGGCGGCGCATGAATTGGGGACCCCGCTGGCCACGATCGCGCTGGCGGCAAAGGAAATCCGCCGCGACCATGGCGAGGGGGAACTGGCGGAAGATCTCGACCTGATCATGGACCAGGTGGCGCGCTGCCGGGCCATCCTGGGCAAATTGCGAAGCCTGCGGCCGTCGGGCTCGGACCTTTTCGACAGCGCCACGCTGTCCGACATCGTTGCCGAACTGGCCAAGGCCCATGAGGGGCCGGCGCTGGTCGAGGGCAAATCGATCAATCTGGCGCAGACCCGCGCCGAGCAGGACGAGCCGGTCATCGCGCGCAATGTGGCGCTGCTCTATGGGCTGGGCAATCTCATCGAAAATGCCGTGCAGTTCTCCAAAATCAATGTCACGATCCGCGCCGTCTGGGACGGGCGACGGGTGATGATCGCCATAATGGACGACGGGCCCGGTTTCCCGCCGGACCTTTTAAGCCGGCTCGGCGAACCCTATCTGACAACAAGGACGAGAGACCGGCTCGATCCGCGCCATCCCGATGGCGGGGGCGGGCTGGGCCTGGGCGTGTTCATTGCCAAGACGCTTTTGGAGCGGACCGGCGCCACCCTCAGATTCTTCAACGCCCGGCCCAACGGACACGCCTGCGTGGAAATCAGCTGGCCGAGGGATACGCTGGTGCGCAATGCCGCCCGCGACCTATAGCCCCTGCCGGCCGCCAAGAGCCGGAAAGTTTTGACGTTTTCGCCACAATTGGCCATAACCGGATTGCGAGAGGATAAAGGCCGATGACAGATATTTCCGAGCTTCCCGATAGCGACCGCACGCTGCTGCTGGTCGATGACGACAAACCCTTCCTGACCCGGCTCGAAAGAGCCATGGACAAACGCGGCTTTATCGTTTCGATCGCCGACAGCGTTGCTGGCGGACTGGCGGCGGTCAAGTCCAACACACCGGCATTTGCCGTTGTCGATTTGCGGCTCGAGGATGGGAACGGACTGGCCGTTGTCCAGGCGCTGCACGAGCATCGTCCCGGCGCCCGAGCCGTGGTTCTGACCGGCTACGGCAATATTGCCACCGCCGTTACCGCGGTCAAACTCGGCGCCGTCGATTATCTGGCCAAGCCCGCCGATGCCGACGACATCGTCAAGGCGCTGCTGGCCGGCGAGGACGATATCAAGCCCGAGGCGCCCGAAAACCCGATGTCGGCCGACCGCGTGCGCTGGGAGCATATCCAGCGGGTCTATGAATTGTGCGACCGCAACGTGTCGGAAACGGCGCGCCGGCTCAACATGCACCGGCGCACGCTGCAGCGCATCCTCGCCAAGCGCGCTCCGCGCTGAGCGGACCCTGCTAGAGCATTTCTGCGCTTCGCGGAAGCGCTTCAATTGCTCTCAGTCTTTGTTCTGTCGCGCGTCCGAACCGCAAAACCGTTTCCATCCCCGATCGGGTCGAGGACATGCTTTTGCTGGACACGCTCTAGAGCATTTCAGCGCTTCTTCGAATCGCTTCAATTGCTCTAAGTCCTTGTTTTGTCGCGCTTCCGAACCGGATAAGTGGTGCCCACTTATCCTGGAAGCGCTCTAAGACCCATGCAGTGTCCCACTGCGCCCACGCCTGACGCGGGTCCATAGGCATCGCCATAACTCCATGACAATGTCGAGGCGGCTGGATCCCGGCTTTCGCCGGGACAGCGCTTGAGAGGAAGCAAAAGGCCCGCTTACTCGGCCGCCTGCTGGTTTTCGGGTTCGGGCTGCGTGGGGTTCTCGGATTTGGGACCGGCGATCAACAGGCGCTGCTTGCGGCGGCGGCGGGTGATGCGGACCTGTTTGACCCGGCGGGCATCGGCGCGGGTGATCTCGAATTCAAAGCCCTTGAGCTTTGAGACGACCTCGCCGCGCACCGGCACACGGCCGAGCATGGCAACGATCAACCCGCCCAGCGTATCGACTTCCTCGGCATATTCGCCCGGCTCGAAATCGGTCCCGACCGCATCGATCAGATCGGTCAGTTCCACGCGGGCATCGGCAACGAAACTGTCGTCATCGACAGTGCGCAGCATCGAGGCTTCGTTTTCGTCGTGTTCGTCCTCGATATCGCCGACAACCGCTTCGAGCAGGTCCTCGATGGTCACCAGACCATCGGTGCCGCCATATTCGTCGATCACCACCGCCATATGCATGCGGGTGGCCTGCATGGAGGCCAGAAGGTCGGTGACCGGCATCGAAGGGGGCACGAACAGCACCTTGCGGACCAGATCGAGCTTGCCGATACGCTGCTTGAGCACGGGCGTGACGAACTTGACCGGGCTTTGATTGTTGTGCCCGTTCGACCCGTTGCCGGCGGTGGGCGCGGCCGATCTTGCCGGTTCGGTGACTTTTTCAAGCACATCCTTGATGTGGATCATGCCAACGACATTGTCGAGGCTTTCCTCATAGACCGGCATGCGCGAATGGCCGACCTGGCGGAACCTGTCGATGACATAGCCGACATTGACGCCGGATTCGACCGCCTCGATATCGGCGCGGGGCACCATGACGTCTTCAACGCGCAATTCGCCGAGTTTGAGCACATTTTGCAAAATGGCACGCTCGGACGCGGAAAAGGTGGTGTCTGTGGGCAGGAACGGACCCTCGAGCGCCTCCTTGAGATCGGTGCGCAAGGACGCGGGCCGACCCGGCAGACGGGCGCGAATCCGCGCCCATAGCGATGGTTTCTTGTCGCTCGAAGTTGAATGTGTCTGGTCGCCCTCGGGGCGATGCGGCCGGCGCGCCGCGGCGCTAGATTGATCGCTATCGGTCATTTGGGGTGCGGTGGGCGTTTGTCTTTCCGGCCCGACCGTCGGCACTCCGTATCTTGTTGCGCAAAAGATCAGTCGTTCAAAAGAACCTGACCATCATAGGGGTCTGGATACCCCAGCAGCCCCATAATATCGGTTTCTCTTGCCTCCATGGCAAGGGCTTCGTCTTCGGTTTCGTGGTCATAGCCCAAAACGTGGAGCATTCCATGGACCAGAAGATGGGCAAAATGGTGCTCGAAAGGCTTTTCCAGTTCGATCGCTTCGGCCTTCAGGGTTTCATAGGCGAGCGATATGTCACCGAGAAGACCTTCGATGGCATCGTCGTCCTCAAGCGCGGGAAAAGACAGCACATTGGTCGGCTTGTCCTTGCTGCGCCACTCGCGATTGAGCGCCTGCTGGGACAGATCGTCGGTCAGCAGCACCGAGATTTCGCAGGGACCATCGATGGCAAAGCCGGAATTTTCCAGCGCGACCGTCAAAGCCCGTTCGGCCAGCGGTTTAAGGGTTTCCGGCCAATCGCCATTTTCGATGTTGATCTCGACGGAAAGGCTCAAACGTCGAGCTTTCCTTCAGCCGATGGGTTCTTGCCCGTCGCGCCTTCATAGGCCCGCACGATCCGCGCCACCAGCGCGTGGCGCACCACGTCCTTGTCGGTAAAGCGGGTGGTGTGGATGCCTTCGACATCGGAGAGAAGATGGAGGGCTTCGACGAGCCCCGATTTTTCCCCGCGCGGCAGATCGACCTGGGTGGGATCGCCGGTGATGATCATTTTCGAGTTTTCGCCCAGCCGGGTCAAAAACATCTTCATCTGCATCGATGTCGTGTTCTGGGCCTCGTCGAGAATAACGGCGGAATTGGCGAGCGTGCGCCCGCGCATGAAGGCAAGCGGGGCCACTTCGATGGCGCCCGACGCAATGCAGCGTTCGACCACTTCGGGCTGCATCATGTCGTAAAGGGCGTCGTAAAGGGGCCGAAGGTAGGGATCGACCTTTTCCTTCATATCGCCGGGCAGAAAGCCCAGACGCTCGCCCGCTTCGACAGCCGGGCGGGAGAGGATGATGCGATTGATTTCACCGCGCTCGAGCAGGGTCGCCGCGTGGGCGACGGCGAGATAGGTCTTGCCGGTGCCCGCAGGGCCGACGCCGAACACCATCTCGAAGCGGTCCATGGCGCGGATATAGCCGTCCTGGGCCGGGTTGCGGGCGACGATGGTGGCCTTGCGCGTCGCGATCTGGGCCATGCGCACCTTGCCGCGCTTTTCGAGCGTGGGCAGGGAGAGCTGATTGTCCTCGGACTGGACCATGCGGATGACGCCATCGACATCGGCGGGCCCCACCACCTTGCCCTCTTCAAGCATGTCGTAGAGCGATTCGAGCGCGCGGCGCGCCTGATCGACGGCGTTGGCGCCGCCGCGCAGCATGACATGATTGCCGCGCGAATTGGCCTGGACCCCCAGGCGCTGCTCGATCAGCGCCAGGTTCTGGTCGAATTCGCCGTACAATTGGGAGACGAGCCGATTGTCTTCGAACGCCAGTTCGAGATGGGCGGCGGCGGACTGGTCGGGTTGCGACCGCAAATTCCGTGTCAAACGCGAGGGCTCCGGGGCAGCGTTGCGACTGTTAACAAGTGGTAAAGCTATCAGACAGCGATTCGATCCGCTGTGACAATCGTGCCTTCGAGCGAATTTTTTGCCTGGGCGATGATTTCGACCGGCAAAATCTGGCCGATCAGGCTCTTGTCGGCGCTGATATGGACGGCCTGCAGATAGGGCGAGCGGCCGGCGACCTGGCCGGGATTGCGGCCGGGCTTTTCGATCAGAACCGGCAGGGTCATGCCTACACAGCCGGCATTGAACTTTTGCGACTGGCGGGTGATCTCGGCCTGCAGCACTTCGAGGCGTTCGGCCTTTACGTGTTCTTCGATCTGATTGTCCATTTGCGCGCCCGGCGTTCCGGGGCGGGTGGAATATTTGAACGAAAAGGCCGAGGCGTAGCCGATCTTTGTGACCATATCGACGGTGGCGGCGAAATCGGCGTCGGTCTCTCCGGGAAAGCCGACGATGAAATCGCCCGACAGCGCCATATCGGGGCGGGCGGCCCGGATACGGTCGATGATCTCGTAATACTCGGCAGCGGTGTGGCGGCGGTTCATGGATTTGAGAATCGAATCCGAGCCGGACTGCACCGGAAGGTGCAGATAAGGCATCAACTGGGGCAGATCGCGATGGGCGGCGATCAATTCGTCATCCATGTCGCGCGGATGGGAGGTTGTGTAGCGGATGCGGGCGATGCCTTCGATCTCGGCCAGCATGTGGCAAAGCGCGCCCAGGCTGACCGGGCGGCCATTCTCATCGAGCCCGTGATAGGCGTTGACGTTCTGGCCCAGGAGGGTGATTTCGCGCACCCCCGCATCGGCCAGACCGCGCGCCTCGGCGAGAACCTGGGCCACGGGACGGGACACCTCGGCGCCGCGCGTATAGGGAACCACGCAGAACGAGCAGAATTTATCGCACCCTTCCTGAACGGTCAGGAAGGCCGTGAGCCCACGCGAGATGGTGACTTCCTTTTTTGCCGCCGGAAGGTGGGCGAATTTGTCTTCTTCAGGGAAATCGGTGTCGATGACCCGGCCGGTCTGGGCCTTGGAGAGCAATTCAGGCAGGCGGTGATAGGATTGCGGGCCAAAGACCAGATCGACCGCCGGAGCGCGGGCCATGATCTCCTCGCCCTCGGCCTGGGCGACGCAGCCGGCCACCCCGATCAGCATTTTCTTGGCGCCGGGTTCACGCTCATTGCGGAAGTCGCGAATGCGGCCAAGCTCGGAATAGACCTTTTCGGCGGCCTTTTCGCGGATGTGGCAGGTGTTCAAAAGCACCAGATCGGCCTCGCCCATCTCCGTTGTCGGCGTATAGCCGTGCGGGGCCAGCGCGTCGGTCATCCGGTCGCTGTCATAGACATTCATCTGGCAGCCATAGGTCTTGATGAAGACCTTCCTGGCATTGGGGAGATTTGGCTGATCGTCGCTCATGGGCGCGGTTTACACCACTTCCCCGTCGTTTGGCAAAGGGTCAGCGCGATTGAGGGCGTTGAGCATGGCGCGGACTTCGGTTTCGGCCCGTTTGGCGCTGTGTTTGCGGTCTTTGGTCGCACCAAGGGGCGCGCCGCAGGCGAGAACCACATCCTTGGGGCCGGATCTGAGGATGGCGCCGAGATTGTCGCCGATCCCCATATCGCCGATCCAGGCGATCTGGCGGCGCTCGGACCGCGACAGAGGCAGGCCCGAGATTTTGGTATAGGCGATGGCGAGGGGCTGGATTGTGACCTCGTTCGTCAGGGCAGTGGCGGCAGCGCCGATCAGCGCGGTGCGGAAGGGCAGAACGTGGGTGCCGATGCCCGAGGTGCCTTCGGCGAAAAGCAGTACCGGTACTCCTTGGGCGATGCGGGCGCTCATTTCGCCGGCCGTGCGGCGCGTATCGGTGCGCCGGGTCCGGTCGACGAATATGGTCCTGTGAACGCGGGCGAAAATGCCGATCAGCGGCCAGCAGGCGACTTCCGATTTGGCGACGAAGCTTACGGGAAACTTGCTGGCGACGGCGACGATATCGAGCCAGCCGATATGGTTTGCGACAATGAGCACCGGACCTTTTGCCAAAGGTTTGCCGGCCAGCGACACGCGAAGGCCGAGGCCGAAGGCAAGCAGCCTGAAAAAGATGGCGGGGAGGAATTGCCAGACCGGCAGCCTTAGCTTCACGATAGCAAGCTGGATTGGCAGCCCGACCAGCGTGAAAGGCAGGACGACGAGCGCCAGGAAGGCGAGGCGTAGTGTCATGGTCGCGACCGGATCATCCGAGGCTTTGGCAGAACTCGCCACAAGCCCCACTCGCTTCCCCGGCGAAAGCCGGGGTCTATGGGCATCTGCCTCAAGCGACAGTGTCCGGGAAAGGCTGCTGGGCCCCGGCTTTCGCCGGGGAAGCGGCCGCGGGGATTAAGGGGCACCAGAATGCCTAGCTGTCCTTGTCTTTCAAGGGAATGGCATAGAGTTCGAGGCGATGATCGACGAGCTTGTAGCCGAGCTTTTTGGCGATCACTTCCTGGATGGCCTCGATCTCTTCGTTGCGGAATTCGATGACCTTGCCCGAGCGGATATCGATGAGGTGGTCGTGGTGTTCGTCGGGGATCTGCTCGAACCGGGCGCGGCCGTCCTTGAAATCGTGCTTGGTGACCAGCCCGGCTTCTTCAAAAAGGTTGACGGTACGATAGACTGTGGAGAGCGAGATGCGCGGATCGATGGCCGAGGCGCGGCGGTAGAGCTCTTCGACGTCGGGATGGTCGGTGGCCGCCTCGAGCACGCGGGCGATCACCCGACGCTGGTCGGTCATGCGCATGTTGCGCGCCACGCATTGCTCTTCAAGCGTCGCTTCGGTGAAAGGCTGGGTCCCCATGGTCACCTCGCGCAATTTCAGGTCCGGTTCGGGTTAGCCGATCGGGGCACGCATGACAAGGGCGGTCGCCGCGCTGCCGTCGGGGCGGGGATAATAGCCCTTTCTGGTGCCAATATCGGCAAAGCCGAAACGGCGGTAAAGCGCGATGGCAGCCGCGTTGGTTTCATCGACCTCGAGAAACAGGGTTTTGACCGGGCTCATGGTCAAATCGGCGATGGCCGCGCCGAGCAGCGCGCGGCCCAGCCCGCGGCCGCGCTTTTTGGGGTCGACGGCAATGGTGAGCAACTCGGCCTCATCGCCGGCGATGCGCAGCATGGCAAAGCCGGAAATATTGCGTTTGGCGTCGGTTGCGACAAAAGCGGGGGTGGTTTTGGGATCGGCGAGATAGGCTTCGAAATCGGAGACCGGCCAGCCGCGGTAAAAGCCCTGGGCGTGCAGCCCGGCGAGCGCCGGGGCATCGCAGGTTTCGCCGCGCGCGATGTGCAGCCCGTTGGGCGCCGTCCAGAAGTTCATTTGCGCGCCACCCCGAACCCGAGCTGGGGCTTGGCATCGGCGGCGCGGATATAGGTGGGATCGGGCGGAAACTCCTTGGGACGTGCCCGTGAAGCAAAGGCCGCCATAAGGGCGATGTCGATCATGGGATCGTCGGGCGTGGTGCGCGAAGCAATCTGGAGGATCTGCTTGAGATCGACGAGGTCGGCCTTGTTGCGGGGCTTTCCGGGGGCCGAAAAGCTCTGGCGGTAGGCTTCGCCGCGCTTAGCATCGACGATCAACTCGCTTGGCCCCTGGCGCGAGAGCGAAAGCGCGAGAAGCGAGGGAATACCGATGACCGGAATATCGAGCGCCAGGCCAAGCCCGCGTGCCGTCGAAAGGCCGATGCGCAGGCCGGTGAACGATCCGGGGCCGGTGGTGACGGCGATGCGATTGAGCGATTGATAGGTCAGCCCGCAACGATCGAGCAGCGTGCCCATGGCGCCGAAGATGATTTCGGCATGGCCCTTGGCGATATCGACAATTTCGGTTTCGATGGCGCCGTTCGAAAGAACCAGCGCCAGTTGCAGGCGCTCGCGGGCGGTGTCGATGGCAAGGGTTACGGGCGTGCTCATAGCGATTTCGATAGGCCGAAACGAAAAACCCCGCAAGCTGTTTGGGCTTGCGGGGCTTTTGTGTTGGCTGGGTTGCAGCCCTGTAAGGCGTGAGGCCTAACTGCTCAGCAACTTTAGTGGTCGTGCGGGTCAAACCGAAAAAGTCTGCAACTTTTTCTGTCCGCACTCCTAAATCTGCTGGACCTGTTCGACGCCGGGAACGAAGTGGCGGAGCAGGTTTTCGATGCCTGATTTCAGCGTTGCGGTCGATGACGGGCAGCCCGAGCAGGCGCCCTGCATGTGCAGGAAGACAGTGCCTTCCTTATAGCCCTTGAAGGTGATGTCGCCCCCGTCCATTGCGACGGCCGGGCGGACGCGGGTGGCGAGGAGTTCCTTGATGACTTCGACGGTTTCGGTGTCTTCATCGTCAAAAAATTCATCGCCCGTATCGGCGGGCTCGGAGGCCGCGCCTTCGGCGAGGATGGGCCTGCCGCTCATGAAATGTTCCATGACGGCGCCGAGGATGGCAGGCTTTATGTGAGCCCAATCAACCGGTTCGCTCTTGGTGACCGATACGAAATCGGAGCCCAGGAACACGCCCGAAACGCCATCGACGGAAAACAGCGCCGAGGCGAGCGGGGAACTCCGCGCCATATCGGCGTCGCGGAAATCGCGCGGCTCGCCAGGCAGGACGTCGCGGCCGGGGAGGAATTTGAGCGTTGCCGGATTGGGGGTCACTTCGGTCTGGATGAACATTTTCCGCCTCTCAGGGCTCTTTAGAATTATTCCAAGTTGGCTTGGAAGATAATCCTTTTGCGGACAAATGCAAGGGGAAGGCTCTTTGTCTGGCTCAGAGCGTACTGGACCCCTGCTCCAGGCCGGGGTGACAGGGGATGAGATCGGCAAGGTCGGGCTGGGCCCACTGACTCATTCAGCACAATGCCGCCAGATCGGCGTCCGAAATCGTGCCGGGAACCACGGTCACGGGCACGCGGAAGGCGTTGGCGCCGCGTGCGGCAATGGAGGCGACCAGCGGGCCGGGACCTTCCGAAGAATCGGCGGCGGCAAGCACGAGAATGGCGACGGCGGGGTCTTCGGCGATATGGGCCTCGATGACGTCGGTCTTCTTGCCCTCGCGAATCACACGCTCGACCTTGATCGAACCGAAGGCGGCGATGTTGGCGGCGTGGCGGGCCTGCAGCGCTTCGATATTTTCATAGGCCTCGGCGCGCATCACCTCCTCGACGCCCAGCCAGTGCTGGAAATTGTCGGGCTCGATGATCGAGAGCAGAACCACGGTGCCGCCGGTGCGACGGACGCGCAGGGCGGCAAAGGTAACCGCCTTGGCGCATTCGGGGCTTTCGTCCACGACGACCAGAAACTTGCGTTTGTATTCGTCGTCGGAGCGTTCCTGGGTATCGGGCAAGCGCTTTCGTCCAGAGCTGATTTTGTGGAGGGCGATGCTGCCACAGCGCGCGACGGGCGCGCAAGTGGCAGCATGCATACGACTGGCTAACGAATAAAGCCAACGATGTCGCGGACTTCGAGCATGGTTCTGGCGGCGATCTCGCGGGCCCGGTCGGCGCCATTGCGCAGGATGGTTTCGATCTGGGCAGGGTCGGCGACCAGCCGGCGCATTTCATCGGCCTGGGTGGCGAGGACCGAAACGGCGAGATCGGCAAGCGCAGGCTTGAAGGCGCCGAAGCCCTGCCCGCCATATTCGGCCAGGACCTCGGCCACCGATCTGTCCGACAGCGCGGCGTAGATGCCGACCAGATTGGCGGCTTCGGGGCGGTGTTCGAGACCCTTTTCCTCACTGGGCAACGCGTCGGCGTCGGACTTGGCCTTCTTGATCTTTTTGGTGATCGTTTCAGCGTCGTCCATCAGATAGATGGTGGCCATGTCCGAAGAGGATTCGGATTTGCTCATCTTCTTTGTGCCGTCGCGCAGGCTCATCACCCGTGTGGCCGGGCCGGTGATGACCGGCTCGGGCTGGGGGAAGAACTCTTCTTCGAACCCGTTGGCGGCGATCGAGGGCGCAAAATCGTGATTGAACTTGGCGGCGATGTCGCGGGACAATTCCAGGTGCTGTTTCTGGTCGTCGCCGACCGGAACGTGTGTGCCCTTGTAAAGCAGGATGTCTGCCGCCATCAGCGAGGGATAGGCGAACAGGCCCAGCGAGACATTTTCGGAATTTTTGCCCGCCTTGTCCTTGAACTGGGTCATGCGGCTCATCCAGCCCATGCGCGCCACGCAATTGAAGATCCAGGCCAGTTCGGCGTGTTCGGCGACCTGGGACTGGTTGAAGATGATGTGGGCGGACGGGTCGACGCCGGCAGCGATATAGGCCGCGGCGATTTCATAGGTCCAGCGCTTGAGATCGGCGGGGTCCTGCCAGACGGTGATCGCATGCATATCGACGACGCAATAAATGCACTCGAAATCGTTCTGCAGCGGCACGAAACGGCGGATGGCGCCGAGATAATTGCCAAGATGCAGATCGCCCGAGGGCTTGATGCCGGAAAAGACGCGATCGGTGAAAGGCATTGGACTTACGGTCCCTTGGATGTCTGGACGAAAGAAATGCCCGCAAGCGGGCCGCAAAGGGTTTAAAGCGTCAGCGCCGCCGCCGCAAGCGCGCGAGGACAGCGCCGAGCGGCTGGACGCCGCTGATATGCAGCAGCGTGAAATATAGAACGGCGCCCAGGGCGCAGATCATGAGCAGGGCCAGGGTCTGGAGGGGGAAGAAAAAGCCCGGCGCGAATGCCGGTGCGGCGAAGAGGGAAAGAGCCCACAGGGCCAGCCCCATGGCAATCGCAACGCCAAGCGTCCCGGACAGGGCCATGCCCTCGCGGCCCTCAAGCCGGAAATGGCCGCGCCGGGCCAGAAACAGGACAAGCAGCCCGACATTGACCCAGGCCGACGTCGCGGTGGCGAGCGCGATACCGATGTGTTCGAGATGGGGGAACAGGGTCAGCGACACGGCAATGTTGACGATAAGCGAAACCCCGGCAATCAGGGTGGGCGTCTTGGTGTCCTTGCGCGAAAAGAACCCCGGCTGGAGGACCCGTACCAGCACGAAGGCCGGCAGGCCGAGTGAAAAGCCCATAAGAGTATGGGAGACAGCCACCGTCGCTGCCGCATCGAAAGCGCCGCGCTCGAACAGAACCCGCACGATCGGTTCGGCCAGGACAAAGAGCGCCACGGCGGCGGGCAGGGTGAGGACCATGGAAAGCTGGAGGGCCTGGCTCTGGGAAGCCCGCGCCTCGACCTCCCGGCCCGAGGACAGGTGGCGCGAGAGTTCGGGCAGGAGCACGGTGCCGATGGCGATGCCGATGATGCCGAGCGGCAGCTGATAGAGCCTGTCGGCATTGGCAATGATGGCGATGGCGGCATCGGCCTGGGAGGCGATGACAGTGCCCACGAACACATTGATCTGGATGATGCCGCCCGCCGCGATGGCCGGAAGGGCCAAAAGCCAGAAGCGGCGGACCTCGTCGGTATAGCGCGGCATGCCGATGGCCGGAAGGAACCCGGCGCGGCGGATGGTGAAAAATACCAGGGCCAATTGCGCGATGCCGCCAGCCATGGCGGCGACGCCGAGCCAGAAGGCGACATCGGCGGGGTTTTCCAGCGTCCATATGGCGAGCGGCACGAGGACGGCGATGTTGACGAGATTGAGCAGAACCGGGGCGAAGGCGGCGGCAAAGAACTTGCCCAGCGAATTGAGGATCGCGCCATAGGCCGCCATGAGCGACATGCAGGCGAGATAGGGGAACATGATGCGCGAGAGAAAGACGGTCAGCGCGAATTTTTCCGGATCGCCCACGAAACCGGGGACGAAGACCGTCATGATCGGTTCCATGAAGATTTCGGCGAGGATGGTGACGATCAAAATGGCGGCGACCAGCCAGCTCATGATGCGCCCGGCCAGTTTTTTGGCCGCGTCGGCCCCGTCTGTTTCCAGCGCGCCGGAAAACATGGGCACGAAGGCGGTGTTGAACGCCCCTTCGGCAAACAGGCGCCGGAACAGATTGGGCAGGCGGAAAGCGGCCTGGAAGGCATCGGCGGCCGGACCAATGCCGAGCACGGCGGCGATCAGCGCGTCGCGGACAAAGCCGAAAATGCGCGAGAGGAGGGTGAGGCCGCCGACGCTCATTGTGTTGCGGAAGAGGCTCATGGGTGGAGGGCCGGCAATTCGATGGGGCGTGCGGGCACGATCCCAATTTGTGCTGAGTTTACTGGATCCCGGCTCAAGGCCGGGATGACAGCGGAGGTAACAGGGGAAAATTCTCCAAATTCCCGACCGTCATCCCGGGCGGAGACCCGGGATCCAGTAAACTCCATAGTGGCAAAGGGGGCGGACCGGTGACATAGAACTGAAGCGCCAACCGCCCAAAACACAGTGCTCACGCTGAGGCCTTTTCGCGGCGGGCGGGGGCGAAGACGGCTTCGAGGGCTTCGTGGATGCGCTTTTGGCGGACTTTCGAGGTGATCTTTCCGCCGGTCAGGTCGGTGACGTAGAAAACGTCGACAGCCTTTTCGCCATAGGTTCCGATATGGGCCGAGCCGATGGTGAGGTTGAGATCGGAGAGCGCGCGGGTCAGATGATAGAGCAGGCCGGTGCGGTCGAGCCCGGAAATCTCGATGACTGTGAACTTGTCCGAGAGCGCGTTGGAGATGAAAATCTCGGTGGGAACCGAAAAGGGCTTCAAACGCCGGTTGTAGCGCGAATCGACCCCGAGATCAGCGGGGAGATATTTGCGGCCCTCGAGCAGGGCCCTGACCATGTCGGTGATGCGCGAGGCCCTGATCTTTTCGTCTTCGTCGGAGGTAAAGGCGCGGCGCAGGCGGAAGGTATCGAGCGCGTAGCCATCCTTTGTGTTGAAAATCTGGGCTCCGATGATCGAGGCATCGGCGGTGGTGCAGGCGCCGGCGATCAGCGAGAGCAGGCGCGGGTGATCGGGCGTATAAAAGGTGACCTCGGTGATGCCCTCGAAGGCCTTGATGGAGGTGGAACCGGCAAAGCTTGAATTTTTGGCTTCGGCCGCGTCGATCATGCGGGCATGGGCCAGTTGCAGTTCGGGTTCGGCGCGCAGCCAGTAATTTGGGAACTGGCGCTCGATATAGGCATCGAGCCTTGCGGGGGTCCAGTCGGTGAGCCCGGCGCGCAGGGCGTCCTGGGCCTCGATGATCCTGTCGTGCTGGGAAACCTGGGAATGGCCGCCCGAGAGCAGGGGCTCGGTGGCGTAATAAAGGGCGCGCAGCAGCGAGCCCTTCCACCCCGTCCAGGTGCCCGGACCCACGGCGCGAATATCGCAGGCGGTGAGGATCATCAAAAGCGCAAGACGCTGGGGGCTCTGCACGATCTGGGCGAAATTGCGCGCCGTATCGGGGTCCTGGATGTCGCGGGACTGGGAAATCTCGCTCATGAGCAAATGATAGCGCACCAGCCAGGCGACGGTATCGGTTTCGGCAGCCGAAAGGCCCAGACGCGGGCAGAATTTGCGGGCGATGGCCTCGCCGGCTTCGGAATGATCCTCGGGGCGGCCCTTGGCGATGTCGTGCAGGAACAGCGCCACATAGAGCAGGCGCACATCGGAGAGATGGGGCAACAGTTCGTGGGTCAAAGGCAGTTCGTTTTTCAGCCCGCCATTGGCGATATCGGCCATGACGCCGACGGCGCGGATCAAATGCTCGTCCACCGTATAGTGGTGATACATGTTGAACTGCATCAGCGCGACGATCTTGCCGAATTCGGGGACCAGCTTGCCCAGAACGCCGGATTCGTTCATGCGGCGCAGGATGCGCTCGACCGATTTGGGGCTGGTGAGGATTTCGAGGAAATAGGCGTTTACGCGCTCGTCGGCCCGCAATTTCTTGTCGATCAGGCGCATCGAACGGGTCAAAAGCTTGAGCGCATCAGGGTGGAACATCACCCCCTCGCGGCCGGCCACCCAGAAAATCTTGATGATATTGACCGGGTCTTTTTCGAACACGTTGTCGTCGGCCACCGTGATGCGGCCATGTTCGAGGACGAAATCGGGTTCTCCCCGGATCTGGCGGCGCGCCTTACGGAAATTGCCGAACACGCGCCCGAAGGCATCGACCTTTTTGGCGTGGGCGAATTCGAGCGAGGTGCAGAAAATGCGGGTCAGATCGCCCACATCCTTGGCGACGAGGAAATAGCGCTTCATGAAACGCTCGACGCCCAGCATGCCGGCGCGGTCGTGATAGCCCATGCGCTCGGCCATTTCCTGCTGGATCTCGAAGGTCAGCCGATCATCGGCGCGCCCGACGAGGAAATGCAGATTGCAGCGCACGGCCCACAGGAAATCCTCGGCGCGCTGGAGCGTGCGGTATTCGGTTTTCGAGAACACGCCCTTGTCGATCAGTTCGGGATAGGTCTGGACGCGGTAGAAATATTTGCCGATCCAATAGAGCGTATTGAGGTCACGCAGCCCGCCCTTGCCGTCCTTGACGTTGGGCTCGACGACATAGCGGGTGTTGCCCTGAGCGTCGTGGCGGGAGTCGCGCTCGGCCATTTTGGCGGCGATGAATTCGGGGCCGGTCTTTTCGACGATCTCGGTTTCGAAGCGCTCGCGCATCTGGGTAAAGAGCGTATCGTCGCCGACCAGGAAGCGGCTCTCGAGCGTTGCCGTGCGCACCGTCATATCGGACCGGGCCATGCGGATGGAATCATCAACCGAGCGCACGGCGTGGCCGACCTTCTGGCCCAGGTCCCAGAGCATATAGAGGACGTATTCGGTAACGCTCTCGCCCCAGGGGGTCTGCTTGTAGGGCAGGATGAAGAGCAGATCGATATCGGAACCGGGAGCCAGCGTGCCACGGCCATAGCCGCCGACCGCCGCTATGGCGAGGGATTCGGCGCCCGAGGGGTTTTCGCGAGGATAGACGTAGCGGATGGCCCAAAGATAGGCGGCGCGGATCAACTCGTCCTGGGCACCGGCGAGCATCTGGGCGCAGCGGGTGCCGCGGCGATTGGCGACGAGTTCGGCCTCGGCGGCGATGCGGGCATCCTTTAGTCCCTGGCGCAGGGCCTTGAGCACGGCGGCGCGGGCGGTCTGGCTGTCAGGCGCCGCATCGCCGATCTCAAAGCGCACGGCATCGATCAGCGCCTCGGCGCCGACCAATCCAGTTTTCCTGCGCGCAATCGGTTCAATGGTCGCCGTCGGCATGGGCAGCCTTTTTGAGTTCATAGATCCATTCGAGCGCGGCCCGGGGGGAGAGATCGTCGGGGCGCACGGTCTCGATCATATCGCGGACCGGGTTAGCACGAGGTTGAGGCGTGGTTTTGTCCGCCGGCGCTGGCATATGGGCAAAAAGCGGGAGATCGGCAAGGGCCGATCCGGGATTGGACTGGCCGCGCGCCTCGAGCAGGTCGAGCACCTGACGGGCACGGGTGATGACCGGGGCGGGAAGGCCCGCCAGCTTTGCCACCTGGATGCCGTAGGAGCGATCGGCCGCCCCTTGCGTCACTTCGTGGAGAAACACAACGTCGCCCTTGTATTCCTTGACGCTCATTGTGTGGTTGGATACGCGCGACAGGGTGGCCGAGAGCGCCGTCAATTCGTGATAATGGGTGGCGAAAATCGCCCGGCAGCCGGTGGTTTCGTGCAGGGTTTCAACGCACGCCCAGGCAATCGAGAGCCCGTCGAACGTGGCGGTGCCACGCCCGATCTCGTCGAGGATGACGAGGGACTGGCGGGTGGCACGGTTCAATATGGCGGCGGTTTCGACCATTTCGACCATGAAGGTCGAGCGGCCCTGGGCGATGTCGTCGGAGGCGCCGACGCGGGAGAAAACCCTGTCGACGACGCCGATATGGGCGGAGGTGGCCGGGACGTAGGAGCCCATTTGCGCGAGAATGGCGATGAGCGCGTTCTGGCGCAGGAAGGTCGACTTACCGCCCATATTGGGGCCGGTGACCAGCCAGAGCTGGCCGCCCTCGTCGGGTTCTGGGGCCGAAAGATCGGCGTCGTTGGCAACGAAGGTTTGCCCTTCGGCCTCAAGGGTCTTTTCGACCACCGGGTGGCGTCCGCCTTCGATCTCGAAGGCAAGCGAGGCATCGATCTGCGGCCGGCACCAATTGCGCTGGGCGGCAAGATTGGCGAGGGCTGCCATGACATCGAGTTCGGCCATGGCGTCTGCGGCGGCCATAAGGTCGCGGCTTTGGGCAAGCGCCGCCTCGCGCAAGCGGGCGAATATCGACAGCTCGATCTCGACGGCGATTTCCTGGGCGCGGGCGATCTTGCCTTCGAGCTCGGCCAGTTCGGTCGTTGTGAACCGCATGGCGTTGGCAAGCGTCTGGCGGTGGATGAAAACGCCGTCGTCAAGCAGGCGCGAGCCGTGGGAGGCGGGAACTTCGACGAAAAAGCCCAGCACGTTGTTGTGCTTGATCTTGAGCGCCCGGACGCCGGTTTTTTCGACCAGCGCGGCCTGAAGCTCGGCGACCACCTTGCGGCTTTCGGACCCCAGGCGCCGCTGGGTGTCGAGTTCGCCATCATAGCCCGAAGCGACGAACCCGCCATCGCGGGCGAAAAGCGGGGGTTCGTGGACAAGGGCTTTGGCAAATTCGTCGGCGAGGATTTCGGGGGCTTGGGCGAGGGTCCTGGCGATTGCGGCGAGTTCGTCGCCGGGGTCGGAGAGGCCGGCGAGCAAATGGCCCAGCGCACGGGCCTGGGTGATGCCCCGGCCGATAGCGCCCAGATCGCGCGGGCCGCCGCGTTCGAGCGTCAGGCGGGTGAGGGCCCGGGCGATATCGGGGGCGGCGCGCAGACCCTTGCGGATGGCGTCGGTCTCGATCGCGTTGGCGATCAATATATCGATGGCGTCGAGGCGGGCATTGATGCGGGCGGGATCGTTGAGCGGGGCGGCGAGGCGGGCGGCAAAAAGACGCGCGCCGGCGCCGGTGACCGTCATATCCACGCTTGCCCGCAAGGCGCCGCGCACATCGCCGCGCTGGGTAACGAGCAGTTCGAGGGACGAGCGGGTGGCCGCATCGATCTGCATGTGATCGGTGGGGGTTTCGATCCGCGGCTGACGCAGGGGAACGCCGGCCCCCTTCTGGGTTTCGGCGACATAGGCGATGAGCGCCCCGAGCGCGGCGCGAGCGGTGCGGGAAAAGGCCGTGGGATCGACGGCATTATCGAAGGTTTCGCGCAACAGCTGCGAGGCGGCTTCAGATTCAAAACTTTCGTGCGGGCGGCGGGTGGCGGCGGCCAGCCTGTCGGCCGAAAGGGCGCGCTGTTCGGCCAGTTGATCGGCGAGACGGTCCGACAGGATCAGCTCGGCGGGATCGATGCGGGCGATTTCGTCGGCCAGGGAGTGTTTGTCGAGATCGGCGACAAGCAGCTCGCCGGTTGAAATGTCGGACCAGGCCATGGCGTAACCCTCCCCGTCCGAGCCGAGCCGGGCGAGCGACAAAAGAAAATTGTTGCCCCGGGCGGGGAGCAAATCGTCCTCGGTCAGCGTGCCGGGGGTGACGAGCCGGACCACGTCGCGTTTGACGACCGATTTGCTGCCACGTTTTTTGGCTTCGGCGGGGTCTTCAACCTGTTCGCAGACAGCGACCTTGTGGCCGAGCGATATGAGCTTTTTGAGATAATCCTGGGCGGCGTGGACGGGCACGCCGCACATGGGGATGTCCTCGCCCAGATGCTTGCCGCGCTTTGTAAGAGTGATGCCGAGCGCGGCGGAGGCGATTTCGGCGTCGTCAAAGAACAGCTCGTAAAAATCGCCCATGCGGTAAAACAGCAGATAGCCCGGATTGACGCCCTTGATCTCGAAGAACTGGGCCATCATCGGCGTCATGCCCGTTGTGGGGGGCGCAGCATAATCGGCCTGTGGCTCGGTTTGCGTCATGAAGCGGTAAAAAATTCCGGGAAAACAGCTGTTAAACGGTGGCGCACGCTAAGCCAAAAATTTGGCGATTCCAACCGCAGATCACAGGTTGGGATGGGTTAGGCCGGTGACCCGCTCGACGCGTCTGCGATAGGCGGCGGGAGCGGTATTGAACCGGGCAAGAACGAAGACATCGGTGGTGCCGAACTTTTCGTCCACGAAGGCGTGGCTCCCGAACACCGCATTGACCCGAAGATAGCCGCGCACCAAAGGCGGCATGGCGCGCAGGGCGGCGTGGCGATCGGTCATTTCGGGGGGCAGCATGTCCATGGAGACAGCGTGCCCGGCACGGGCCGAAGCATGCCAGCCCGATGGCGCGCGGGCGTTACGAAAAAGATGGGAAAGGGCCTGGGCGTGATCGCGCGGATCGGTGCCGGGAAAGCTGGCGGCGCCGAAATAGGCGTCGATGCCGTTGCGGCAGGCATGGGCCCACAGCCCGCACCACAGCACCTCGATGGTGCGCATCGAGCGATAGGCGGGGGCAACGCAGGAGCGCCCGACCTCGCAAAAGCGTTGACCGGGATGGCGCGCAAAGAGCGGGGCGAGGGCAAATTCGCCATCGGCGTACCAGCCGAGCCCCGGGGCCGGGGCTGCCATGACGCGGTAGGTGCCGACGATGGGCGGGGCTCCGCCCAGGGCGCGGGCCGCGGTATCGATGACGATGATGTGGTCGCAATGGGGGTCGAACGCGTCGGCTTCGATGTGGCCGGCGTGGTCCATCCACGGTGCGTTCACGCCGCGCTCGCGATGGAACACTTCATAGCGCAGACGATAAGCGGCAAAACGCTCGGCATCGGTCCGGGCAAGGCGCACCTCGAACCGGCCCAAACGGGCGAGCGGGGCAGGGCGGGGCGTGTCCAATCTGCGTGCGGTATCGGTCATGGGCCTTCGGGGGAGCGGGAGCCGTTGTGGTCTTGTAGTCGAGTTGGGTGCCGGAGGGAATTGCGGTGCCGAATGAAGGTTTTTTTTGCGCGTCGTTATTGGGGAAGAAGCATCAGCGCTCAAGACCCCCTCACCGGCCTGCCGGCCACCCTCTCCCCGGAGGGGCGAGGGTTAAGTTTGCCGAAGTGCTGGAGGCAACGTCGGCGTTGGGGGAGCCGCAGCCTCACTCCCTCGCCCCTTTGGGGAGAGGGGTCTTAAGCGCTGATATTTTCCAGGAAAGGCCCCCTCACCCGTCGCTACGCGCCGACCTCTCCCCCAAGGGAGAGGTAAGAATGCCGCAAGCGACGGGATAGACCTCTCCCTTGGGGAGAGGTCGGATGGCGCAGCCAGACGGGTGAGGGGGCCTTTCCTTATGCCTGCCGGCACGGGAAACTCTCCCGCTTTCCCCCTTGACCACACTGCCCGAAATGGGCGATGACTTACGTACCTCAAAGGCAGGAAGACCGGGTTTGGAGAACAATGGGCGCGTGATGGTGCATGATCTGGCGCGGGCGGCAGGGGTGTCGCTGGCGACGGTGGACCGTGTGCTCAACGGCCGGCCGGGCGTGCGCAAGGGTACGATCGAAAAGGTCGAGGCCGCGATTGCCGAGATCGGGTTTCGGCGCGATTTGACCGCCTCGATGCTGGCGCGGGCCCGCGACATCGTTCTGAAAATTATCGTGCCGGAAGGCACCAACCAGTTTTTCGGCAAGCTGGCCGATGCGGTCGAGAGCGTGGGCGCCCAGATGCGGGCCGAGCGGTTGCGGCTCGAGCTTTTGCGGATCAAAGCCATGGATACGCGGGCGCTGGTCGAAACGCTCGATGCGATTGGTGCCGAGGATGCCGACTGCGCGGTGATCGTGGCCATCGACAAGCCCGAAATCCACGCGGCGGTAGCGCGGGCCGTGGGGCGGGGGATCAAGGTGATCACGCTGGTCTCGGACCTTCCCGGTTCGGCGCGGCACGATTTCGTGGGGATCGACAACCGGGCGGCGGGGCGCATCGCGGGGTCGCTGATGGGGCGGTTCGTGCCTCAGGGCGGCACGATCGGGCTGGTGGCCGGGTCGCTGGAGCTGATCGACCATGCCGAGCGGATCGCGGGATTTTCCGAAATCGTGGCGGCCGAGTTTCCCGGCCTTGAACTGGTGGGCCCTATCGAGGGACAGGACGAATTCACGGCGACCTACGAAAAGAGCCTGGCGCTGGTTGAGGCGTATCCCGGTCTGGCCGGGATCTACAATGCCGGCGCCGGCAATGCGGGGCTCTTGATGGCACTCAACGAGCGCGGCCTTGCGGGAAAAGTGCGAGTGATCGGGCACGAGCTGACCGGGCCGACGCGGGCCGGGCTGGAATCCGGAGCCATCGACGTGGTGCTGGATCAGAGCCCGGAAGACGAAATCCGGGCCGTATGCGCCACGGCGCGGCGGCTTGTGGTGGGGGCTGACGCGGCCCCACCGCAGACACAATTGGAAATCAGGGTTCTGATGCGGGACAACCTGCGCCAAAGCGCGGAGATTTAGGTGATGGCTGGCTGCAAACGGGATTTTGCTGCGCCCTGACCTAAATCTCCACACTCTGGATACTCAAACGGAGGAGATCTTTCATGACTGAAATTGAGGTACGCACCTCATTTCCCATGGGGAGGGTAACGCGATGACCTATCTTGGGCTCGATATCGGGACCTCGGGGGTCAAGGCGGTGCTGATCGATGCAGAGGGCAACGCACTGGGCGAAGCCAGCGCGCCGCTCAGTGTTTCACGCCCCCGGCCCGGATTTTCCGAACAGGACCCGGCCCATTGGTGGGACGCCGTGCTCAAGGCTGTCGATACACTGAAAAACGCCCATCCTCAGGCGGTGAGCGCCATAAAAGGGATCGGGCTTTCCGGGCAGATGCATGGGGCCACCCTGCTCGACAGGGACAATCAGGTGATCCGCCCGGCGATCCTCTGGAACGACGTGCGTTCGGCGGCCGAGTGCGAAGACATGGAAGAGGCGCTGCCGGCGCTGCGCCAGATTGCCGGAAATATCGCCATGCCGGGCTTTACGGCGCCAAAAATCCTTTGGGTCAAAAAGCACGAACCGGACAATTACGCGAAAATCGCCAAGGTGCTGCTGCCCAAGGATTATGTGCGGTTTCTTTTGACCGGCACCTATGTGTCGGACATGTCGGACGCCTCGGGCACGCTGTGGCTGGATGTGGAGTATCGCGGCTGGTCGGACGATCTGCTGGCGGTGACGGGGCTGACGACCGAGCACATGCCGGCGCTGGTGGAAGGCAGCGAGCCGTCGGGGCACCTTTCGGGCGAGCTTTGCCGCCGCTGGGGAATTGCCGAAACCCCTGTGGTGGCCGGCGGTGGGGGCGACAACGCGGCTTCGGCCTGCGGCATCGGCGCTGTGGAGCCGGGAAGCGGGTTCGTGTCGCTGGGCACCTCGGGGGTGCTGTTTGTTTCCAACGACAAATTCCGGCCCAACACCGAAGGCGCCGTGCATGCGTTTTGCCACGCGATCCCCAAGACCTGGCACCAGATGGGGGTCTTCCTTTCGGCGACCGATAGCCTGAACTGGTTTGCCAAACTGGTGGGCCAGGACGCTGCAGGCGTGACGCGGGCCGTTGCCGACAATTTTTCCGGTCCGGGCGAGGAGATGTTCCTTCCCTATCTCTCAGGCGAGCGCACGCCGCATAATAATGCCGCTGCGCGGGGCTCTTTCGTTGGCCTTTCCCATCTTTCGGACGCCCGAACCATGGGGCAGGCGGTGATGGAAGGCGTGGCATTCGCCGTGCGCGACTGCCAGCGGGTTCTCTCTGACGCGGGAACGCAGATCGACACGCTGATCGCCGTGGGCGGGGGTTCGAAATCCGATCTCTGGCTCGAAATGATCGCCACCAATTTGGGCATGGCTGTAGCCGTGCCCGAGGATGGGGACTTCGGCGGGGCGTTCGGCGCGGCGCGGCTGGGGCTGATCGCGGCGACCGGGGCCGACCCCAAAACCATCTGCACCAAACCCAAAATCGAAAAAACCATCGAACCGAGGGCCGACCTTAAATCGGCTTACGACCAATCCTATGCGCGCTATCGCGTCCTTTATGCGGGTATCGAGGAGGCCCGAGCACTATGAGCGATTTTTTCAAGGGCCTGAGCAAGGTTCAGTATGAAGGCCCGGGCAGCGACAATCCGCTGGCCTTCCACCACTACAACCCCGATGAGATCGTTCTGGGCAAGCGGATGGAAGAGCATTTGCGGTTTGCAATTGCCTATTGGCATTCGTTTGCCTGGGAAGGTGGCGACCCGTTTGGCGGGCGGACGTTCGAGCGGCCGTGGTTCGACGGCGGAATGGACGCCGCAAAGCTCAAGGCCGACGTGGCGTTCGAATTGTTTTCGCTTCTGGGGGCGCCCTATTTCTGCTTTCACGACGCCGATGTGCGGCCCGAGGGCGAGAGCTTTGCCGAGAGCAGGAAGCGGCTCGAAGCGCTGGCCGACATCTTTGAGAAAAAGATTGCCGAAACGGGCGTCAAACTGCTCTGGGGAACGGCGAACTTGTTTTCCAATCGCCGGTTCATGGCCGGGGCGGCGACCAATCCCGACCCTGAAATCTTCGCCTACGCAGCGGCCACCATCAAGGCCAATATGGACGTGACGCACCGGCTGGGCGGCGAGAATTACGTGCTGTGGGGCGGGCGCGAGGGGTATGAAACCCTGCTCAACACCAATCTGGACCAGGAAATGGACCAGATGGCGCGGATGCTTTCGATGGTCATCGATTACAAGCACAAGATCGGGTTTTCCGGCGCCATCCTGATTGAGCCCAAGCCGCAGGAGCCCACCAAGCACCAGTATGATTACGACGTCTCGACCGTTTACGGCTTCCTTAAGAAGTACGAGCTGGAAACGGAAGTGAAGGTCAATATCGAGGTGGGTCACGCCATCCTGGCCGGGCACACCTTCGAGCATGAAGTGGCCATGGCGGCGGCGCACGGGATTTTCGGATCCATCGACATGAACCGCAACGACATGCAATCGGGCTGGGATACCGACCAGTTCCCCAACAATGTGCCCGAAGTGGCGCTGGCCTATTACCACATCCTCAAAGCCGGCGGGTTTGCCACCGGGGGCACCAATTTCGATGCGAAATTGCGGCGCCAGTCGATCGATCCCGAGGATTTGCTGCACGGCCATATCGGGGGAATGGACATTTGCGCGAGGGGTCTCAAAGCGGCGGCGGCGATCATCGAGGACGGGACTTACGATGCGTTCCTGGCCGAGCGCTATGCCGGATGGGGCGGCGCCGAGGCGCAGGCGATGCTCAAGGGCGAGCGCACGCTCGAGGATATCGCCGGGCGCGTTGAGGCCGAGGGGATCAACCCGCAACCCAAATCCGGGCGGCAGGAATATCTGGAAAATCTGATCAACCGGTTCGTTTAGAGAAAGAAAGAAGGAAGGAAGGCCCCCTCACCCCGGCCCTCTCCCCCAAGGGAGAGGGAGGCTCTTTTGGCGACGCTTCAGATCGTTTTCTGACGCTGGAGCTGGCCGAACCCTCTCCCTTCGGGGGAGAGGGTGCCCGGCAGGGCGGTGAGGGGGCCTTTCTCTGAAATTTTGGGAGGAGACCCAATGCCCATTCGCCAAAACCCCATTCTGCCGGGGTTCAATCCCGACCCTTCCATCCTGCGGGTCGGGGAGGATTATTATATCGCCACATCGACCTTCGAGTGGTTTCCGGGGGTGCAGATCCATCATTCGAAAGACCTTGCGAACTGGGACCTGCTGACCCGGCCGCTTACGCGCAAGAGCCAGCTCGACATGCGCGGAAACCCCGACAGCTGCGGCACCTGGGCGCCGTGCCTTACCCATGACGGGGAAAAATTCTGGCTGGTTTATACCGACGTCAAGCGCAAGGACGGCAATTTCAAGGATGCGCACAATTACATAGTGACCGCCGATGAGATCACCGGGCCGTGGTCGGACCCGATCTATGTCAATTCCTCCGGGTTCGACCCGTCGCTGTTTCACGACGATGACGGGAAAAAGTGGTTTTTGAACATGCTCTGGGACCACCGGAACGGGCATCACCGGTTTGCGGGGATCGCGCTGCAGGAATTCGATGCGGCGAGCGGAAAACTGGTGGGGGAGCGGAAAAACATCTTTACGGGCTCGCCGCTGAAATTAGTGGAAGGGCCGCATCTCTATAAGCGCGACGGCTGGTATTATCTTCTGACCGCCGAGGGTGGAACCGGATACGAGCACGCGGCGACCCTGGCGCGGGCGCGCACCATTGACGGGCCTTATGAGCTGCATCCGGACATGCATCTGGTGACGGCCAAGGACAATCCGCTCAACCCGCTGCAACGGGCCGGGCATGGCGATATCGTGGAGACGCCGGACGGCGACACCTATCTCGTGCATCTGACCGGGCGGCCAACGACCCAGAAGCGGCGGTGCGTTCTGGGGCGAGAGACGGCGCTGCAGAAATGCGAGTGGCGCGATGACGGGTGGCTGTATCTGGCGGGCGGCACGAACCTGCCAGCCTCCGAAGTGGAGGTGCCGGGGACTTACGATCGGGCCGGGTTCGACGCCGAGCGGCGCTACCGGTTCGACGGCGATCTGCACATCGACTTCCAATGGCTGCGGACGCCGGAACCGGAGCGCATTTTCAGGATCGAAGGCGGCAAGCTGACGCTGATCGGACGGGAATCGATCGGCTCATGGTTCGAGCAGGCGCTGGTGGCACGCCGGCAGCAACATTTCGACTTCGAGGCGGAAACCGAAGTCAGCTTCATTCCGCGTGACGAGCGCGAGATGGCCGGACTGACGGGATATTATGGCCGATACACTTTCCATTATCTGCACCTGACCGCCGATCCGGACGGAAAGCGCGAACTCAATATCTTTTCGTCAGTCGTTTCCCATCCGGACGGGAAGCTGACCTATTGGATCGATCCCGTTGCCATCGGGGATGGGCCGGTGCGCATGAAGATGCGGGTGGAAAATTCCCGGCTGCAGTATTTTTACGCGATGGGATCTGACGACTGGCAAAAGATAGGCCCCGAACTCGACGCTTCGATCCTATCGGACGAATGTGGTGGGCACGCCGAGCATGGCAGCTTTACCGGGGCGTTTGTCGGCATGGCTGCGCAGGATCTCAATGGATCGGCGCGCGAGGCGAGCTTTTCGCATTTCGTTTATCGACCGCTCTAGGCTGTAGTGACGATTTAATGTTTTGGGATTCCCACATCGCGGCAAATCAGATTCAACGCTGACTTTTGGGAGGTCAGCGATGGATGGCGAGATTTTACGCGACGATCAGTGGGAACAGATCAAGCCGTTTGTCCCGGGCGGTCGCAAGGGCAAGCGCGGCCCACGTAGTGATGGGCGTCGGTTTTTCAATGCGCTTTTGTGGATGGCCCGGTCTGGTGGCCGCTGGCGCGATCTGCCCGAAGACCGGTTCGGTCCTTACCAGACGGTCAAGCGGCGCTATTACCGCTGGATCGAGATGGGCGTGTTTGATCGTCTGTTCGAGGCGGTCGCAAACGCTCCCGATCTCGAATGGTTGGCCATCGACGCCACAGTGATCCGCGCCCAGGCCCAGGCCGCAGGGGCGCGGCGAAAAAGGGGGGAGCGCAAACCCAGGCTCTCGGTCGCTCCCGTGGCGGTTTCGGCACCAAGCTCCATGCCGTAGTTGATGCGCTTGGCCTGCCGGTCCGCTTTGCGCTCGGGCCGGGTCAGCAAAATGATATGGCACCCGCCTGCGATCTGGTCGCCGGACTGGCCGCGGGCAAAGTTCTCGCCGACCGGGCCTATGACGCCGATAGCCTCCATGATGTCATTCTCGATGAA
This sequence comes from Pelagibacterium sp., assembly GCF_965249125.1. GTDB lineage: Bacteria > Pseudomonadota > Alphaproteobacteria > Rhizobiales > Devosiaceae > Pelagibacterium. The sequence continues at coordinate 3,409,168 of NZ_OZ252217.1, forward strand.
GGCGGCGAGCCAGTGATCCCGCCCCGCCGCCACCGCAAATACCAACATGGCTACGACAAGATCGCCTATCGGCAACGCTGGGGCATCGAAGGTTTTTTCGCCAAGCTCAAGCAGTGGCGCCGCATCGCAACTCGATATGACAAGCGAGCCGCCCACTTCCTAGGCTTCGTCAAAATTGCCAGCGTCATGCTGTGGCTTAAATGATTAAATCGTCACCACAGCCTAGAGCCTTTCAGCGCTTCTTCGAATCGCTTCAATTGCTCTAAATCCTTGTTTTATCGCGCTTCCGAACCGGATAAGTGGTGCCCACTTATCCTGGAAGCGCTCTAGGAATCCGGAGGGCGCTGGCGGTTTCACGTGAATCCGCCAGCGCCTCGATAATAATCAGGCCTGTTTGAGCTCGACTTCAATATTGCCGCGCGTGGCGTGGGAATAGGGGCAGACGATGTGGGCCCGATCCATGACATCCTTGAGCGTTTCGGTATCGAGGCCGGGAGCGGAGGCCGTGAGGATGACCTTGAGCCCGAACCCCTCCCCGTCGTCGCGCTTGCCGAAGCCGACCTGGGTGTTAACCGTGGTTTCGGCGGGCAGGTTGACCTTGGCCTGACCGGCGGCAAAGCGCATGGCGCCCAAAAAGCAGGCTGAATAGCCGGTGGCAAAGAGCTGCTCGGGGTTGGTGCCCTCGCCGCCGGAGCCGCCCATTTCCTTGGGCGTCGAGAGCTTGACATCGACCTTGCCGTCATCGGTTTTCGAGTGACCGTCTTCGCGGCCCCCGCCGCTGGCCGTCGCATGGGCGGTGTAGAGGATTTCCATTGTGTACTCCATTTGTCGGTGTCGATGGTCTTTCGGGCAACGCCCGAAGGCGCGAACAGGTTCAGCGCTGGCGCGTCATTGCATATAGAGATTTTCCATCCGCTTTGTGTCATCGGTCGCAAACCGGTGATCGGCGGGCGGATGGGCGCGCTGGCCACATTCGCGGCGCGGGCAGATGCGGCAGCCCACACCGATCGGCACAGCCCCGGTCGGCGCTGAAAGATCGATACCGTCGGCATAGATCATGGCCGCGGCGTGCGAGACGTGGCAGCCCAGCCCGATGGCGATGTGGCGGCGCGGGGCGTTGTAGGAATGGCCCCCCTTGGCGATGGCTTTCGCTATGCAGAAATAGCGCTGGCCGTCGGGCATCTGGCTGAGCTGAATATTGATCTGGCCGGGGTTGAGGAAGGCCGCATAGACATTCCAGCGCGGGCAGGCGCCCGAATGGCGCGGGATATGGATGCCGGACAGCGAGAAGCGCTTGGAAATGTTGCCGGCGATGTCGGTGCGGACCAGATGGAGCGGGATGCCGCTCATCGAGGGGCGCTGCAGCGTGGTCATACGGTGACAGATTTGCTCGAAACTCGCCCGGAAGCGGCGGCCGAGCCGCTCGATGTCGTAGCGGGTGTCGCGGCAGGCGCGAAAGAACGCCTCGTAGGGCATGACCAGGGCGGCGGCGGCATAGGACGCCAGAACATTGCGGGCCAGGCCGACGCTTTCTGGCTGGGGCAGAGTGCTCTGCTCGATAAGGTCGCGGATTTCGCCGTCGGCGATCAACAGCGCCAGATGCTGAGCGAGGACGAACAGCGCGGATTCGGGTTCGAGCGTATCTGAGACGGCCAGCACGCGGCCATTGTCCTCGAGCCGGCGCACCACGCCATGGGGCAATGAAGCCAGTCGCGCCTCGATGCCGAAGACGTTGAAGAGATAGGCCTTGAGCCCGGCCTCGAAACTATCGGAGGTGTTGTCGATGTCGTGACGCACCCGCTCGGCGGCGGCTTCGAGCGCCGGAAAATAGTTGGCATTTTCCTGGAGGAAATCGGAAACCGCCTCGGTGACCACATTGTGGCCCGTGGCGAGGGTTTCGCCCGGCTCGGCTGATCTATTGCCCGCTCCAGGCGCCTGGAGATGGCGCAACTGGTCGAAGAGTTTGAGAACGGCCCGACCGACGGCGGGGTGATGGGTGGCCAGATCGCGGATGTCGGTGTTGGTAAGATCGGAATCGGCGAAAATGTCGTCGCCGAACATTTCCATGAGATCGCCCGAGAGGCGGGCGTCGTCGCTTTCGGCCAGTTCGCCCGGCTCGACCCCGAAATAACCCGCGACACGGAACAGCAACGGCACCGTGATGCGGCGGCGATTGTGTTCGATCAGATTGAGATAGGAAGCGGAAATCTCCAATGCCTCGGCCAGTTGTGCCTGGCTGACCGATTTCTGGCGTCGCAGCCGCTTGATGCGGCCCCCGATCTGCAGATCGAGCTGGTTCATCTGTCCTTCTCCCGCCTGTAAATCTTTACAGACTTTACAATTTTCCCGATTTTGCTTTTCAACGATTTACAGCTTAACACGCTGATTTCGTTTCTTTTCTTGCTTTTTTGGGCCCAGTTGTCAATTCTTTACTCAATCGAGCACGGCGATGTGCTCACCAAAAGGAGACAGGAGCCATGAGCGCTCATCAGACAATCGATACAAGGAGCGAAGACTTCATCACCATCATCGCGCCGTCGATGGCCGAGGTTATGGAGAGTTTCAGGAGCCAGGGGCTGGCCGAGCGGGACTATTCCATCGTCCACCGGGCAGGCCGGCACAGCTTCACGATGGCGGACGGCGAGGCGCTGTTCGGCGGCACGCAAATGGTCGCCGCGACCTTTTCGCGGCGGGGATGACGCCCAGCCGCGGGTCGTTCGCGTTTGCCGCACGGCCCCACCTTCAGCCCTCTCCTCGGGGAGAGGGCGCACCGACGCGCCCCGCGATGGCGCAAACCCAGCTTTTCAGGAGGAATTCTCAATGCTCGATAAATCGCCGACCCCACAAACCTTCGAGGCACCCGAATGGGCGCCGGATCGTTGGAAGACCATCGCCCGCGATTATATGCCCGACGATGTCGCCCGGCTTTCGGGCAGTCTGCCGGTCCGGCACACGCTGGCCGAGAATGGCGCGCGGCGGTTGTGGGAATTGCTCCATAGCGAGGATTTCGTGCCTACGCTGGGCACTTTTACCGGCAACCAGGCTGTCCAGCAGGTGAAGGCGGGATTGAAGGCCATCTATCTTTCGGGCTGGCAGGTGGCAGCGGACGCCAATTCTTCGGGCAATATGTATCCCGACCAATCGCTTTATCCGGTCGATTCGGTGCCATCGGTGGTCAAGCGCATCAACAGGGCGCTGCAACGGGCGGACCAGATCCAGACCATGGAACGTTTCGAGGGCAAGTCGGACGCCGACATCGACTATTTCGTGCCCATCATCGCCGATGCGGAAGCCGGGTTCGGGGGGGCGCTCAATGTGTTCGAGCTGATGAAGGCGATGATCGAGGCCGGCGCCGCCGCCGTCCATTTCGAGGACCAGTTGGCCAGCGAGAAGAAATGCGGGCATCTGGGCGGTAAGGTCCTGGTGCCGACCCGAACCTTCGTTCGCACACTCAATGCGGCGCGGCTGGCGGCGGACGTCATGGGTGTCCCCACGCTGATCATGGCGCGCACCGATGCCGAGGCGGCGCAACTGATCACCTCCGACGTCGACGAATATGACGCGCCGTTCATCACCGGCGAGCGGACCGAGGAAGGGTTCTATCGGCTCAAGGGCGGATTCGACGCGGCGATTGCCCGCGGGCTGGCTTATGCGCCCTATGCGGATTTGATCTGGTGCGAAACCTCGACGCCAAATCTTGACGACGCCAAGCGCTTTGCCGAAGCCATTCGCAAGGAGCATCCCGACCAGATGCTGGCGTATAATTGCTCGCCCTCGTTCAACTGGGCGAAATATATGGGCGAGGCGGAGATGGCCGCGTTCCAGCGCGAACTGGGAGCGATGGGCTACAAATACCAGTTCATCACGCTGGCCGGGTTCCACAACCTGTCGCTGACCACCTTCAACCTGGCGCGCGGATACAAGGACCGGGGCATGGCTGCCTATTCGCAATTGCAGCAGGCCGAATTTGCCGCCGAGAAGGACGGGTTCACGGCGACGCGGCATCAGCGCGAAGTGGGCACGAGCTATTTCGACGCCGTGGCAACGGCCGTGGGTGGCGGATCGAGTTCGACCACTGCCATGGCGGGCTCGACCGAGACTGCCCAGTTCCACTGAGTTCAAGGCCGGAGACAAGTGCGCCAATATTTGTCCCCGGCTTTTGATTCACGTGAAGCAATCCCGATTTGCTTCACGTGAATCCCTTTTTCACCGCGTCATGGCGCGAGCGGCGGCGACTGCGGGCAAGGACACGAGGGCGCAAAGGGCAAAGGTGATCACGAGCGCTGCCGTCAATTGCTGTGCGGTCTGGGCCGTGGCGATGCCGGCGGTATTGGCAATCAGCCCGGCTACGGCGGCGCCGATGCCATAGCCCGCCGACTGGATGGTGGGCAGAAGGGCCGAGGCCCGGTCACGCTCGCCGGGGCGGGCGGCCTCCATGATGGTCTGGCTGGTGTAGGCCCATGAGGTGCCATAGGCGGCGCCGATCAGGATTTGTGCCAGGATAACCAGGGGGAGCTGGCCGGTTGCGAAGGCGATGGCGAGCAGCCCCAGACCGGCAACGAGCAGGACGGGACCGAGGCGAATGAGACGGGGCCTAGCCGCCTCGGATACGTTTGCAACGAGGATGGCGGTACTGGACCAGGTGATGGCCATGACGGCGCCGATCACTCCGGCGAGGGTCGGGCCGAAACCAAAAATGTTCTGCAGCGCGTAGACCAGGAACACAGCGGACCCGGCCTGTGCCAGAGGCATGAGCAGGATGACCCACAACCCGGCGCCCACCACGTCATCGAAGCGGAAGGCGTGGGTGGGGAACAGTGGGGTGGATGCCGTGCGGTCACGGGCAATGACGGCGAACAGCGTTGCGCCGGCGATCAGCAGGCACAGGGCAGTGAGAACGGGCGACGACAAAAGGCCGCCGACCGAGACAGCCATGATGGCGGCGCCGATCAGCAGCAGCCGGACGATGGGCAGGCGGCCGGTGGATTTTTCCCGCAAGCCGGGCGGCACGATTGCGAGCACCAGGGCGATAAAGATGGCGCCAACGGGCAGATTGACCGCAAAGGCGGCGCGCCAGGAGAGGGTTTCGGTCAGGGCGCCCGAAAGCACAGGACCGCCAAAGGCGGCCAGAGCCCAGACAACCGATTCGGCGCCGAACACTTTTGGCACCAGGCTTGAGGGGAAAAGTTCGGGGATCAGCGCGTAGCAGATTGCCGCAACGATGCCCTCGCCCAGCCCCTGAAGCGCACGACCGACAAGCAGTTCTGGCATGGAGCCGGCAATAGCGGCGAGAAGCGAGCCGAGCAGGAACACCGAAGCGGCGGCGATCAGGCCCATGCGAGCGCCAAGCCGAGCCTTGAGCAGTGCGGCGCCGGCGCCGCCCATAATGGCAAAGACCAAGAAGACAGTGGTCGCCCAGGACAGCAGCGCAACGCCCCCCAACTCGTCGACAGCCGTGGGCAGGGCGGTGGACACCAGAAAGCCGTTGAAGGCCAGCAGGGCGACTCCCAGGCATAAGGTTACGGTGGCGCCGAGATAGCGGGGCGAGATGATTGCGGACCATCCAGAGGCAGCGTCGGTCATGGCGGGACTCATTTAAACAAGCCATTGCTTGGTAAATTGCTCCGAGCGATCTGTCCAGCGAAAAGGGAGGGCTTTTTAGGAGGACCGATTTGGTATAGTCAGGCGCGCGAACCATACAGGTTTGACGATCGCCTTTATCTTCCCGGAGATTTGCCCCAGTGAGCCTTGAGTCCACCGGTTATAAGAGCCGCCGTACCTTTGCGATCATTTCGCACCCGGACGCGGGCAAGACCACGCTAACCGAAAAACTGCTGCTCAATTCGGGCGCCATCCATCTTGCAGGTGAGGTCAAAGAGCGCGGCGAGCGGCGACGGACGCGCTCGGACTGGATGGAGATCGAGCAAAAGCGCGGCATCTCGATCACCTCATCGGTAATGACGTTCGAGCATGACGGGCTGACGCTCAACCTGCTCGATACGCCGGGTCACGCCGACTTTTCCGAGGACACCTATCGCACGCTGACGGCGGTGGATTCGGCGATCATGGTGATCGACGCGGCCAAGGGCATCGAGGCGCAGACGCGAAAGCTGTTTGAAGTGTGCCGGTTGCGCGACATCCCGATCATCACCTTCGTCAACAAGATCGACCGCGAGGCGCGCGATACGCTCGAGATCCTCGACGAGATCATGGAGACCCTGGCGCTCGATACTGCGCCGATGATGTGGCCGGTGGGCGCTGGCGTCGACTTCAACGGGCTTATCGATCTCGAACATGGGCGGTTCATTTCCCCCGATGGCAAACCTGAATCCGAGGCGCCAGGCATCGCAGCGCTGGCGAGCCGGTTCGCGGATACGCAGAACCAGCAGATCGCCGCTTCGATGGAAGGGCTGGAACTGGCCAGCGAATCCCTGCCCAAATTCGATCAGGGCGCGTTCGAAGAGGGCACGCTGACCCCGGTCTATTTCGGTTCGGCGCTCAAATCGATCGGCGTGCGCGAATTGCTCGAAGCGGTGTGCCGGTTTGCGCCCGAACCGCGCACCCAGCCGGCGCGGCCCGAGCCGGTCGACCCGGCCATGGCCGCATGCACGGGGTTCGTTTTCAAGGTGCAGGCCAATATGGACCCCAACCACCGCGACCGCGTGGCCTTCGTGCGCGTGGCGTCGGGGACGCTCAAGCGCGGCATGCGGCTGAAAAACGTGCGCACCGGCAAGGACCTCAAAGTCGCCAATCCGATGTTCTTTTTCGCGCGCGAGCGCGAGCTGGCTGATGAGGCGGTGGCGGGCGACGTCGTGGGCATTCCCAATCACGGCACGCTTTCGGTGGGCGACACGCTGACCGAGGGGCCCGATGTGACGGTGACCGGCATTCCCAATTTCGCGCCCGAATTGCTGCGTCGCGTCCATCTCTCGGATGCCAGCAAAACCAAGCAGCTGGCCAAGGCGCTCAACGATCTGGCCGAAGAGGGTGTCGTGCAGGTGTTCAAGCCGACGCTGGGCTCGGGATATTATGTGGGCGCCGTCGGACCGTTGCAGCTCGAAGTTCTGACCAGCCGCGCGGCGGCGGAATATTCGGTGCCCATCCGCATCGAGCCGGCGCAATATGTGACGGCGCGCTGGGTGAAGGTCAACGATAAGACGCAATTTGATAAATTCGCGGCGCTGCATCGGCTCAATATCGCCGAGGACCGCTACGGCGACCCGGTGTTCCTGGCGCCCAGCCAGTGGGAAATCGACCGCTGCGCCAAGGATTTTCCCGAGCTCGTGTTCATGGCGACCAAGGATCGCGGGCTGGCGGCCTAAAAGCGAGCAAGTTTGGAGGGCGTGCCGGCTCTTCCTCGCTCACCACCCCGTCACCCCGGCCCCCGAGCCGGGGTCCAGTACACTCGACGCCCCAGATAGAACCGCCGCCCTGCCGTTTACTGGCTCCCGGGTCCTCGCCCGGGATGACCCTGGTGGGGGAGGTTGGGCTTGCGGCCCTGTTTCTCGCTTTGTGGCAGACTTCTTCTAGAGCCGTTCAGGATTTGATTGAATCAAATCCTTGTCTCTAAACCTTTGTTTTGTCGCGTGTCCGAACCGATAAAGTGGTATCCACTTTATCTGGACACGCTCTAAAACCCCAGATCGGCCTCGGTCCAGCCGAACGCCGCCAATTCCTCGGTGCGGAATTTGGCGTCGTCGGACACTATGAATTCATCCAGTTGAGGTGGGGCCGCCTCGGTTCCGGCCAGCATGGCATGGGCCTGGCCGCGATGATGGGTCTGGTGGGCGAAAAGATGAGTGAGCACATCGTCGCAGCGTTCGGTCTGGATACGGGATTGACGGTGGATGGCGATGGGGCGGGCGAGATCGGCCCCCGCCAGCCCATCGCAGAATGCAAGGAGCTTTTCATCGCTCCGGCGCTGGGCGGCATAGAGCGCTGGCGCTGTATCGAAGGGCTCCTCGTTTTCCCACGCTTTCGGGCCGAGCGTGCCGCCGTCGAGGGCATCGATATAAAACCAGTCGATGACAAGGATATGGTTGAGCGTCGCCCTGAGCGAGGGAAAAAAGCTTGTGCGCCTCGCCTCGAATTGAGACGGGTCGAGCCCGGCCACAACCCCGGCGAGACGATAATTGGCAAGGGCATTGTTGCGCGCCAGCTTTCCGAGCATGCGCAGGGCGGGATCGCGGGGGGCATCGCTTTTCATATCAGGCATTGGCCATGTTGATCCGGTAGCTGAGCGCTTCAGCGATGTGGGGACGGGCGACGGTTTCGCTGCCGGCCAGATCGGCCAGGGTGCGGGCGACCTTTAGCACCCGATGATAGGCGCGTGCTGAAAGCGAAAAGGTTTCGGCGGCCTTGAGCAAGAGGTCACGGCTTTCGGGGTCGGGGGCGACGATCTGTTCGATGGCGCTCGAGGGGGCGGCGGAATTTGTGTGGACGCCCGGAAGGTCGAGCCCGGCATAGCGGCGGCGCTGGATATCGCGGGCTGTGGCCACGCGCTGAGCCACCACGGCGCTGGGTTCGCCCGGTTTGGAGCCAATCATGTCGGTTGCGCTGACGGCGGGAACGTCGATGCGGATGTCGATGCGGTCGAGGAACGGCCCTGAGACCCGCCCCTGATAGTCGGCTGCGCATTTTTCGCCGCGCCGGCAGGTGTGGCCGGGCGTCCCCGCCATGCCGCATTTGCACGGGTTCATGGCGGCAACGAGCTGGAAGCGAGAGGGATAAGTGACCCGCGCATTGGCGCGGGCGATGATGGTTTCGCCCGATTCGAGGGGCTGGCGCAGGCTGTCGAGCGCCTGGGGCTGGAATTCGGGAAGCTCATCGAGAAACAACACGCCATTGTGGGCCAGCGAAGCCTCGCCGGGCCGCACACGCAACCCGCCGCCGACCAGCGCCGCCATCGAGGCCGAATGGTGGGGCGCGCGAAAGGGCCGATGATCGGAAATCTGGCCCCCCTTCAGTTCCCCGGCGATCGAGGCGATCATCGACACATCGAGCAATTCGCGCGGATTGAGCGGGGGCAAAATCGAGGGCAGGCGCTGGGCGAGCATGGATTTCCCCGCGCCGGGCGGGCCGACCATCAAAAAATTATGCCCGCCGGCCGCGGCGACTTCCAGCGCGCGGCGCGCCACCTCCTGGCCGCGAATATCGGCGAGGTCTGGGCCTGTGGCGTTGGGCAGGGCGCGGACCGGCTGGGGCCGCGCCGCCATCTGCCGCCCGGCCAGGTGGTTGACCAGCGCAAAAAGCGTATCGATGGCGACGATGTCGATATTTTCGCCGGCCCAGGCCGCTTCCGCGCCGCAGGCGGCGGGGCAGATGATGCCCAGATCGCGTGTGTTAGCGGCAATGGCAGCGGGCAAAATACCGGTCACCGGCGACACGCGCCCATCGAGCGCCAGCTCGCCCAGCACCATGAACCGCTCCAGCATATCGCCGGGGATGGCGCCCATGGCGGCCATCAGCCCCAAAGCTATCGGCAGGTCGTAATGGCTGCCCTCCTTGGGCAGGTCGGCGGGGGCGAGATTGACCGAAATGTGCTTGGCGGGCAGCGCAAGACCCGAAGCGATCAACGCGGCGCGCACCCGCTCGCGGCTTTCGCCCACCGCCTTGTCGGGAAGACCCACGATATTGAAGCGCGGCAGGCCGGGCGAAATCTGCACCTGCACATCGACGGGCACGGCCTCGATGCCCAGAAAGGCCACAGTGGTGATCCGCGTTGCCATGCCGTCCCCCTCGCATGGATGAAGTCGGGCGCGAGGCTAGCAAGAAAGATCGCCCAGAACAAGAACGTTTAGCGAACATGCGTTAAGTGCATGGGCGATCACCAAGCCGTGCGGGGCCCTGGACGGAACGTATGGGTAGCGAGGGCATTAAATGAGCGAACGGGCCGGACCCGCGCCGCATAATCGCGCAGAAACCGGCCACACATTTACGCACCAGATCGACGCGAACGAGGGCGCGGCCGGTGGGCCGAGGCCCTATTTTCCGTTCTGCGGCGGCTGGTGATTCTGGAGACGATACCATGTTACACAGAAAGGCATCCCCACTGATCCTCGTGGTCGAGGACGAGCCGCTGGTGCGCCTCGATATCACGCTGGCCATGGTCGATGCCGGCTTTTCGGTGATTGAGGTCCCCGACGCCGAGCAGGCCATCGAACTGCTCGAAACCCGCGGATCGATCGGGCTTGTGTTTACCGATGTCGAGTTGGCCGGCGCGCTCAACGGGTTCGATCTGGCCGAAACGGTCAAGCAGCGCTGGCCGCACATTCCCGTGATGGTGACTTCGGGCCGTGCCGAGGCGCGTGCCGATATCGCAGCGAGCTTTATTGCCAAGCCCTACGACAACAGGGCGGTCATTTCACAGGCGCGGGCGCTGGCGGCCTGATTGGCGGCTCGATGGTGAAAAATTTGTGCCCCGGAAGCCACGCTTCCGGGGTTTTACGCATCGTTAACCAGGCTTGTGAGGAGGGTGTTAAGGAGAACCGGGTCAAGACAATTTGAGACAAATTCTTCCCAAATTGCCGAGTTTTCCGCTCCATGCCCCTGCCGCGTATTTTCCGCTCGCCGAAGCTGACCAAGACGATCCTGCCCCTTGCGGCCGGTCTCGCCCTGATCGGGGTGCTGGCCGCCTGCGGAGCCAATTATTATCCGGCCAAGGGTGACAACAAGCCTCATCCCGGCGTCGCGCGTGCCCATTCGCTGCCCATCCATGGCATCGACGTATCGCGCCATCAGGGCAATATCGACTGGCGCGCCGTGGCCCAGGCGGGAACGCGGTTCGCCTATATCAAGGCCACCGATGGCGGGGACTATCTCGACCCCAATTTCCGTACCAACTGGGACCAGGCACGGGCCGCAGGCATTCCGCGCGGTGCCTATCACTTCGTTTACTGGTGCCGCCCGGCAGCCGAGCAGGTGGCGTGGTTTGCCGCCAATGTTCCCGCCGAGCCCGACGCGCTGCCGCCGGTGCTCGACCTTGAATGGAACAACGGCTCATCGTGCAAGCATAATTTGAGCCGCGAAGAAGTGCTCGAGAAGGTGCGGGTTCTTCTGGCGGGCATGGAAGCCCATACGGGCAAGGTGCCGGTGATCTATACCGACATCAATTTCCATCGCGACGTGCTCGAGGGCGTCCAGATCGACAACCCCATGTGGCTGCGCTCGACCGCCGCCCAGCCCGATGAACGCTATTCCAACCGGCCCTTTACCTTCTGGCAGTACACCCAGACCGGGACGGTGCCGGGCATAAGGACGGAAGTGGACCGCAACGCCTGGTACGGGTCGGAAAGTGACTGGATCCAGTTCTTTTTGACCGGGTGCGACCCACGCACCTATATGCGTCTCGCAGGTCAGGGGCGGTGCGCGCCGCTGAAATGATCTTTTACTGGTCGCGTTCCCGAACCGCAAAAGTGCCTGGCACTTTTGCGGGGAACGCTCCAGCACTCAGCTGGCGCCACCGAGTATCCCGCTGGCACTAATACCGTCAAAGACAAACTGGACGGCCAGCGCCGTCAGCAGGATACCGACGACGCGGGACACCACTGACATACCGGTGAGGCCGAGCACCCGCTGAATGGGAATGGCGACCAGAAGCGCCAGCCAGGCCAGGACAAGGGTTGCAACCAGCGCTGCGACAACGATCCAGAATTCGAGATCGGTGGTGGCGCCGGTGGTCAGAAGGATGACCGCGGAAATCGAGCCAGCCCCGGCCAAAAGCGGCATGGCCAGGGGAAAGACCGAAATGTCGGTGCGCGACATGCCTTCGGCCTCTTCCTCGGAGGTGGTTCCGGTGGCGCCCGAATGGCGGGCAAACACCATGTCGATGGCGATCAGGAGCAACAGGATGCCGCCGGCCACCCGCAAGGCGGGGAGGGTGATGCCGAAGATTTCAAGTATGGCGTTGCCGGCAAAGGCGAAGAACAGCAAAATGCCGCTGGCGATCAACACGCCACGCGAGGCGAAGACAAAGCGCTGCCTGGCGGTATTGTTGCGTGTCAGGCCGGCAAAGATGAAGGCGATATCGGCAACGCCGACCGTTGCGAAGAATGTGGCGAAAGCCACGAGAAAATTGCCCGACATCGTTCCGGTCCCCAATGAGCCGCTTGTTCCACGTGAATCAAGACGACGACCCTATAGGGGAAGGATACAACCGCAAGGGCGGTGTTGAAATCAAGTGTCGGAAACGCGGCGCGCTGCCCGTCGTACCCGGCATCGGGGCATGCCGGACGATCACGCCCCCCCAGCCAAGGAGACCTTCAATGTCGTTTCAGGCCTATCTCGACGCCGTCGAGAAAAAGACCGGGCTCACCCCGCGCCAACTCATCGCGATCGCAAAGGACAAGGGGTTCGACGACCCCGAAACCAGGGCCGGGGTCATTCTCGACTGGCTCAAGGCCGATTACGATCTGGGGCGCGGTCACGGCATGGCGCTGGTTCAGGTCATAAAAAATGGCCCCGGGATCGGTTCCAAGCATGTGGGAACGACCGGAACGCACCGGGACGAGAGCGACACCTTGTGGCTCGACGGAGCCGCGTCAAAGCCCGCCTAGAGCGCGTCCAGCAAAAGTGGAAACGGTTTTGCGGTTCGGACGCGCGACAAAACAAGGACTTAGAGCAAGTCCGCGATTCGAAGAAAAGCAGACTTGATCTAGATCAAACCCGCATTCTGCTGGACGCGCTTTAGAGCATTTCAGCGCTTCTTCGAATCGCTCCAATTGCTCTAAGTCCTTGTTTTGTCGCGCTTCCGAACCGGATAAGTGGTGCCCACTTATCCTGGAAGCGCTCTAGCGGCGCAATTCGATGGCGTCCCAGACCATGACGGCGATGTCGGGGCCGCCGAAGCGCTTGACCTCGCGGATGCCGGTGGGGGAGGTAACGTTGATCTCGGTGAGATAGCCGCCGATCACGTCGATGCCCACAAAGATAAGGTCGCGCTTTTTGAGCTCCGGCCCGATGATTTCGCAGATTTCATGCTCGCGTGCGGTCAGCTCGGACAGCTCGGGCCGCCCGCCCACATGCATGTTGGAGCGCGATTCGCCTTCGGCAGGAACGCGATTGAGCCCGGCCACCGGCTTGCCATCGACCAGGATGATGCGCTTGTCGCCCTTGCGCACATCGGGGAGATAGCGCTGGATCATGAAGGGTTCGCGGAAGCTGGCGTTGAACATTTCGAGAAGCGAGCCGAGATTTTCGTCGCCCTCGCGGATGCGGAACACCCCGGCGCCGCCATTGCCGAATAGCGGCTTTAAGATGATATCGCCGAACTCGGCGCGGAAATCGCGGATTTCTGTTTCATCGCGGGTGATCAGCGTATCGGGCATCAGCTCGGGAAAGCTGGTGACGAGGATTTTTTCGGGCGCGTTGCGCACCTCTTTGGGGTGATTGACCACCAATGTTTCCGGATGCACCAGTTCGAGCATGTGCGTGGTGGTAATGTAGTTCATGTCGAAGGGCGGGTCCTGGCGAAGCAGGATCACATCGAACGCGGTCAGGTCGGTCTTCTGCCAATCCTCGAGCGTGAAATGGAGGCCCTTTTCCTTGTCGTCGACTTTGACCTTGTGTACGCGCGCACTCACCGTGTTGCCGCGCTGGGCGAGGGTGGAGGGCGTGTAGTAGGACAGCGTGTGGCCGCGCGCCTGGGCTTCGAGCATCAGGGCGAAGCTGGAATCGCCCAAGGGGTTGATGGCGTCGATGGGGTCCATCTGCACGGCGACGGAAAGGGACATGGAAAGATCCTCAAAAGAAAAACGTCAGGCGGTAAAGGCATTGACCAGATGGTGCGGCCAGCGTCCCGGTGCAAGAATTATCACGTCGAAACGGAAATCCCAGCCTTGATAGGCGGGGTGAGACGACTGGAACCATTCGGCGCAGCGCACGATGCGGGCGGTGTTGACCGAGGCGAGCGCCTGATCGCGGGCCATTTCGCTGCCGGAGCGCTGTTTGACTTCGATAAAAACGATACTGCGGCCCTTTTTCGCTACGATATCGATTTCGCCGACCGGGGTTTTGTAGCGGGTGGCGACGATGCGATAGCATTTCAGGCGCAGCAGCCAGCAAGCCAGTGTTTCGGCTGACCGGCCGGCGCGCTCGGCCCGGCGGCGCGGATCAGGTGCTGGCCTTGAGCGCGAGAGCGGCATCGTAAACCTGTTTGCGTTTGAGACCGAACTGGACCGAGACCTGATCGACTGCGGCGCGCAGTGGCATTTGACCCATCGCCTCGGTCAGCGCCGCCTCCCAGTCGCCCCCCGCCCGTGGCGCCGCCCCGTCCGAGCCGGCAACGAGGATCACCGCTTCACCTTTGGTATCCTCGGCAAAGGTTTGGGCCAGATCGGCGAGCGTGCCGGTTTCGAAACGCTCGAAGCGCTTGGTCAATTCGAGCGCCACCACCGCCAGCCGGTCCGGACCGAAGGCTTGTACCATATCGGACAAGGCCGCACCCAGACGGCGGGGCGATTCATAGAAAACAAGGGTTTCGGGGCGGCCGATCAGGGGTGCGAGCGCGTTGGTGCGCTGGCCGGTCTTGGGGGGCAGAAAGCCGAAGAACGCAAAGGCATCCGTGGGCAGGCCCGCCCCGGTCAGCGCGGCGAGCAGCGCCGAGGGGCCGGGAATTGGAAAGATATCGATCCCCGCTTCGCGTGCCGCCCGCACCAGCGGAAATCCCGGATCGGACAAAAGCGGGGTTCCTGCGTCCGAGATCAGCGCAATAGCCTTGCCGTCCCTGATCTGATCGAGGATGGCTCCGATGCGGGCGCGTTCATTGTGTTCGTGCAGGGCCGTGCGAGCGGTTTTGATGCCGTAGGCATCGAACAGACGGGCCGAATGGCGGGTGTCCTCGCACAAAACGAGATCGGCGCCGGCCAGGATATCGAGGGCGCGCAGGGTGATGTCGCGCAGATTGCCGATCGGGGTGGACACCGGATAGAGACCGGGGGCCGGGCTTTGTACCGAGACGCGATGGCCCGATATCTGGTAAGATTTGTCCTGGCTCACAGCGATCCCTTGGCTTGACGCCCTTCTTTTACCATCGGAAGGGTGTTTGTCGAGGCGGGCGGTCGTTTCGGTTCCGGCGCGAATCAGAAGAAGATCAGCGTCCGGCACAAGGAAGGGGACCTGGGATTGCAGCACATTTGGACAAGGGCGCTGTCGAGCGCGGTCCTTCTGCTGGCACTCGCGGCCTGCTCGTCGGGCCGGCCGGCCATCCAAGACACCGGACGTGTCCAGCCCCTGCAATCGATGGCGGCGGCGTTGGCACCCGCGCAGGGCGAAATCGTTGGCACCGGCCCGGTCCGGGTGGCGCTGATCCTGCCGCTTTCGGGCAGTTCGGGCCCGGTGGGGCGGGCCATGCTCAATGGCGCAAGGCTGGCCATGGATGAGATCGCCCGCACCGGCGGCCAGCACATTCATCTGGTGATCAAGGATTCCGGTGCCGGCCCGGAAACGGCGCGCACCGCCACCCAGCAGGCGCTGGGAGAGGGGGCCGAGTTGATCCTGGGGCCGCTCACCGCCGATGCTGTCGGGCTGGCGGGGGCGATCGCGAAATCCTACGACACGCCGCTGATCGGATTTTCATCCACCGCGAGCGTGGCCACCGACGGGGTCTATCTGCTCAGCGTGTTGCCGGAAGCCGAGATCATGCGCGCGCTGACCTATGGCCGGGCGCAGGGACGCAGCACGATTGCCGCGATCATTCCCGATACCCCGCTGGGCAACGCGCAGGCCGACGCCCTGCGGCTGGCCGCGGGGGAAGCCGGCATGCAGATCGCCGCCATCGAAATGTTCGACAGCGAGGCGCGGGCCCGCACCGCCGTTGAACGTCTCGCCCCGGCCCTGCGGTCCAATTTCGTCGATACGCTCTATATCCCCGACCGGGCGACGGCGCCCAGTTTCGGGATTTTGCTCGATGCGGCGCGGCTGCCGCGCGAGCGGGTTCTGATCGTGGGATCGGCGGATTGGGAAGGCGATTCGGCCATAACCAACCAGTCCTATCTGGCCGGAGCCGTCTATCCGGCCATCGACCCGACCGGACTGGCCGCGCTGAGCCCGATCTACCGCACGCGGTTCGGCGCCGAGCCGCATCAACTGACGACCCTTGCTTATTCGGCGGTGCTGCTAGCCAACAATTCCAGCCTCAGCCTTGCGACCCCGCCTTATGGCAACGGGCTGGTTTCGCCGGCCGGCTTTACCGGGCGCGACGGGCCGTTCCGGCTCCATTTCGACGGGCGGGGAGAATATGGGCTGGTCATGCGCGAAGTGGTTTCGGGGTCCGCCGTCACCATCGACGTCGCGCGGTTGGGCGGGCTGCCGCTCGCCTCAAGCGATGGTGGCTCCACCGATGCGGGCATTCCGCCGGCGGCGGAGTTCCGTTAAGCGGCCAGATCGGCGACCACCGCGTCGAGGACGGGCCAGCCCTTGTCGGTCACCCGCAACCGTCCATTGGGCAGGGTTTCGATGAAACCGATCCCTTTTAGAAAATCGATCTGGGTCGCGGTGAGGGCCCGGCGGGCGAGGGCCTGATAGCGGGCCGGATCGATTCCCTCACGCAGGCGCAGGCCCATGACGAGATATTCGTCGCCTTCCTCGTCCCAGGTCAGCGTGTCGTCGGTAACGAGGCCATCGCCGGTCTCGATGACCTTTTCCCACCATTTGAACGGCATGCGCTCGGCGGCGGTGGCGTGACGCACCCCGCCCATGATCAACCGTCCATGGGCACCCGGACCGATGCCTGCATATTCGCCATAGCGCCAATAGATCAGATTATGCCGGCTTTCCTGGCCGGGGCGGGCATGGTTGGAAATCTCGTAGGCGGGAAGCCCGTAGGACGCCGTCAGCTCCTGGGTCATTTCGAACATGTCGGCGGAAAGATCTTCGGACGGCATCTTGAGCTTACCGGCATTGAACAGGTCGAAATAGCGCGTGCCCGATTCGATGGTGAGCTGGTAGAGCGAAAGGTGGCCTTCGGACAGCGCGAGCGCCTCGGTCAATTCGTCTTCCCACTGGCCCAATGTCTGGTCGGGACGGGCATAGATGATATCGAAGCTGGATCGATCGAAGATCGATTGGGCCAGCCGCACCGCCGCCACCGCATCCTCGACCGAATGCAGCCGCCCCAGACGGGCCAGCGGTTCGGGGCGCAGCGATTGCACGCCCAAGGACACACGATTAACCCCGGCGGCGCGATAGCCCCGGAAGCGTTCGGCCTCGACCGATGTGGGGTTGGCTTCGAGAGTGATTTCGACCTTGTCGGCGACCTGCCAGTTCTTTGCTATGGCATTGAGGATGGTGCCAACCGAAGCCGGCTTCATGAGCGAGGGCGTGCCGCCGCCGAAAAATATCGATTCGACAAGCCGTTCGGGAGCGCGACGCGCGGTGGTCTCGATTTCCTTCACATAGGCGGTAACGAAGCTGTCTTCGTCGAACTTGCCGTGATGGACGTGGGAATTGAAGTCGCAATAGGGGCATTTGGCCGCGCAGAACGGCCAATGCACATAGACCCCGAATGCGGTGTTGGCGCTCAAAGGGCTTCCTTTACGAATTTTGCAAAGGCGCGGGCGCGGTGGGACAATCCCTCCTTGCCCGGTGCCCAGGAATGCTTTTCCTCTGCACTCATCTGGCCGAAGGTCTTCTCATGCCCGTCGGGCTTGAACATGGGATCGTAGCCGTGCCCCGAATTCCCGACCGGCGGCCAGACCAGAGTGCCGGGCGCGACGCCCTCAAAGATCATGTCGGTGCCATCGGGCAGGGCGAGGCAGAGCACTGCATTGAACTGGGCGGAGCGATCCGTCGCCCCCTTTTCAACCAGCAGATCCTGAACCTTTTGCATGGCGTTGGTGAAATTGCGCGGCACGCCGGCCCAATCGGCGGTATAGACGCCGGGCTGGCCATCGAGCGCATCGACCGAAATCCCCGAATCGTCGCTGAGGGCGATTTCGCCAGTGGCCTTGGCGGCTGCGTGAGCCTTGAGCCGCGCGTTCTCGACAAATGTGGTGCCGGTCTCTTCCGGCTCGGGCAGGCCCAGATCGCCGGCCGAGACGATATCGAGGCCGAAATCTTTCAGCATGTCCTGAAATTCGACCAGCTTGCCCTTGTTGTGGGTCGCCAGAACCAGCCGGTCGCCGCGCTTGAGCCTGATCGTCATGACGCCCCCAATGCAGCACGCTGCAGTTCGACCAGCTCGGCAATGCCTTTTTGCGCGAGCCCGATCAGCGCGGCCAGCTCTTCGGTGGAAAACGGTTCGGCTTCCGCCGTGCCCTGGATTTCAACGAATTTGCCCGAGCCGGTCAGAACAAAATTGGCGTCGGTATCGGCCTCGCTGTCTTCAAGATAATCGAGATCGAGCACAGGCGTGCCGCGATAAACGCCGCATGATACGGCAGCGACGTGGTCGCGGATGGGATCGCCCTTCAAAAGCGAGCGCTCCTTCATCCAGAAGATGGCTTCGGACAGCGCAACGAAGGCCCCGGTGATGGAAGCCGTGCGGGTGCCGCCGTCGGCTTCGAGCACGTCACAATCCAAAATGACCTGATTTTCGCCCAGGGCCTGCATGTCGATGACGGCGCGCAGCGAGCGCCCGATCAGGCGCTGGATTTCCTGGGTGCGGCCCGATTGCTTGCCGGCGGTGGCCTCGCGGCGGGTGCGCGAGCCGGTGGCGCGGGGAAGCATGCCGTATTCGGCGGTCACCCAGCCAAGGCCCTGCCCCCGGCGCCAGGGCGGAAGCGAGGTCTCGACGCTGGCCGTGCACAGAACACGGGTGCGCCCGAACGAGACGAGGCAGGAACCCTCCGCCTGCGGCGCGACGCCCCGTTCAATTGTCACATCGCGCATCTGATCGCTTGCCCGTCCGCTTGGCCGCATAAAAACTGTCTTCCTGTTGGCTGATATGGTTACCAGCCTCTTAACGCTTCACGGGGGCTCGAACAAGCGGCGCGCTCTTGGCGGTCCCCGTGATTTCTCCTACTTAGTTAACCTTGGGCATTTGATTGTGTTTGGATTCAATTTCTTGCCAGCGCCGACCCTTGAAGCGAAAAAGACGAAATGGAAAGAACCCCGCTAAATTCGCCCGAGTTTCTGACGACCCTGTCGGCGCGCAGTCAGGACATTTTCCGGCGCCTGGTCGAGCGCTATCTGGAGACCGGCGAGCCCATCGGGTCGCGGGCCATTTCCAAAATGCTCGACATGCAACTCTCCCCCGCCTCGGTGCGCAATGTGATGGCCGATCTCGAAGAGCTGGGCCTGATTGCCGCACCGCACACATCGGCCGGACGGGCGCCGACCCAGGAAGGACTGCGGTTTTTCGTCGACGCCATGCTCGAGGTGGGCGCCGTTAACGAAACCGAGCGCGACCAGATCGCCCGCAACATTTCGGGCGGGGGCCGGTCGGGGCGCGTCGAGGATCTTCTCAACGAAGCGAGTGCCTTGCTTTCGGGTCTTTCGCATGGCGCGGGCATGGTGATTGCGGCGAAGGCCGACATGGTGCTCAGGCATGTCGAGTTCGTAAGGCTCGATCCCGAGCGTGCCATGGCAATCCTTGTGGGAGAGGACGGGCAGGTCGAAAACCGCATCATCGCCCTGCCGCCGGGACTGACGGCGAGCGCATTGACCCAGGCGTCGAACTTTCTCGCCCATCATATCGTGGGCAAGACATTGCAGCAGGCGCGCGATTCGATCCGCCGGCAATCGGAAAACCAGCGGGCCGAACTCGATACCATCGCCCAGCGGCTTGTGGATTCCGGACTTGCATCGATGATCGAGGCCGACACCGCGGCCCCCACGCTCATCGTGCGCGGCCGGGCCAATCTGATCGACGACACTATGGCATCGGAAGATCTGGCCCGGGTGCGGCAATTGTTCGATGAAATCGAAACCAAAAAGGGATTGATCGATCTCTTGAACGACGCGGAAACCGCCCAGGGGGTGCGCATCTTCATCGGGTCGGAGAACAAGCTGTTTTCGCTCTCGGGCTCTTCGGTCGTGCTTTCGCCCTACAAGGACGCCAATGACAAGGTGGTGGGGGTGCTCGGCGTGATCGGGCCCACCCGGCTCAATTATGCGCGCATCGTTCCGGTGGTCGATTATACCGCGCACGTGGTTTCAAAGCTGATCTCGCGCAAAGGCGAGCTTTAGACCAAATCCGCTTTTCGCTAGCGCGGCCCTTCGGGTCTTCGAATCGCCGGTTTGATCTAAGTCCTTGTTTTGTCGCGCGTCCGAACCGCAAAACCGTTTCCATCCCCGATCAGGTCGAGGACATGCTTTTGCTGAACGCGCTCTAGCTCTGATTTGTCGGCTTTTCGCCACGAGGCTTGAAAAATTTGTGCCCTTGGCCGATATGGCAGCCAAGCTTAACTTCCCCAATCGTTGAAAGAGCAATGATGAGCGACGACAACACGACGCCAGAGCCGAACGACGACATCGATCCGCGCCAGCAGGCCCAGGAGCCCGAGGCTGTTTCCACCGAGCCGACCGCTGAAGAGCGCATCGCCCAGCTCGAAGCTGAAAAAGAGCAGCTGCGCGATCAGGTGCTGCGCACCGCTGCCGAAATGGAAAATTTGCGCAAGCGCACCGAGCGCGAAGTCTCCGACACCCGCTCTTACGCCATTGCCGGGTTTGCCCGCGACATGCTGGTGGCCACCGACAACCTGTCGCGCGCCCTGATGGTCATTCCCGCCGAGGCGCGCGAAAACGCCGATGGCACGCTCAAATCCCTGATCGAGGGGATCGAGATGACCGAGCGCGAAATGCAGCGGCTTTTGCAGAAGAACGGGGTCACCCCGATCGTCGCGGAAGGCGAAAAGTTCGACCCCCACCGCCACCAGGCCATGTTCGAAGTCCCCGACGCATCGGTCCCCGAAGGCACGGTCGTTCAGGTGGTCCAGACCGGATACGCCATTGGCGAGCGCGTTTTGCGCCCGGCCATGGTCGGTGTGGCCAAGGGCGGCAACAAGCCGGGCCCCAAGGCGGATGCCGAGCCCGGTGAGGGGCTCGACAAGTCGGCCTGACAAAAATTCAAGCAAAACGGGGGACGTGCTTGAAGGGCTCACCCCCCCTCCTTATATAGCCAGCAAGCCCGGGAAACCGGGCCAAATCCATCCCCAGAGGGGTCCGGCACGACCGATCAATGCGATGCCGCAACGTGAATGGGCGCGTTGAGGGGTCAGAGCCAAATTTTAGGACTCGCTCGAGAAATGAGGTTTCGGAATGGGAAAAGTAATCGGTATTGACCTGGGCACGACCAATTCGTGCGTCGCCGTCATGGACGGCAAAACTCCCAAAGTGATCGAGAATGCCGAAGGCGCGCGGACCACGCCCTCCATGGTGGCCTTCTCAAACGATGGCGAACGCCTCGTCGGCCAGCCGGCCAAGCGCCAGGCCGTGACCAATCCCGAAGGCACGCTGTTTGCCGTCAAGCGCCTGATCGGGCGCCGGTTCGAAGACCCGATGGTCACCAAGGACAAGGGCCTCGTGCCCTACAAGATCGTCAAGGCTGACAATGGCGATGCGTGGGTGGAAGCGGACGGGAAGAAATCCTCGCCGTCCGAAGTCTCCGCCATGATCCTGGGCAAGATGAAGGAAACCGCCGAGAGCTATCTCGGAGAGCCGGTGACCCAGGCGGTCATCACGGTTCCGGCCTACTTCAACGACAGCCAGCGCCAGGCCACCAAGGACGCCGGCAAGATCGCCGGGCTCGAAGTGCTCCGCATCATCAACGAGCCGACCGCTGCCGCGCTCGCCTACGGGCTGGACAAGAAGGAATCGGGCACCATCGCGGTCTATGACCTTGGCGGCGGCACCTTCGATATCTCGATCCTTGAGATCGGCGACGGCGTTTTCGAAGTCAAATCCACCAATGGCGACACCTTTCTCGGCGGTGAAGATTTCGACATGCGTCTTGTCGATTACCTCGCCGACGAGTTCAAGAAAGAGCAGGGCATCGATTTGCGCGGCGACAAGCTCGCCCTGCAGCGCCTCAAGGAAGCTGCCGAAAAGGCCAAGATCGAGCTTTCGTCGGCTTCCCAGACCGAAGTCAATTTGCCGTTCATCACGGCCGACGCTTCGGGCCCCAAGCATCTCCAGCTCAAGCTGACCCGCGCCAAGTTCGAATCGATTGTTGAGGATCTCATCAAGCGCACCATCGATCCGTGCCGCGCCGCGCTCAAGGATGCCGGGATTTCGGCTGGCGAGATCGACGAAGTCGTTCTGGTCGGCGGCATGACCCGCATGCCCAAGGTGCAGGAAGAGGTGAAGAACTTCTTCGGCAAGGAACCGCACAAGGGTGTGAACCCTGACGAAGTGGTTGCCATGGGCGCCGCCATCCAGGCGGGTGTGCTGCAGGGCGATGTCAAGGACGTGCTGCTGCTCGACGTGACCCCGCTGTCGCTGGGCATCGAAACGCTGGGCGGCGTGTTCACGCGCCTTATCGACCGCAACACCACGATCCCGACCAAAAAGAGCCAGGTGTTCTCGACCGCCGAAGACAATCAGTCGGCAGTGACCATCCGGGTCTTCCAGGGCGAGCGTGAAATGGCGGCCGACAACAAGATGCTCGGCCAGTTCGATCTCGTGGGCATCCCCTCGGCCCCCCGCGGCGTGCCGCAGATCGAGGTGACCTTCGATATCGACGCCAACGGCATCGTCAATGTTTCGGCCAAGGACAAGGGCACGGGCAAGGAGCAGCAGATCCGCATCCAGGCCTCGGGCGGCCTTTCGGACGCCGACATCGAAAAGATGGTCAAGGACGCCGAAGCGAACGCGGAAACCGATAAGAAACGCCGCGAAGTCGTGGAAGCGAAAAACCAGGCCGAAAGCCTCGTGCATTCGACCGAATCCTCGCTCAAGGAGCATGGCGACAAGGTAACGGCCGAAATCCGGACCGAGATCGAAACCGCCATCGCCGACACGCGGACAGCGCTTGAAGGCGACGATCCCGAGGCGATCAAGGAAAAAGCCGCAGCCCTGGCCCAGGCTTCGATGAAGCTCGGAGAAGCCATGTACAAGGCGAGCCAGGAAGAGGCTGAAGCCGCTGCCGCGGGCGACGCCCAGGCCGATGACGACGTCGTCGACGCCGACTTCGAAGAGGTCAAGGACGACGACGAGGACAAGAAGTCGGCATAATCGCCGCGACTTTTGTTGACCCCAGTGCCGCCTTCGGGCGGCACTGTCTTTTGCGGGGCCCGGTTTCACGTGAATCAGCGAGGCGCTGGCCTTTTGGCCGTCGGCTATGGTAACAGCCCGCAGCAATACCTAATTAAAGACGCAACCGGGTCCGACGCGACGTCGATACCCCCATGCGCTCAACTCGAACGGTTGGTTTGGCACAAGAAATGATCTTGCATCCGTCCCGCACTTGCCCCCGTCACGACAAGGGGACTTTCTGAAACGATGAGCAAAGCCGATTTCTATTCCGTGCTCGGAGTCGAAAAATCCTGCGACGCCGCCGGGCTCAAATCCGCCTATCGCAAGCTGGCCATGCAGTTCCATCCCGACCGCAACCCGGGCGACACCGAGGCCGAGCACAAGTTCAAGGAAGTTTCCGAAGCCTATGACACGCTCAAGGACCCGCAAAAGCGCGCGGCCTATGACCGGTTCGGCCATGCCGCCTTCAACGGCGCCGGTGGCGGCGCCAACGGGTTCGGGAACGATTTTTCCTCTTCGATGTCCGATATCTTCGAAGACATTTTTGGAGAGTTCATGGGCGGGGCCTCGCGCCAGCGCCAGCGCGACGGCCGCCAGCGCGGCTCGGATCTGCGCTACAATCTCGAAATCACCCTCGAGGACGCTTTTGCCGGGACCACCGTCGATATCGACGTGCCGTCCCTTGTCGGCTGCGAAACCTGCGACGGGTCGGGCGCCAAGCCGGGCACCGGGTTTTCCACATGCCGCATGTGCGGCGGGCACGGCAAGGTCCGTGCGGCGCAGGGGTTCTTCACCATCCAGCAGACCTGTCCGCAATGCCACGGACGCGGGGAAACCATGGACCAGCCGTGCACGGACTGTCACGGCCAGGGCCGTCGGCAGACCTCGCGCACGCTGTCGGTCGACGTGCCCAAGGGCATCGAGGACGGCACCCGTATCCGTCTGGGCGGAGAAGGCGAAGCCGGCCTGCGCGGCGGACCGGCCGGCGATCTCTACATTTTCGTTTCGGTCAAGCCGCACCAGTTGTTCCAGCGCGACGGCGCCGATCTTTATGCCAAGGTGCCCATTTCGATGATCACAGCGGCTTTAGGCGGCGAGTTCGAAGTGCCGACCCTTGAGGGCAGCCGCGCCAAGGTCAAGGTCAACGAAGGCACCCAGCCCGGCCAGCGGGTGCGGCTCAAGGGCAAGGGCATGCCGGTGCTGCGCAGCCAGCAGGTGGGCGATCTCTATGTCCAGCTCGACGTGGAAACGCCGCAAAAACTTTCAAAGCGGCAGCGCGAACTGCTCGAAGAGTTCGAAAATCTTTCCAATCGCGAAACCTCGCCGGGCTCGGAAGGGTTTTTCGACAAGCTCAAGACCATGTTCCACTGAGCCCGTCAGCGGGCATTCCCGAAAAGCCCTCCCAGCGCGGGGGGCTTTTTTGCGCGCGCGCTTGCCGAAGCCAACGTGACCAAGCTTAACTGGCGCGAAACCCAATAAGGAGATGCCAATGGCTACCGCCCTTACCCTTTGCGGCTCGATCCGAACCGGTTCGGTCAACAAGAAGCTCCAGGATGCGGTGGATGCCAAACTCGCGCAGGCAGGGGTTGCGGTCAATTCGATCACGCTCGCCGATTTCGAAATGCCGATCTTCAATCAGGATCTCGAACCCGACAATGTCCCTGAGGCGGCCAGCCGGCTGGCCGATCTGTTCCGGTCCCACGACATCGTCTTTATCGCCACGCCCGAATACAATGGCGGGTTGCCGCCGCTTATCGTCAATACGATCGCCTGGCTCTCCCGGCAGAAGCCTTCTCCGTTCCGGCACGCGGTGTTCGGGATCGGCGGTGTGTCCTCGGGGCGCTATGGCACCATCTGGGCCCAGAGCCATCTTCGCGATTCGCTGTCCAAGATCGGCACGCTGGTGGTGCCGACCCTGCTTGGCGTCGGCCCGGGGGCGAGCGCTTTTGCCGACGACGGCTCAGTGGCCGATTCAGGGGTCACCGCCAAGATCGACCAGATGATAAAAGAGCTCACCCATTTTTCGCGCGGCGGGATTTGAGCCCGAGTGCTTGCGCTCACGGCCAACTCGTGGCATCGAGCCTTCACACAGCAAAGCACGCGGGAGACATGGAATGGCCGGTGACCTGATTGTCGGGCTCGATGTCGGGACACGCAGTGAAGCCGAGGACATGATCTCCCGGCTCGACGGCATCGTCGATTTCTACAAGATCGGCTACCAGCTCTTTTATGGCGGCGATGGACTGACGGTGGGCAAGGAACTGCTCAAGGCGGGAAAGCGCGTGTTTTTCGATCTCAAGCTCCTCGACATCGACAACACGGTGGCCAAGGGCGTGGCGGCAATCGCCGAGACGGGGGCGACCATGCTCACGCTCCATGCCTATCCAAAGGCCATGGAAGCGGCGGTCAGGGCCGCCGAAGGGTCGTCGCTGTGCCTGCTCGGTGTTACCGTCCTCACCTCGATGGATCAGGCCGATCTCGACGAGGCCGGTTATGGCATCTCGGTTGAAGATCTCGTGGCCCGGCGGGCGCGACAGGCGCGCGAGGCGGGCATGGGCGGCGTCGTCGCCTCGGCCTTCGAGGCGCGCGCGGTGCGCCAGATCGTTGGCCCCGACATGGCCGTGGTAACCCCCGGCATCCGTCCGTCCGGCTCGGACAGGGGCGACCAGAAGCGGGTGATGACGCCAGCCGATGCGCTGGCGGCGGGCGCCTCTCATCTCGTGGTGGCGCGCCCCATCGTTGCCGCACCCAGCCCGCGCCAGAGCGCCCAGGCGGTGCTGGCCGAAATGCAGGCGGCCTGAAGGGACTGAACAATGGCATTGAAGATCGGGGTTGTCGGCGCGGGCGGGCGCATGGGACAGGCGGTTATCCGCGCGGTCTCGGCCCATGGCGGCATGGCGCTGAAAGCGGCGGTGGACCGGGAGCATTCAGATGTTGTGGGCAAGGACGCCGGCAGCCTTGTCGGGCTCGAGCCACTGGGCGTCGTCATCGGTGATACCCCGCTCGATATCGTTGACCATGTCGAGGCCATCATCGATTTCACGGCGCCGCAATTGAGCGTGGCGCTGGCCCGCCGGGCGGCCGAGCGCAAGCTGATCCACATCATCGGCACGACCGGTTGTTCCCCCGAAGACGATTCGGCGATCGCAAGGGCGGGAGCCGAAGGCGCCCGAATCGTCAAATCGGGCAATATGAGCCTTGGGGTGAACCTTCTGGCCGCGCTGGTCAAAAAGACGGCGGCGAGCCTGGACATCGATTTCGATATCGAAATTCTCGAAATGCACCACCGCCACAAGGTGGACGCGCCCTCGGGCACGGCGCTGCTTCTGGGGGAAGCTGCAGCCGAGGGGCGCGGCATCGACCTCTCGGAGCGTTCGGTGCGGGTTCGTGACGGGCATACCGGCGCGCGCGAGCCCGGATCGATCGGCTTTGCCACGCTGCGCGGCGGCGGCATCGTAGGCGAGCACTCGGTGCTGTTTTCATCGATGGCCGAAACCATCACCCTGTCCCATTCGGCGCGCGACCGGGCGCTGTTTGCCGACGGCGCGCTTCGGGCGGCGCTGTGGGCTGCAGAGCAGCCCGCGGGCCTTTATTCCATGGCCGACGTGCTCGGCCTTAACGATCAATAGGAAGCTATTATGACGGGAACGCTGATCCTCGTTCGCCACGGCCAGAGCGAATGGAACCTGAAAAATCTGTTCACCGGCTGGAAGAACCCCGGGCTCACCGATCTGGGGATCGAGGAGGCCAAAAAGGCCGGGCAGGCGCTCAAGGCGCGCGGGACCGTTCCCGATGCCTATTTCACTTCCGCCCTGACCCGCGCCCAGAGCACCCTCGATCTGATGCTCGAGGAAATGGGGATCACCGACCTCACCATCGTTCGCGATCACAAACTCAACGAGCGCGACTATGGCGATCTGTCGGGGCTGAACAAGGACGACGCCCGGGAAAAATGGGGCGAAGAGCAGGTCCATATCTGGCGCCGCTCCTATGACGTGCCCCCGCCGGGCGGGGAAAGCCTCAAAGACACCGCGGCGCGCGTGCTGCCCTATTACCAGGCCGAGATCGAGCCTCTGCTCAAAGCCGGCAAGACGGTGCTGGTCACGGCGCATGGCAATTCGCTGCGGGCGTTGGTCATGAAGCTTGAGGGCCTTGACGAAGAGGCGATCCTCAAGCGCGAAATCGCCACCGGGGCGCCCATCGTCTACGGGATCGATGCCCAGGGGAACCGGGTTTCGACCGAAGAGCTATAGAGCTTTGTTGTCATCGTCGGTTCCGCGATCACCAAGGACATCGCCGACATAGAGTTCGAGCGCCAGCACCCTTAGCGCGGCGAGCAGCGGCGTGGCCAGCGCCACGCCGATCGGGCCGAAAATGACGCCCATGAACAGCAGGAATGCGATGGTAAGCGCCGGCGGCAGATGCACAACGCGATCCTGCACCAGAGGCGAGAGCACATTGGCATCCATTTGCTGAATGAAGGTATAACCGGCCAGAACGATCAATGCAGTGGATAGATCCTGCCCGATCATTGCCAGCCCGATGGGTACGAAGGCCAGGATCGGCCCCATGAAGGGGATGAAGTTGAGAACCCCGGCAATGATGCCCAGGGAAAGGGCAAAATTGAACCCCACGATCAGCAGGAGCACGGTGGTGGTCGCGCCGACGATCAGCATCAGCGCCAATTGGCCCACCAGCCAACGCTGCAGCGTCTGGCCCGCCCTATCGAGGACCACGCGCAGGCGGGGGCGGTAGCCCGCTGGTGCGAAAAGCACCAGGCCGTCGCGATAGCGCGCCGGGTCGGCTGCCAGGAACACCCCGATCAGCGACACGATAAGGATGTTGGAAATCATTCCAAATCCCGTGCCCAGCACCGCGCCCGCGCCGCCGAAGATGGTCTGGGGTTCGGGCAGACGCTCCCAGACATCTTCAATATTGAAGGTGCGCAGCACCGGTATGCCCCAATCATTGAGTTGATCGGCAACGATACGCCAGGCATCGCCCAGCGCCCGGCTGAGGGCATCGAGCTGGTTGAGCACCGTTACTCCGCCCACGACCAGCGCAAACCCGATAATGCCGATGGCCAGGACAATGGTCAGTATCAGCGCCAGGATGCGCGGCACGGGCAACACACGCCTGAACATCTTGACGCCGGAATCGAGGATGGCGGCGATAAGGACGCCGGCAAAAATCAAGAGCAGCAATTCGGCGAAAAACACCAGCAGCCCAATTATTGCCAAGCCTGCGATGCTGGTGAGTACAACCCGCGCCACTGAAATATCCGTCCCTTGCCCATTGGTCACAAGAGCAAGGCACAAGCCGGCGGGAAGGTTCCGCGCCGTTTGCGATCAGGACGGCTCGACCAGCCCCGCCTCCCAGCCCAGAATGGCGCGCTTGCGCACGATTCCCCAGTGATAGCCGGTGAGCGCGCCGCTCGAGCCCACAATGCGATGGCAGGGGACAACGAAGGAAATCGGATTGCGGCCCACCGCGCGGCCGATGGCGCGCGCCGCATTGGGCCGGCCCACGGCCCTGGCAACCTCACCATAGGTCGCGGCGCGCCCGGCGGGCACCTTGAGCAGGGTTTCCCAGACCTTGATTTCGAACTGGGAGCCGATCATCACCAGCCGGATCGGCTGTTCGGGGTCCCAGCGCTCGGGATCGAAAATGCGGGCGGCGGTGGGCGCAATGGCCCTGTCGTCCCGCTTGTAGGCGGCATTGGGCCAGCGGTTGGCCAGATCCTCGAAGGCGTATTGCTCCCTGCCGTCATCGGCAAAGGAAATCCCGGCAACCCCGTATTGGGTGACCATCAGGCACACCTTTCCGAACGGCGATGGCGCATAGCCCCAAGTGACCTCCAGCCCGGCGCCCTTTGCGCGGTAAACGCCGGGCGGAACCGCGTCATAGGTCACGAACAGATCGTGGAGGCGTGAGGGGCCGGAAAGGCCCAACTCGTAAGTCGTATCGAGCACGCTCATATTGTCGCGCAGAAGTTTGCGCGCGTGGTCGAGGGCGACGGCCTGGGCAAAGCTTTTCGGGGTCAGCCCGCACCAGCGGCGGAACATATCGACCAATTGGCGCTCGCTCATCGAGAGCGCGTGAGCCAGCCCGGCGACATCGGATGCCTCGGGGCCGGGCCTCGAGAGATATTCGATGGCCTGCGCGATGGCGCGATAGGTCTGCTCGCTGGTCATGTCGGGAAGCTGTGAAAGTGCTGTCATCTGGTTCATGGGCTCACACTAGAGGCCATTGTTACGGGAAACGACCCGATTTTCACACGGATAGAACTCGATCTGTCGCGCGGCCGAACCGAAAAAGTCTGCAACTTTTTCTGACCGCACTCTAGCGCTTCGCCCTGCTCAGCGCATGGCCAAAGGCGTCGGCAAAGCTCGCCTTGTCGTCGGGGGTCAAAAACCGTCCAATCTCGGTCTCACCTTCGCGCGTCACGATTTTGAGCGCCGTCACCCGGTCCTCATTGTCGCGGACAACCGAAAGCCGAATGAAAAAAGGATTGAACGAGAGGGCGGTTTCCCGGCCCTTCTTGGTAACGTGACGGATATCGAGCGCGTCGGGCCAGAGGGTGATTTCCTCGAACATCTCGGTGTCGCGCAACGAAGCGGTGAGCGCCCAATAGAGCAAGAGCACGTCGAGCCCAAGAAGGCCGACGACGGGCCAGGCGCCCATTGCGTAAAAAGCGATGCCGGGGATGGAAGCGAAAACGCAGGTGATTGCGATCACCCAGCGGATGGCTTTGGGCGAAAGCGAGCGGTGCGGGGTCAGCAATGCGGCAAAGAGCGGGCTCTGGGTCATCTCGGCTTGCCTTTTGAGCTTGGCGCCATTCTAAGGGGATTGTCCGCACGAAAATCAAATCAAATATCGCCGCACCCATGCCCAAGCCCCTCAATCGAGCCGAGATCGAAAAGATCTTCGAGGCCTTCTCGCTTTACGATCCCGAGCCCAAGGGTGAGCTCGATTATGTCAACATATTCACGCTGCTGGTCGCGGTGGTCCTCTCCGCGCAGGCCACCGATGTGGGGGTCAACAAGGCTACAAAGGCGCTGTTTGCCATTGCCGACACGCCCGAAAAGATGGTGGCGCTGGGCGAGGACGCCATTCGCGAGCACATCAAGACCATCGGGCTTTATCGCAACAAGGCCAAGAACGTCTTCCTTTTGAGCCGGATGCTGATCGACAATCACGCCAGCGAAGTCCCCGACACGCGCGAGGCGCTCGAGGCGCTGCCGGGGGTGGGCCGCAAGACGGCCAACGTGGTGCTCAATATCGGGTTCGGCCAGCCCACCATCGCTGTGGACACCCATTTGTTCCGGGTGGGCAACAGAACCGGCATCGCGCCGGGCAAGACGCCGCTGGCGGTGGAACTGGCCCTGCTCAAGCGGGTGCCGAAACACTATCTGGTGCACGCCCATCACTGGCTGATCCTGCACGGGCGCTATGTGTGCAAGGCACGCAAGCCCGAATGCTATCGCTGCATCATCGCGCAATGGTGCCGCTATCCGGCCAAGACAACGGTCTAGACTGAAGTCTTTCTGGGTCGCGCGCCCGAACCGCAAAACCGTTTCCACTTTTGCTGGACGCGCTCCAGAGCCCGGTTGCGCCCCCAGCCGCTATGCCGTAAGCGAAGGGCAGTATCCATGACAGTTTATACGGAGCGCCGATGACCACGCGGTTCGACGTCCTGACCATCGGCAATGCCATCGTCGATGTGATCGCCCCGATCGATGACACTTTCCTTGTCGATGAAGGCTTGCGCAAATCGATAATGCATCTTGTCGATGCGGATCGGTCCGCTGACCTTTACGCCAAGATGCCCACGGACAAGTCCATCATTCCCGGCGGCAGCTCGGCCAATACGGCGGCCGGCGTTTCCGCGCTCGGGGGCCGCGCCGCGTTCGTTGGCAAGGTGGCCGAGGACGAACTGGGCCTGATCTTCAGGGACGATTTCGACACCAAGGGCATCGGCTACGACACGGGCTATCTTTATGACGGCCCGGCAACGGCGCGCTCGATGATCCTGGTGACACCCGATGGCGAGCGCACCATGAACACCTATCTGGGCGCCTGCCAGCATCTGACCGAGAACGATATCGTCGAGGAAACCATCGGCGCTTCGGCCATCACCTATATGGAAGGCTATCTGTGGGATCCCCCGCAGGCCAAGAAGGCCTTCATCAAGGCCGCTCACTACGCCCACAAGAACGAGCGCGCCGCGGCGATCACCCTGTCGGACCCGTTCTGCGTCAACAGGTTCCGCAACGAGTTTCTCGATCTCATCAAGTCAAAGACCATGGATTATGTCTTTGCCAATATCGAGGAGGTCAAGGCGCTCTACGATACCGACGATCTCAACGTCGCTGTGCGTCAGCTGGCCGAGGATGCGGAAATCGCTGCGGTGACCATGGGCGCGCGCGGTGCGATGGCGATCAAGAATGGCGAGATCGTTTCGGTCCCGGCCTTTCCGGTCAGCGACGTCGTCGACGTCACCGGCGCGGGCGATCTTTTCGCCTCGGGATTTTTGCTGGCCACGGCGCGCGGGCAATCGATGGAAGAAGCGCTAAAGCTGGGCTGCCTTGCCGCCTCGGAAGTGATTTCACACTATGGCGCGCGCCCTGTGGCCGATCTCAAGGAGTTGGCCCGCGGCGAAGGGATCGCCGTTTAGACCTTGCGCAGGGCCACTTCATGGATTGAGTGGTCAGCGCCTTTCTTCAGGATCAGATCTGCCCGCCCGCGGGTGGGCAGAATGTTTTCGCGCAGATTGAGCAGGTTGATCGATTGCCAGATGGATTTGGCCGTCGAAATTGCCGTGAGCTCGGACAATTCGGCAAAGCGGCGGAAAAAGCTCTTGGGATCGCGGAACGCTGTCTGGCGCAATTTCATGAAGCGCTCGACATACCAGGCTTCGAGCAAATTCTCGTCGGCGTCGATATAGATCGAAAAATCGATGAAATCGGACGCAAAGGCGATCGGCTTGCCCGTCCTGGGCAGTTCGCCGGGCTGGAGAATGTTGAGCCCTTCGACAATCAGAATGTCGGGACTTTCAACGACGATCCGCTCATCGGGCACGATGTCGTAGACCAGATGGGAATAGGTCGGGGCGGCGACCCTGGGCTCACCCGACTTGATCGCCGCGAGAAATTCGACGAAGGCCGCCCGGTCATAGCTTTCGGGAAAACCCTTGCGCTGCATCAATCCGCGTTCTTCGAGCACCCTGTTGGGATAGAGGAACCCGTCGGTGGTGATCAGATCGACCTTGGGTGAACTGGGCCAGCGGCGCAGCAGGGCGCGCAGGATGCGGGCCGTTGTCGACTTGCCCACCGCCACCGACCCGGCAACGCCGATGATGAAGGGCACCTTGGCGCCGTTGTGACCGAGAAAGCGCGTCGAGGCATAGTGGATGCCCTGAATGGCTTCGACGTAAAACGAGAGCAGGCGGGTTAGCGGCAGATAGACGATTTCGGCTTCGGCAAGCGAGATCGGATCGTTGAGCGCCCGGAGGTGCTCGATATCCTCGGCATTGAGCGTCATCGGTTCGTCGGCACGCAGCCGCGCCCATTCGCCGATCGAAAAGCTCAGATAAGGCGTATAGGAACTCTTGGGCATTCTCAGTCCCTGGGCCGGGCGGCTTTTTCGGCCAGGCCCGATTGCGCCGTGCGCCGGTCAAGCTCGTCGGACACCTCAGAAAGCGCAACGCCTTGCGAGCGCAGCAAAACCAGCAGGTGATAGACGAGATCGGCGCTTTCCTTGACCAGCTCCCCGCGATCGCCGCTCATTGCCGCAATCACGGTTTCCACGGCTTCCTCGCCAAGCTTCTGGGCACATTTGGCTGTCCCCCTGGCAATCAGCTTGGCGGTATAGGATTGATCGGGCGAGGCTTTGGCCCGCTCGGCCAGACGCGCGTCGAGCGCTTCAATACTCAAAGTCATGGATGTGCCTCCGTCTCCGCGCCATCCGTCTAACCATTGCCGGGGGCAGGGTGCAAGCAATCAAAAAGGGTTAGTCGAGCCGCATGGGAATACCGGCCGCCGCCATATGCGCCTTGGCCTCGCCAATCGTG
This sequence comes from Pelagibacterium sp., assembly GCF_965249125.1. Taxonomy (GTDB): domain Bacteria; phylum Pseudomonadota; class Alphaproteobacteria; order Rhizobiales; family Devosiaceae; genus Pelagibacterium. The sequence goes on from NZ_OZ252217.1 coordinate 3,442,370, forward strand.
AAGGTGCCGAAGTGGAAGATCGAGGCGGCCAGCACAGCGGTGGCATGGCCTTTTTTTACGCCGTCGACAAGATGATCGAGCGTGCCGACACCGCCCGACGCGATCACCGGCACTTCGACGGCATCGGCGATGGCACGTGTCAACTCGAGATCGAAGCCGGACTTGGTGCCGTCGCGATCCATCGAGGTGACCAGCAATTCGCCGGCGCCACGTTCGACAGCACCGATCGCGAAGTCGACTGCGTTGAGCCCGGTCGGCTTGCGCCCGCCATGGGTGAAGATCTCCCAGGTTCCCGATTCGCCTCGTTTGGCGTCGACCGAGACGACGATGCACTGATTGCCGAATTTATCCGCCGCCCTCGCCACGAAATCGGGATCGTTGACCGCAGCGGAATTGATCGAAACCTTGTCGGCGCCGGACAGCAACAGCTTACGGATATCGTCATTGGACCGCACCCCGCCGCCCACGGTGACCGGCATGAAACAATGCTCGGCCGTGCGTGCCACGACGTCGAAAATTGTGTCACGGCCCTCGTGGCTGGCGGCGATATCGAGAAAGCACAGCTCGTCCGCTCCCGCTGCGTCATAGGCAATGGCCGCTTCGACGGGATCGCCGGCATCGACAAGATCGACGAAATTGACGCCCTTGACGACGCGGCCGTCCTTGACGTCGAGGCAGGGTATAATACGGGCCTTGAGGGTCATCGGACGCCCGCTCCTCTCTTAGGATTTGCTGTCCTCGCGGCTGCGCAGCTGCGGGCAAGCCGGCCATCCTTGACGTCGAGGCAGGGGATAATTCTTGCTTTGAGGGTCATCCCGCTTCGCCCTTGAGCATCGCCAGTGCTTCACGTGAATCAATACGTCCGTCGTAAAGCGCCCGGCCCGAAATCGCGCCTTCGAGGATTTTTGCGTCCGGTTCGGTCATACGGCGAATGTCCTCGATGCCCGCCAGACCGCCCGAGGCGATGACGGGAATGGAGGTGGCATTGGCCAGTTCCAGCGTCGAGGGCCAGTTGATGCCCTTCAAAACCCCATCGCGATCGATATCGGTATAGATGATCGCGGCCACCCCGGCTCCTTGGAAGCGCTGCGCCAGTTCGATGGCGGAGAGTTCGGAGGTTTCGGCCCAGCCTTCAACGGCCACCTTGCCGCCGCGCGCGTCGATGCCGACAGCGACCCGACCGGGAAACGCCTTGCAGGCGGCCTTGACCAGTTCGGGATCGCGCACGGCGATGGTGCCCAGGATCACCCGGGCCAGGCCCTTTTCGAGCCAGCTTTCGATATGGGCCAATGTGCGGATACCTCCACCGAGCTGTACGGGGAACTCCACAGCCTTGAGGATGGCGTCCACCGCAGCGCCGTTGACGCTTTCGCCGGCAAAGGCGCCGTTGAGATCGACGACGTGCAGATACTCAAATCCCTGATCTTCGAATGCCTTTGCCTGGGCGGCTGGATCGTCGTTAAAGACCGTCGCCTGCTCCATATCGCCAAGCTTTAGCCTGACGCACTGGCCGTCCTTGAGATCGATAGCGGGAAAAAGGATCATGGGCGCCATTTCAGAAAATTTGCGATCAGGGCCAGGCCAAGGGTCTGGCTCTTTTCGGGGTGGAACTGGGTGCCGAAAATATTGTCGCGACCGACGATCGCGGTGATCGGGCCGCCATAATCGGCGGTAGCGATCACCTCATCGGGGTTTTCGGCTTTCATGTGATAGGAGTGCACGAAATAGGCGTGCAGGCCGTCTTCGCCGGTCGCGATGCCGTCGAGCAGGGCATGGGGCCGCGAGACGCTGAGCGTGTTCCATCCCATATGCGGCACTTTGAGCGCGGGGTCGGCGGGTTCGATCTTTTCAATCGCTCCCGCGATCCAGCCCAGCCCTTTTGTCTCGATCTTTTCCCGCCCGACACTGGCCAGAAGCTGCATGCCGACGCAGACACCCAGAAAGGGCGTGCCGCCGGCGATCACCTTTTCGGTCAGGACTTGGTGCATTCCCGGAACCGCATCGAGGCCGGCCATGCAATCGGCAAAGGCGCCGACGCCGGGCAGGACGATCCGGTCGGCCTTGCGGACCTGTTCGGCATCGGAGGTGACGACGATTTCGGTCCCGGTTCCCTCGACGGCGCGGGCAAAAGCCTTTTGCGCCGATTTGAGATTGCCCGCGCCATAGTCGATGATTGCAACAGCCTGGCTCATGACCGCGATCCGTAATTTCGTTCCAGCCATATCCGCTCGGCGCTGGTTGTGCTGTTGGCCGCCAATTGGCCGCTCGGGATCCAGTTGCGGCCCTCCAGCGCGCGGCCGGCGATCGGGGAGGCCGCAAAGCCGGTCCACAGCGCAAAGCTCAGATAGAGCAGCGCCGAGACGTCGCCGCCGATGCGCGGCGCAAGCAACCAGAGCCCGCCCGCGACGATGATCCACAGCACGAGATAGGCAACAGCGCCGCGGGCGATTGCCCAGAGCGGGGCGAAGAGGAAGGCGGCCCAGCTGAATTTGTCGGGCAACACCCAAATGGCATCGGGGCCGTTTTCCGGCTTGGCGTAGATTGCATAGAGGGTCATCAGACCGGTCCGTAACGGGGCCTTGCCCCAGACTAAATCCTACAACACGCCCTTGGTCGAGGGCACCTGATCGGCGGCGCGGGGGTCGATTTCGACCGCCTGGCGCAACGCGCGCGCCAAAGCCTTGAACAGGCTTTCGGCGATATGGTGGTTGTTGTCGCCGTAATGGGTTTCGGCATGCAGGGTGATCCCCGTATTGATGGCGATGGCCTGGAAGAACTCACGCACCAGTTCGGTATCGAACTTACCGATCGTGGGCGCTGTGAACTGAACGCGCCAGACAAGGAACGGCCGGCCCGACACGTCGAGCGCTACCGTCGATTTGGTGCCGTCCATGACAAGATCGCACGACCCATAGCGCACAATGCCCTTCTTGTCGCCCAGCGCCTCTTTGATCGCCTGGCCGATGGCAATGCCCACATCCTCGACGGTGTGGTGATCGTCGATTTCCAGATCGCCCCTGGCGTGGATCGCCATGTCGATCAGGGAATGGCGCGAAAGCTGGTCGAGCATGTGATCGAAAAAGCCGACCCCGGTTTCGATCTGGCGCACGCCATTGCCGTCGAGATCGACGGCGACGGCGATCTCTGTTTCATTGGTCTTGCGATCGAGCTTTGCCTTGCGCATTGCATCCATCCCCTCGGGAAACTCGGGCCTTGCATTAACAGCTTGAGGGGCGGTGGGAAAGCCCGGTCTGGCGCCCTCGCATTGCATTTAGCCCAGCCAATCCTAAATAATGGCCAACACGCGTTTTAATGTAAGAAGCATTTCGGGTTTCAAATGACGACAATCGTTTCAGTACGCAAAGGCAATCAGGTCGTGGTGGCGGGGGACGGGCAGGTTTCGCTCGGCCAGACCGTCATGAAGCATTCGGCGCGGAAAGTGCGCCGGCTGGCGGGCGGCTCGGTGATTGCCGGATTTGCCGGCGCCACCGCCGACGCCTTCACCCTTTCCGAGCGGCTCGAAGCCAAGCTCGAGCAATATCCCGGCCAGCTGATGCGCGCCTGCGTGGAACTGGCCAAGGACTGGCGGACCGACCGCTATTTGCGCCGGCTCGAAGCGATGATGATCGTCGTCGACAAATCCGATTCGCTGATCCTGACCGGCACAGGCGATGTGCTGTCCCCCGAGGACGGAATTGCGGCGATCGGTTCAGGCGGCAATTATGCGCTTGCGGCGGCCCGCGCCCTGACCGACAGCGACAAGAGCGCCGAGGATATCGCCCGCCGGTCCATGGCCATTGCCGCCGACATCTGCGTTTACACAAATGCCGATGTGACCGTGGAAACCCTCGAGCTCGACTCTTGAGCTTTTCGATCCGCCAGATCGGACCTGACGAGGCCCAAGCCTATCGGACCATAAGGCTGATCGCGCTGGATGGCGACCCGGCATCGTTTGCCTCGGATGCCGAAACCGAACGGGCCCGGCCCCTCGACTGGTACGCTCAGGGGACAAGGGACGCCGCGATTTTCGTGGCGTTCGACAATGACGATCCGGTGGGAATGGCGGGCCTTTTCGTTTCCGACCGGCCCAAGACCAGCCATATCGGCACGATATTCGGGATCTATGTTCGTCCTGAATACAGGCGCAACGGGCTGGCGGTCGATCTCATGGATGCCGTCATCGCCCACGCCAGGACAGCGGTCCGGCAGGTCCATCTCGGCGTCGCCGTCGACAATTGCGCCGCCCTCAAACTCTATCATCGGCTCGGCTTTCAGACCTACGGCACCGAGCCGCGCGCCCTTCATGTCGATGGGCGCTTCATCGACGAGCACCTCATGGTGCGGTTTCTGGACAAAGAAGACAGATAATGACCGACAGAAGTTTTTCCCCCCGCGAGATCGTTTCCGAGCTCGACCGCTATATCGTCGGGCAGTCCGACGCCAAGCGCGCCGTGGCCATTGCGCTGCGCAACCGCTGGCGGCGCCAGCAACTGCCCGAGGATATCCGCCGCGAGGTAAGCCCCAAGAACATCCTGATGATCGGGCCGACCGGGGTGGGCAAGACCGAGATTTCCCGCCGCCTCGCCCGGCTGGCCCAGGCGCCCTTCGTCAAGGTCGAGGCCACCAAATTCACCGAAGTGGGCTATGTGGGGCGCGATGTCGAACAGATGATCCGCGATCTCGTCGAAGCCGGCATCGTGATTTTGAAGGATCGCAAGCGCGCCGAGGTCAAGGCCAAGGCCCATCTCAATGCCGAGGAGCGGGTGATCGACGCGCTGGTCGGCCATTCGGCGACGCCTTCGACGCGGGATGCGTTCAGAAAGAAACTGCGCGAGAACGAACTCGACGACAAGGAAATCGAGATCGAGGTTCCCGCCACTTCGGGCATGCCGATGTTCGACATTCCCGGCATGCCGGGGGCCGGTGCGGGGATGATCAATCTTTCCGACATGTTCGGCAAAGCCTTCGGCGGCAAGACCCAGAAGCGCAGCGTCAAGGTCAAGGATTCCTACGAAATCCTCATCAACCAGGAAGCCGATAAGCTGCTCGATCAGGACAAGATCAATCTCGAAGCGATCGAGCTTGTCGAAAACCACGGCATCGTCTTTATCGACGAGATCGACAAGGTTGCAGCCAAGGAAGGCGGGGTGACCGGCGGGCCGAGCCGCGAGGGCGTGCAGCGCGACCTGCTGCCGCTCATCGAAGGGACCACGGTTTCGACCAAATACGGGCCGGTCAACACAGACCATATCCTGTTTATCGCTTCAGGCGCCTTCCACGTTTCGAAACCGTCCGATCTTCTGCCCGAGCTTCAGGGCCGGTTGCCGATCCGGGTGGAATTGCGGGCATTGACGCGCGAGGATTTCATAAAAATCCTCTCGGACACCGAATATTCGCTGATCCGGCAATATGTGGCGCTCATGGGCACCGAAGGGGTGACGCTCGAATTTACCCCCGATGCCATAGAAGAAGTGGCCGATGTGGCTGTCTCGGTCAATTCGAGCGTCGAAAACATCGGCGCGCGGCGCCTGCAGACGGTGCTCGAAAAGCTGGTTGAGGACATCTCCTTTGAAGCCCCGGACAAGGCCGGAACCACGCTGACCATCGACGGCAATCGTGTCCGGGAAACCGTGGGCAAGATGGCCGGCGATACCGATCTGAGCCGCTATATTCTCTAGACCCTGCTTTGTCGCGCGTCCGAACCGCAAAAACCGTTTCCATCCCCGATCGGATCGAGGACATGCTTTTGCTGGACGCGCTCTGAACCACGCCCGGGGCGGTCACGGCTTTAGCTTAACCGCCCTGCGCATCACCTCGTCGCGCACCGCCTTTAAATCATCGGGCGTCAGGCGGGCGATTTCCCGGCCCAGCACATTGGTCAGCTCGGTCGCCTCGGGAGCCATGCCGGAGGTGTCGATGGTCATCTTGGGATCAGATATCTCGGCCAGGCGCTGGATTTCCTCGGCCTCGTCCCAGATCACGTTGAAATAGGCGATGATGCGCTGGACCATGAACCAGGTGGGTTTGCCGCGCTTGCCGTGTTCGAGCGCGGAGAGATAGGCGCTCGAAACATTTAGGGCTTTGGCCATGTCTTTGAGCGCAATTGAACGTTCGGCGCGCAGCTTGCGCAGTTTGGCTCCCAGCGGGGTCACATCTGCCTCCTGCGTTTGAGCCGGACATAGAGCGCGCCGCCACCGCCATGGCTCTGGTGGGCGGGGTCGATGCCCGCAACCATGGGGGCCAGGTCCGGAGCGTTGAGCCAGAGGGGTACCATCTCACGCAGCACGCCCTTTTGCTCGAGCTGAAGATAGCCGGTCTTTTTGATCCCCTTGCCCGTAATGACCAGCACCGTACGATCGCCCCGCGCCACGCGGGCGGGTATGAAGCGCTCGAGCGCCGCGCGCGCCTGGTCCTGGGTCATCCCGTGCAGATCGAGGGTTGCATCGATCGGTTCGTGGCCGCGCGCCAGACGCCGCTTGAGATTGGGCTCGATCGATTTTTCCGACGCGGGAATCTTTGAAGCGGCGATCATCGGCCGGGCAGATGGAAGCGGCGGACGCGCAAATCGGGGCGAAGTATCGCGAGGCTCGCCCGCATCGGGTTCCTCGCCAGCCTTTTCGAGCGCTTCAAGCAGAGCCTTGGGATCGGTGCTCTTGCGCCTTAGCAGCGGATCGATCGTGTTGCCCACCGCATTCCACAAGTGCCAGTCGCGCACCGGCCCGGACTTTTTCGGGCGGGGTCCGGGCGGTTTGCGCGCCATAACAGGTCGACCTTCGAGCAGCGCTTAGTCGAGATCGTTGGTCGCGACGAGCTTCCAGTTGGGATCGCGCGAGCGGGTGCTGCGCGTGAACGTCCACTCATCGGCGATTGCCACGACCTGACCCGGTGTCCCCTCGACGATTTCGCCTTCGCGATCCTTGGTGATCGAAACCACTTCGGCATCGATCCTGAGGGTGACGACAGCGTTGCGCTTGTCGAGCTCGGCTTCGACAAATTCGATGTTGGAAAGCCCCACAAAGGTGAAATCCACTGTGTGGCCGGCCGCTTCGCGCTCGGTGATCGCGGCATCGAAGCTGTCGTAGACATCCTTGTCGAGAAGCATTTTCAGGGACTTGCGATCACCCGAGGCGTAAGCCGAGACGATCATTTCATAAGCGGATTTGGCGCCTTCAAGAAATTGCTTGGGCGAGAAAGCGGGATCGGCAGCCACTATGGCGCGCAGACCGCTTTCGATCTCGGGCTTTCCGCCGCCCAGCTTTTCGATCTCGGCTTCAATCTTGCGCTGCAGGCGCTCGGCTTCCTCGGCATCCTGAGGATTGCGGCGCGGCATGGGAACCACTGTATCGTCATTGTCCGATTTGGTGCGCGAGATCGAGTCGTAGCGCACCGAGGGGGGACGCTCGTTGCCGGTGCGTGTGCCCAGAACCGAGCGCAGACGCAGGAGCACCACAATGGCCACCACGATGACGATAAGGGTGGGAAAGTCGAGAAATTCGCCCATGAGTGAAATTCTGGCTCCAAAATCAAAGGGTCATGTCCACCTCCCGATCCGCGACACGCAATGGTCGGCCGACAATCGGGGGCAGTTCGCAATCTGGTCGTAGTGACCTATATATATGCAAACGAGCCGTGCAAACCAGTTTGCAGTGGCATTATTGTGATCGAGGGTTATGACCGGCTCGCCGCGGTGCGCCGAGAAGCCCTCTCAAACAAGTAGGAGATCGCTCCACGTGGGACGTTTCATACTTTTTGGATTGTTGGCTCTGCCGTTTCTCGAAATCGCCGGATTCATCTGGGTCGGCGGGCAGATCGGTATCCTTTCGACCCTGGCTGCCATCATCCTGACGGCCCTCGCCGGTGTCTTCATCGTGCGCTGGCAGGGGCTGGGCATGGTGCTCGACAGCCGGGCCATGATGGCGCGGGGAGAGATGCCTCAGCGCCAGTTCGCCGAAATGATGATGATCGCGGCAGCTGGGCTGTTTCTCCTGATTCCGGGATTCATCACCGACGCCATCGGCTTTGCGTTGCTCATTCCGCCCGTGCGGCACTGGGTCTACGGGCAGATGAGTCGCAATATGGTGGTTGTCACGACCTATCGGCCCTCACAGCCCGGACCTGCCTACAAATCCATCGATCTCGACGACAACGACTATCGCTAGCCTATTTTGCCCCGGCCTCCGCCAAACCTTGTGAGCGGAACGCAAAAGTGGTAGCCAGACGCACCGAATTCGCGGCCCTGACAGGCCGCTCTGGCGAACCAGACACAGGGACATATTGGCCAATGGCTGAAGATAACACAAACAACGACCCGACTGCGACTGGCACAGAAGGTACGGCGCCCGCCTTTGGCATCGTGGGACAGTATGTGCGCGATCTGAGCTTTGAAAACCCCAACGCACCGGCCTCGCTGGTGCCGGGCCAGGTCAATCCCGGCTCGAACGTCAACATCAATGTCCAGGTTAAAAAACAGGCCGATGACGTCTATGCGGTCGAAATCGGCCTCAACGTCAAGACCGAACGCGAGGGCACCGTGCTCTATGCGGTCGAGTTGGTCTATGGCGGACTTTTCCGCACCCGCAACATTCCGGAGAACCAGCTCGGCGCTCTTTTGATGGTCGAGGCGCCGCGATTGATCTTCCCCTTTGCCCGTCAGGTGCTGGCATCGACGATCCAGGCCGGCGGCTTTCCGCCGCTGCTGCTCGAACCCGTCGATTTTCTGGCGCTCTACCGCCGCAACCTCGCCGCTGCCGCCGAAAAGAACAGGACCGAAGGCACCGCGGATGCGACCGAGGTCAAGCCGACGGTCAATTGATTCGACCGGCAACACCCTCAATGCAAAAAGCCCCGGTTCGCCGGGGCTTTTTTCTGGCGGGTCGGCCGAAACGGTTGGCTCTATTCGACCTCGATTTCCAGCGTCTGGTATTTGAGCCACACGGCGCTTTCGCCCATCTGGCCTATGAAGGCCGCATGAGCCCGCCGTTCTTCCAGCGTCAGCCGCACGGGCAGGGGTGCCGGTCTCTGGCGGGCGGGTGGGCGGCTGCCGCTGCCCCGCGTGGCGCTCTCGGCATCGGCGGAGAGGGCGAGCGCCACCTGCCGGCCCCCGATCAATTCAAGATAGACTTCAGCGAGGATTTCGCTGTCGAGCAGGGCGCCGTGCAAAGTGCGCCGGGAATTGTCTATGCCATAATGCTTGCACAGCGCATCGAGGCTGACGCGGGCGCCGGGGTGGATCTTGCGGGCCAGCATGACGGTATCGATGACATCGTTTGCGAGGCGGGGACGCCCCGCCCTTTCCAGCTCGGCGTTCAGGAACCCCATGTCGAAGGGCGCGTTGTGAATTATCAGCGTATCGTCGCCGACGAACTCGACGAAATCGTGCGCCACTTCAGCGAATTTGGGCTTGTCGCGCAAAAACTCGTCTGAAAGACCATGCACCCGGAATGCCTCTTCGGGCATGTCGCGTTCGGGATTTGTATAGACGTGGTAATGGCGGCCGGTGGGGACGTGATTGATCAGCTCGACGCAGCCGATTTCCACGAGCCTGTCGCCATTTGCCGCCGACAGGCCGGTGGTTTCGGTGTCGAGGACGATTTCGCGCAGAAGGCTCATGGGCTTGCCTCCGAACGCAGCGCTTCGAGAACGGCGTCGGTGCGGGCGAGGGTATCGTCCATGGTCCCCGAGGTGTCGATGGCATAGTCGGCGCGCGCCCGCTTTTCGTCCTGGGTCAATTGCCGGGACAAAATGAGATCGAGTTTTTCCATGCTCATGCCCGGGCGGGCCAGAACCCGCTGACGCTGGATTTCAGGATCGCAATGGGTGACCACGACCCTGTCGATTGAATATTTGGCGCCGGTTTCAAGAAACAGCGGGATCTCCATGATGGCAAAGGCGTGTCCTTCCGCCTCCGCCTTGTCCATGAAATCGAGTGCTTTTTCACGTACGAGCGGATGAATGACCTCTTCGAGCTCTGAAATCCTGTCCGGTTCCGCCGCGATGGCGCCGCTGAGCGCCATGCGATCCACCTTGCCGTCGTGAACCGTGCCGGGAAACAGCGTCTCGACCAGCGCCGCCGCCTGGCCGGCATAGAGTTCGTGCACGGCTTGGTCGGCCGAATAGGTGGGAAAGCCCCGTTCGGCAAAACGGGCAAGCACAGTCGATTTCCCCGTGGCGATGGAACCGGTGAGCACAACGCGCAGCATATTTCCCCCGAAAACTTCTCTCTTACTGCCCGAGTGCGGCCAGAACGCGGTTTCTGAGCGTTTCAGTTACGGTCGGTGCAACGCCGAACCACGCCTCAAATCCCGGAACAGCCTGATGGAGCAACATACCCAGCCCGTCGACGCTGGCAAACCCTTCGTGCCGGGCGTGGGCCAAAAGAGGGGTAATGAGCGGTGTATAAACGATATCGGTGACCACGGCGTCCGGCGCGAGCCCAGCCAGATCGAGACCGTCAAAGCGCGTGCCCTTCATGCCAACGGCGCTGGTGTTGACGACAAGGCCGGCGCCCTTGATCCGCGCCGTGATGTCCGACAGTGGTCCGGGCACGATGGCGGAACCGAATTGAGCCGCAAGCGCCTCGGCCCGATCCAATGTCCGGTTGACGAGGTCGATGCGCCCCACGCCGCGGTCGACAAGGCCGGCCAGGATGGCCCGCGACGCGCCGCCGGCGCCGATGACCACCGCCGATCCCGGTGCTTTGTCCCAGCCCGGTGCCCCGGCGTCGAGATTGGCGAGGAACCCTGCATAATCGGTATTGGTGCCCCAGATCTTGCCATTGTCGACCACCAGCGTATTGACCGCGCCGATCCGCGTGGCCAGGGGATCGACGTCATCGATCAGGCCCATCACGGCTTCCTTGTGCGGAATTGTGACGTTCCCGCCGGCAAATTCTCCGTCGCGCAGACGGGAAATAAAGCCGGGCAGATCGTCGGGCGCAATTTCGATGGCCTCATAGCTCGCGTTTAGACCGTGCTCGGCGATCCAGCTCTGATGGATCAGCGGCGATTTGGAGTGGGCGATCGGGTGACCGATGACGAAAGCTTTTTTCATGATCCGGGCTCGAAAATGTGTGGCGCATGCTGCTCGAGCGCCGCGAGAAGAGGCAGGAGGGGCAGGCCCAGGATGGTGAAGTAATCACCCTCGATCCGCTCGAAGAGGCGAATGGAGGGCCCTTCGAGCCGGTAGGCGGCAACCGAATCAAGGATCGCCTCGCCTTCACGATCGAGCACGCGATCCAGCGTCTTGCGGTCAAAGGGCTTGAAGGTCAGGACGGCGGTTTCAACGGTGCTCCAGACAATGCTCCCTTGCCGGGCCAGCGCAACGCCGGAATGGAGCTGGTGGGACTTTCCCGCCATGGCCATCAGCCGCCGGGCGGCGTCATCACGATCGCGCGGCTTGTGGAGCCCCTGGCCCTCGAAGGCAATCGTCTGGTCGGCGCCGATCACAAGTGCCGCCGGTGTCATAGCGCTGACGGCAAGCGCCTTGGTCTCGGCCAGAAGGCGCGCGAGGCCGGCGCGATTCTCTCCCCGGGTCAAGGCCGCCTGTTCGATTTCGCGCTCATCGATCCCCGCGCTCGCAACCGAAAACCGCAAGCCCGCGTTCTCAAGCAGGCTTTTCCGCGTTGCGCTTTTCGAGGCAAGGATCAGCATGACCGGGCTTTGTCGGTTGATGGGCGGACGAGTTTTTCCACATGCGCACCCACAGTTAAAGCCTATTTCGGGCCGGTGCCGCCAAAGGGCGAAGTTTTCCCCAAAGCCCGATATTGGGTTAACAGTTGGTGAATTGGGGACGCCATTGCGGGCCTGGGGACAAGAGCGGGGAAAACGGCTGTTCCCGCTAGCGGCTCACCGTTAATCTTTCATTAAGGATTTGCACAGGGAAGGTCTTAACGAAACGTTAACGACGCCGGCCCTCGCTCGACTTTCATCCCCGTTTTTCCGACAGCGCCTTGAGCCATTCCGCCGCGCGAAACTGACGCAAGCCGATTTGGAGTGGTGCGGTTGTGGGCATCAAACAATTGGTGCAAAACACAGCTATAAAGAAGAAGAAGAAGACTCTTAAAGATAGATTCCCCTAAAGACCGAAGAGCGCTCCCAATTGCATTCTCCCTCACCCACAATTCCGAGCGGAAAGCCGCTTCTCGATGCAGCTTTGGGCATCAGGCAGGCCCGGCCCCCGGTATGGATCATGCGCCAGGCGGGTCGCTATCTTCCCGAATATCGTGAAGTGCGGCAAAAGGCGGGGAGCTTTCTTGATCTTTGCTACGCTCCGGCTCTTGCGACCGAAGTCACCCTGCAACCATTGCGCCGGTTCGATCTCGATGCCGCGATCCTTTTTTCCGACATTTTGGTCATTCCCCACGCGCTGGGCCAGGACGTGCGTTTTGCGCAGGGCGAAGGACCCGTACTTGAGCCAATCGATGAAACCACGCTTTCCACGCTCAAGCCGGAAAAGGCTCTGGACAATCTTAGAAATGTCCTGGAGGCAATCGACCGGATCAAGCTGGCGTTGAGCGAGAACAAGACGCTGATCGGGTTCTGTGGCGCGCCTTGGACAGTTGCCACCTATATGATCGGCGGGCGCGGCTCGCCGGACCAGGCGGCTGCCCGCCTTTTTGCGCTCAATCATCCTGCCGCCTTTGCCGCGCTGATCGATATTCTTGTCGAGGTCTCGGCCCAATATCTTATCGCCCAGTTTCGCGCCGGTGCGGACATGGTCCAGATCTTTGAAAGCTGGGCGCTCAATCTCGACGAAGAGGCGTTCCGCACTCACGTGATCGAACCCAATCGTCGAATCGTCGAAAGGGTCCGCAGTTTCGTGCCCGACGCTCCGATCACCGGATTTCCGCGTGGCGCGGCGGGCATGCTGGCCGAATATGCAGAGAAAACGGGGGTGAGTGTCCTCGGGCTCGATTTTGCAACGCCCCTGGCTTTCGCGTCATCGAACCTGCCCAGGACGCTGCCCGTTCAGGGCAATCTTGATCCGTTGCGGCTGGTGGCGGGGGGCGCGCAGATGGAACGCCGCGCCGAAGCGATCATCGAAGCGTTTTCCGATCGCCCGCATATCTTCAATCTCGGGCACGGCATTGTGCCGCAAACCCCGATCGCGCACGTCTCGCGCCTTGTCGATGTCGTACATGGGCGCTAAGCAGGGCTAGAGCGTGTCCAGCAAAAGTGGAAACGGTTTTGCGGTTCGGACACGCGACAAAACAAAGGTTTAGAGCCGAGGATTTTATTCAATCAAATCCTGAATGGCTCTAAGGATCAGGGGAGGGTACGATGCTGGAATGGGTCAAGGCGCTGCATGTGATTTCGGTCATCGCCTGGATGGCGGGAATGCTCTATCTGCCGCGGCTTTTCGTCTATCATGCCGATGCCGAGATCGGTTCGGTCCAGTCCGAAACCTTCAAAGTCATGGAACGGCGCCTCTATCGGGCGATTACGACGCCTGCGATGGTCGCTACCTGGCTGTTTGGGCTGTGGATGATCCATCTTTACGGCATGGGCCTGTTCGCGATGGGCTGGATCTGGGTCAAGCTGGGCTTCGTTGTCGCGCTTTCGGGCTTTCACGGTTTCCTGGGACGGACCCTCAAGGCGTTTGCGAAAGACGAAAACAAGCGCGAGGCGAAATTTTATCGCGCCATCAACGAAGTACCGACGGTGATCATGATCGTCATCGTCATCATGGTGATCGTAAAGCCGTTCTAGCCCTTTGGGCTCGGGTTGTGCTTGCATTGGCGGCATCGAATGGTTTATGAGGAGCGGGCAACTCACCCGTTCGCGGTGAGATGGGTGGCAAACGCTCCGCCCCGCTTCTCCCTCCTTTTTTAAGTTTATCCCGACCATCCCCCCTAAGAAGGCTGATCATGGAATTCATGAAGCTCAGGGACCTCAAGGCCAAGTCACCGGCCGAGTTGCAGTCCTTTGCCGAAGAGCTCGACGTCGAAAATGCCAATACACTGCGCAAGCAGGAATTGATGTTCGCCATTCTCAAGCAATTGGCGACCCGCGATGTGGAAATAACCGGCGAAGGCGTTGTCGAGGTCCTGCCCGATGGTTTCGGTTTCCTGCGCTCTCCCGATGCAAACTATCTGCCCGGTCCCGACGACATTTATGTCAGCCCGTCCCAGATCCGACGTTTCGGGCTGCGCACCGGAGACACCGTCGAGGGCCAGATCCGCTCTCCCAAGGAAGGCGAGCGCTATTTCGCGCTTTTGAAGGTCAACACCATCAATTTCGAGGATCCCGAACGGGTCCGTCACAAGATCAATTTCGATAACCTCACCCCGCTCTATCCCGACGAGCGGTTGAACATGGAACTTGCCGATCCCACCACCAAGGATCGCTCGGCCCGGGTCATCGATCTGGTCGCCCCGCTCGGCAAGGGCCAGCGCGCCCTGATCGTTGCGCCACCCCGTACCGGCAAGACCGTATTGTTGCAAAATATTGCACAATCGATCGCCACTAATCATCCCGAATGCTATCTGATCGTGCTTCTGATCGACGAACGTCCTGAAGAAGTCACCGACATGCAGCGCTCGGTGAAGGGCGAAGTCATTTCCTCGACCTTTGACGAGCCGGCCTCGCGCCACGTGCAAGTGGCTGAAATGGTTATCGAAAAGGCCAAGCGTCTCGTTGAGCACAAGCGTGACGTCGTAATCCTTCTCGATTCGATCACCCGCCTGGGCCGCGCCTACAACACGGTCGTTCCCTCCTCGGGCAAAGTGCTGACCGGCGGTGTCGACGCCAATGCCCTGCAGCGCCCCAAGCGCTTTTTCGGCGCGGCGCGCAACATCGAGGATGGCGGTTCGCTGACCATCATTTCGACGGCGCTGATCGACACAGGCAGCCGCATGGACGAAGTGATCTTTGAAGAATTCAAGGGCACCGGCAATTCGGAAATCGTGCTCGACCGCAAGGTTTCCGACAAGCGCGTCTTCCCGGCCATCGATGTCACCAAGTCGGGCACCCGCAAGGAAGAACTGCTCGTCGAACCCGACATCCTGCGCAAGATGTATGTGCTGCGGCGGATCCTCAATCCCATGGGCACTGTCGATGCCATGGAATTCCTGCTCGACAAGCTGCGCCAGACCAAGACCAATTCGGAATTCTTCGATTCGATGAATACCTAGAGCGCTTCCAGGATAAGTCGCTACCACTTATCCGGTTCGGAAGCGCGATAAAACAAAGACTTAGAGCAATTGAAGCGATTCAAGGAAGCGCTGAAATGCTCTAGCGTCGGAAGTTTTTCACTTTTCGTTCGGGGCCGCACGTGGTTAGACACGATGCGGCCCCGTTCAATTGTGGGCCGTCGGAATGAACTTGATGCAGACCAGTACGACCATTGCCGCGCTATCCACCGGGAGCTTGCCGTCTGGCGTCGCCGTCATCCGGCTCTCGGGTCCCAAGACCCTTGCCGCGGTTGAACGCATGTGCGGCGCTCTCCCGAGTGCCCGCACACTGGCCCTGAGAACCTTCAGGCATCCCGTGACGGGTGAGGCGCTGGACCAGGGACTTCTTGCCGTGTTTCCCGGACCGAACTCTTTTACCGGCGAAGACTGTGCCGAGTTCCAGGTCCACGGATCACCGGCAGCGGTAAGGGCCATTCTCACCGCGCTGACGACCCATTGTGACATTGCCTTGGCAGGGGCCGGCGATTTCACCCGCAGGGCGTTTGAAAACGGCAAGCTCGATCTCACGGCGGTGGAAGGTCTTGGCGACCTCCTGGCCGCGGAAACCGAAGCCCAGCGCCGGCAGGCGCTTTCCCGGCTCGAGGGCGGTCTGGCGGACCAGATCGTCGTGTGGCGGGCGTTGTTGCTCGACGCGCGGGCCGAGATTGAAGCGCGACTGGATTTCACCGATGAGGACGACGTTCCCTTCGAGCTGCCGCCGCATTTTATCGCCGATTTAGAAGCACTTGGAGCAGCGCTCAAGGCGGCGCGGGGCACCTACGACCGTGGCCGTATCGTCAGGGAAGGCTTTCGCATCGTTCTGGCCGGCGCGCCCAATGCCGGCAAATCGAGTCTTCTCAACCGGCTGGCTGGCTCGGATGTGGCCATTGTTACAGCCGAAGCGGGCACGACCCGCGATACCAAGGACGTTGCCATCGACCTTGGCGGCCAATACGTCACGCTCACCGACACCGCCGGGCTCAGGCAGACCGATAGCCTTGCCGAAGGCGAGGGCATATCGCGCGCCCGCAGGGCGATGCAGAACGCCGATCTCGTTCTTTGGCTGATCGGCCCCGACGACGATCGGACAAAACCCGAGATCGACGGAGCCGTGTGGCGGATCGGTACCAAATCGGACCTTGGCGTGCGCGCAATCGACATCGATCTGACGCTGTCGGCTCTGACCGGGGACGGCATCGAGACCTTGCTAAAACGCCTTGAAAGCCATATTGAAGGCCGCCTTGGTGCGAGCGAGGCGAGCTTGGTTAGCCATCTGCGTGACAGGGACGCGCTCGATTCAGCGCTTTCCAGCGTGGATACCGCCATGGCGCGCATCGGCCAGCCCGAATTGTGCGCCGAGGATCTGCGCCGTGCTGCCGATGTTTTGGCGGCGCTGATTGGCCTTATGGACAACGAAGCAGTTCTTGACCGATTGTTCGCCGGGTTCTGCATCGGGAAATGATTCACGTGAAACAGCCTTGCCCTGTGCTTGGGCGGATTCACGTGAAACATTGGACGGACCGACCAAAGCGGATTCACGTGAAACACTACCGAGACCATTGCCATGAGTGATTACGCAGTCATCATTGTCGGGGGCGGCCACGCCGGGGCCGAAGCCGCCGCCGCGTCGGCGCGTCTGGGTGTACCGACCGCGCTGGTGACCCATCGATTCGCGACCATCGGCGAGATGAGCTGCAACCCGGCCATCGGTGGTTTGGGCAAGGGCCACCTGGTTCGGGAAATCGATGCGCTCGACGGTGTCATGGGGCGTATTGCCGACAAGGGCGGCATCCAGTTCCGTGTTCTCAATCGCCGCAAGGGGCCGGCGGTGCGCGGCCCCCGCGCGCAGCAGGATCGCAAGCTGTACCGCGAGGCGATGCAGGCCGAGCTGTCCGGCACATCCAATCTCGACATCATCGAAGGCGAAGTCGACGATCTCATAGTGACTGATGGCGCGGTCAGCGGTGTCGCGCTTCTCGACGGCCGGCAGATTTCCACCAGGGCCGTGGTCCTGACCACGGGAACGTTCCTGCGCGGCCTCATCCATCGCGGAGAGGAAACAATTCCCGCCGGACGGGCAGGGGAAAAGCCGGTCCTCGGCCTCTCGACGCGTCTTGAAGCGCTGGGCCTCAAGCTCGGACGGCTCAAAACCGGCACGCCGCCCCGGCTCGATGCCAACACCATCGATTTTTCCGTCCTCACCGAACAGCTTGGCGACGAGCCGCCCGAGCCATTTTCGATGATGACCGAGGCGATCACCACACCGCAGATCTCGTGCTTCGAGACCCGTACGACTGCCGACGCGCATAGGATCATTGCCGAAAATCTTTCGAAATCGGCTATGTATTCGGGGCGTATCCAGTCCCGTGGACCGCGCTACTGCCCGTCGATCGAAGACAAGATCGTGCGCTTTGCCGACAAGGACAGCCATCTGGTGTTTCTCGAGCCCGAGGGGCTGGATGATCCCACCATCTATCCCAACGGCCTGTCGACGTCGCTGCCTGCCGATGTGCAACTCCAGTTCCTTCAGGCCATGCCGGGCCTCGAAAATGTCGTCATCAAGCGCCCAGGCTATGCAATCGAATATGATCACGTCGATCCGCGCGAGCTGGCGCCCAGTCTCATGCTGCGGGCTCTGCCGGGTCTCTATCTCGCCGGGCAGATCAACGGCACAACGGGCTATGAGGAAGCGGCAGCCCAGGGGCTGGTGGCCGGGGCAAACGCCGCTTTGGCGGCGCTCGACCGTCCGCCACTCATCCTCTCGCGCACAAATTCCTATCTCGGCGTCATGATTGACGATCTGATTTCCCGAGGTGTTACAGAGCCTTACCGCATGTTCACCTCTCGCGCCGAGTTCCGTTTACAGCTTCGCGTCGATAACGCCGATCAGCGGTTGACGCAGCTTGGGATCGATGTCGGCCTGGTATCGCAGGAACGGCAGCAGCATTTTATGGCGCGCATGGCGCGATTGGACGGAGCGAAGGCTCTTTTGCATTCCCTATGGGTAACCCCGACCGAAGCCAGGAAGGCGGGCATGAGCGTCAACGCCGACGGCGTACGCCGCACGGCCTTTGAGCTCATGAGCTATCCGACGACCTCTCGCGATGAAATTGAAGCGATCTGGCCTGATGTTTCCGCAATAGAATCAAAAACTTACGAACAGGTCGCCATAGATGCGCAGTATGCTGTGTATCTTGAGCGCCAGCAGGCCGACGTGGAAGCCGTCAAGCGTGACGAAGCGCGGGCGATTCCGGAATGGCTCGACTACAGCCTCCTGCCGGGCCTGTCCAATGAGATGAAGCAGAAGCTCATGGCGGCCAGGCCGCAAACCATCGCGCAAGCGCAGCGTATCGAGGGCGTGACGCCGGCGGCGCTCACATTGGTGCTGGCGGTCATCCGCCGGGGTCGCATCGACCGGAAGGCGTCATGACCGACGAGACGCAACGTGTCGCCGATCTTGAGCGCTATAATGCGGCAATGTTTGGCAATGTTGAGGTTATTTCCACTCAACTCCATAGATTTTCGCACCATCTTTTGCGTTGGCAGAAGGTCCAGAACCTCGTTTCACGTGAAACACCGGGGGATTTATGGACGCGTCATATCCTTGATTCGCTTCAGGTTTTGCCGTTGATCGGCCGGATTTCCGGGCCGCTCCGCATCCTCGATATCGGCAGTGGTGGCGGTTTTCCGGCGATTCCGCTGGCCATCGCCCTGCGCGATGCCGAGTTTTCCATGCATCTGATCGAGTCCAATGCACGAAAATGTGCGTTTCTGCGCGCCACGGCGCGCGAATTCGATCTCCCGATCACCGTCCATACGGCCAGAATCGAGGCAGTGCCGCCCGAAACCATAGGCGCCGTCGACCTTTTTACGTCGCGCGCACTGGCGCCCCTGCCGCTGCTTTTGAGCTATATCCACCGATTCTGGAGCCGCAATAGCCGCGCTATTCTGCACAAAGGGCGCGAAAATGGGGAAGAACTGAAATCAGCGGATTCAGATTGGGTTTACGATGTGTTAAAGCATCAAAGTGCGACGGACAAAGACGGCGTTCTGCTCGAAATTTCCCATCTGCGGCCTCGCACCTAACCTAAGTGTTTGAAACCGCGCCGGTTTCGGAGGTCAGATGCATCCGCGTATCATTACACTCGCCAATCAGAAGGGTGGTGTCGGCAAGACGACGACGGCCATCAACCTCGCAACCGCGCTCGCTGCCATTGGTGAACGGGTCCTGATCGTCGATCTCGATCCCCAGGGCAATGCCTCCACTGGGCTGGGTCTCGGACGTCAGCAGCGCGAGCGTTCCTCCTACGATCTGCTGCTCAACGAATCGACGGTGAAGGATGCGGCGGTCCTGACAAACGTGCCCAACGTGGCCATCGTCCCCTCGACCATGGATCTGCTGGGCGTTGAATTGATGATCGCCGCCGAGCGCGACCGGGCGTTCCGCCTGAAATCGGCGCTGGACAATGTGAGCGAAGTCACCATCGACAATAAGCCGATCACCTATGTGCTGATCGACTGTCCGCCGTCGCTCAATCTCCTCACCATCAACGCCTTGACCGCTGCGGACGCCGTTCTGGTGCCGCTGCAGTGTGAGTTCTTTGCTCTTGAGGGTTTGAGCCAGCTGCTTCAGACCATTGAACAGATTCGTTCGACGTTGAACCCGCGCCTGTCGATCCAGGGGGTGGTGATGACCATGTTCGACAAGCGCAACAACCTCTCCGAGCAGGTGCTGAGCGATGTGCGCGAGCATATGGGAACGCTGGTCTACGATACCGTCATTCCGCGCAATGTAAGGCTTTCGGAAGCGCCGAGCTATGGCAAGCCGGCATTGCTTTACGATCTTAAATGCGCCGGAAGTCAGGCCTATCTTCGATTGGCCACTGAAGTGATCAAGCGCGAGCGCCAGTTGCGGGCGGCCTGATGGAGAAGACCATGAACGATAAACCCACACGTCTTGGCCGCGGCCTTGCAGCCCTGATCGGCGATATGCAGCCGCTTGAGGCCGCGCCACGGCAGGCCGAAACCTCCACGGGCACGCGCCGCTTGCCGGTCGAGTTCATCATCGCCAGCCGGGCCAATCCGCGCAAGGACTTCGATGCCGAACTGCTCGAGGATCTGACCAATTCGATTCGCGAAAAGGGCGTGATGCAGCCGCTCCTGGTGCGGCCGAGCGACCAGGGCCCCGATGTTTTTGAGATCATCGCCGGTGAACGGCGCTGGCGCGCGGCCCAGCGTGCCGGACTACACGAGGTTCCGGTCATCATCCGAGAGGTCGATGACAAGGAAGCGCTCGAACTGGCGATTATCGAGAATGTGCAGCGTGCCGACCTCAATCCTCTCGAAGAAGCGCAAGGCTATGGCCAGCTGATTGAGCAGTTCGACTATACCCAGAACGATCTGGCCCACGTCATCGGCAAGTCGCGCTCGCATGTCGCAAACACGCTCCGGCTGCTCAGACTGCCCGACGAGGTCCAGGGTATGCTGGAGCGCGGCGAGTTGACCGCCGGGCATGCCCGCACCCTCATTACCTCAGACGATCCGTTGGCGTTGGCGCGCCGTATTGTGGACGCAGGCCTCTCGGTGCGCGAAGCCGAAGCGCTGCATCAAAAGGGCGCGGAAGCGCGCCGGCCGCAGCAGGTTGGCGAAAAGCGTGGATCATCAAAGGATGCGGATACGCTGGCGCTGGAAAAGCAGCTGTCGGACGCCCTGGGGCTCTCCGTTACCCTTGAGCACAAGGATCGCGGCGGAAAGCTGGAAATCCGCTACAAGACGTTGGAACAGCTTGACGGAATCTGCTCACGGCTGTTGCCGCATTAGGGCTTGTCCAGCAAAAGCATGTCCTCGACCCGTCGGGGATGGAAACGGTTTTGTGGTTCGGACACGCGAGGAAGCAAAAGTTTAGAGCGTGTCCAGCAAAAGTGGAAACGGTTTTGCGGTTCGGACACGCGACAAAACAAAGGTTTAGAGCCGAGGATTTGATTCAATCAAATCCTGACCGGCTCTAGAGCCAAGGATTTGATTCGCTCAAATCCTGGACGGCTCTGGGTGGCGTTGCACGTGAAACACCGTTGTAAGTGATTGATTGCAATCAGCGTCTTGCCGCGGCCATACATATCGCCAGCAGCGCCTGACGGCCGATAGCGGGCGCGAGCGGGCCTGATTTGCGGCTGTCGAGAATGGCGCTCGCCAGCCGGTTGCAAGCCGCTGCAAGGCCGTCATCGTTCCAGAGCCTGAGCTGCTGTTCGAAACTCGACTTGCGGGAAAAATGTATCCGCGGTGTGGTGCGGGTCAGGATCTGCTCCACGCTCGCGCCAGCATCGATTTCGGCCCGCATGACCCTTAGCCGGGAAAAGTGCTGCATTGAAACGATGAGCAGGCGTTGTGCATCGGTGCCCGAACTGGCCGCGCGGGTCATGGCTTCATCAAAGCGGCGGGCATGGCCGGTCGCTATAGAGTCGACGACGGCATCGATGGCAAGGGCGGCGTTGTCGCCACACAGCCGCATGACGTCCTCGCGGGTCAACGATCCGCCTTCTCCAGCGTAAAGAACGAGTTTTTGCAACTCGCTGCGCGTCACTTGCCGGTCGTTGCCGAGCATATCGCGCAGCATTGGCGCCAGGTCCGCCTCCAGGCTTATCCCGGCCTGGGCGAAGGTTTCGCGGATCAGCGTATCGATCGTCTGGCCGGTGTCAGCGTAGCAGGGCAGAGCCCGGGAATCCTTGCGGGCTTCGGCCTGCTTGCGCAGGGCATCGGAGGGCTTTAGATCGGCGCCTTCAACGATGAAGAGAGACTGGGCCCCTTCATCGAGCAGCTCGACAAGCGTCGGGGCGAGCTTGTTCGTCGCCGCCCGGATACGAATTGTCGTCTGGCCCCCAAACAGAGAGGGGCTGCGCGCCAAAATCCCGAGCCGTTGAGGATCGGCCTCGATCTCGCTCATGTGCAGTTGAGAAAGGCTTTCCGGATCGGGTGGGTCGCCGGCGAAATGTCTGACTAGCCGCGCCGCGTTCTCGCTCACCAGTCCGGTGTCCGGACCGTAGACCAGGACGAGCCCGGCAGCGATGTCGGGCCGCGACAGAAATTTCTCTATGTCGCGACCCTTGAGCGCGGTCATTGTGCCCGGAGGTCGGCCAGCAGGGCCAGACGGACGGTTTCGGCCGCCGCCCTGGCCGCCTGTTCCTCGGCTGCCGCACGCGCCGCGTCGTCGGCAACGATCTGGCCGGTCGTGCGGTAGCCGGCAGTGGCCGATCGAGTGCCCGAGGTAACACTCACGCCGTTTTCCACCACACGATAAGTTATCGTGAGGGTGAGCTGATTTTCAGTTATCGGCCCGGATATTTCCGATAGCCCGATGCGGGTTGCCGTGGCAGAAACCTGGGCCGAAAACTGTGGCGCTGCAGCATCAGACGGACCGAGGCGGCCCGAAAGCGTGCGGTAAACCACCTGCTCAAGGCGCGTTTGAGGTTCCGCATAGCGCAGGGCAAGGCTTTGGCTCGGCATGTCCACATCGCGATAAACCGGCGTCAGCGTACATCCGGCCAGAAAGCCGGCGGCGGCAAGGGCAACACCAAGACTGACGGCGCGGAAGACCTTAGCAAACGACATTGACGATCCTGTTGGGCACGACGATGACCTTTCGGGGCGGATTGCCGTCAAGAATGCGGGCAACTGCATCGAGTGACAAGGCTGCAGCTTCCGCTTGTGTCGAGGGAGCATCCTTGGGCATCTCGATTTCGCCGCGGCGCTTGCCGTTGACCTGGACAGCCAAAACGACGGTGTCGTCAACGAGATAGGCGGGGTCTGCTTCAGGCCAGGGCGTATCGCAGACCATGGCCTTATGTCCCAGGCTGGCCCAGCAGCTTTCCGCGAGATGGGGCATCATAGGGGCGATGAACTGGATGAAGCGCTCAATCGCGATCCGCATGGCTGAAATATTGGCCAGCGAGGGCGATTGACGCACCGCCGGGATGAATTTTTGTATGGCGTTTGCCAGATCGTATATCTGGGCGACGGCACGATTGAATCTCAGGCCCGCCAAATCGGCTTCGATAAGGGCCGTCGTCTTGTGTACCGCCTTCAGGATGTCGACCGTCCGCGGATCGTCCTCGTCGATCGTACTGGGCTCGAGCGAGAGCAATTCACCTGCTTCACCAGCAAGCTTGTGGACACGCTGCGAAAAGCGCCAGGCGCCCTCGATGCCCGCTTCGGTCCATTGGACATCGCGCTCTGGCGGAGAATCCGAGAGCACGAACCAGCGCACGGTATCGGCGCCATAAGCGGCGATCATGTCGTCGGGATCAATGACGTTGCGCTTGGACTTGCTCATCTTTTCGATCGAGCCGATGGTTATCGGCTCGCCGGTGGCCGCGGCGGTCGCGATGCGTCCACCATCGGATGCCCGCAACACGACTTCGGTCGGGGAGACCCAATTGCCCTGCGCGTCCTTATAGGTCTCATGGGTCACCATGCCCTGGGTGAACAGGCCCTTGAACGGCTCATCGACGTCCATATGCCCGGTGCGGCTCATGGCGCGGGCGAAAAAGCGCGAATAGAGCAGGTGCAAAATGGCGTGTTCAATGCCGCCGATATATTGATCCACCGGCAGCCATTCATTGGCCATTTCCGGAATGGTCGGATTTTCGGCACGGGGGGCTGTAAACCGGGCGAAATACCACGATGAATCAACGAATGTATCCATGGTGTCGGTTTCACGCCGCGCCTTCGAGCCGCAGGACGGGCAGTCGATGTGTTTGAAGCTTTCGTGCCGGTCGAGTGGATTGCCCGGCGTGTCGAATTCAACGTCGGCGGGCAGACGCACCGGCAATTGTTCCTTGGGCACGGGAACGATGCCGCAGGTGTCGCAATGGATCACCGGGATCGGGCACCCCCAATAGCGCTGGCGGGAAATGCCCCAATCGCGCAAACGGTAGTTGACCTGTCTGACGCCCTGGGGCTTGCCTTCGACTTTCTTGGTCTCCAGAAAACGGGCGATCGCATCCTTGGCGGCATCGACATCCATGCCGTCGAGAAAGTCGGAGTTGAAGGCAACGCCGGGACCGGTATAGGCCTCGGCGTCAATCGAAAATGCGTCGGCGTCGGCACCTTGCGGCAAGACGACAGGAATGACCGGCAATTGGTATTTGCGGGCGAAGTCGAGGTCTCGCTGGTCATGGGCAGGGCAGCCAAAGATCGCGCCGGTTCCGTAATCCATAAGCACGAAATTGGCCACATAAACGGGCAGGGTCGTGCCCTCGATCACCGGATGCTTTACGGTGATCGTGGTGCGATAGCCCCGCTTTTCGGCCGTTTCGATCACTTCCGCCGAGGTGCCCATACGGTGGCACTCGGCGATGAACTCGGCCAATTCGGGATCGGTGGCGGCGAGGTGAGCGGCCATAGGGTGATCGGGCGAAAGCGCCACGAACGAGGCACCGAACAGGGTATCGGGCCGGGTGGTGAAGACTTCGACGCTCTGTTGGGCGGTATCGCCGGCAGCGATCTCGAACAGGACGCGCAGGCCCTCGGACCGCCCGATCCAGTTGCGCTGCATCAGTCGGACTTTTTCGGGCCAATCGGTCAAACCGTCGATGGCCGAGAGCAGATCGTCGGCGAAGTCGGAAATCTTGAAGAACCACTGGGTCAACTCGCGCTGTTCGACCAGAGCGCCCGAGCGCCAGCCGCGACCGTCGATCACCTGCTCGTTGGCCAGCACGGTGTGATCGACAGGATCCCAATTGACCTTTGACGATTTGCGCGTCACCAGCCCCGCTTCGAGCATGTCGATGAACAGTATCTGCTGGCGGTGATAATATTCCTCGTCGCAGGTCGCGAATTCGCGGCTCCAGTCGAGCGAAAAGCCCATGGATTGCAATTGCTTGCGCATGGCTGCGATATTTTCATAGGTCCAGTCGCGCGGGTGGACCTTGTTGGCCATCGCCGCGTTTTCGGCGGGCATGCCGAAAGCGTCCCAGCCCATCGGGTGAAGGACCTTCTTGCCCTTGGCGCGCTGGAACCGGGCTACGACGTCCCCCATTGTGTAGTTGCGCACATGGCCCACATGGATGCGGCCCGAGGGATAGGGAAACATCTCAAGCACATAATAGGGCGGGCGCGGGTCGTCGTTGGACGTTTCGAAGGTTTTTTTCTCGGCCCAGACTTTTTGCCAATGGGGTTCTTGTTCGCGCGGATTGTAGCGCTCGGAAGCGTTTGCCATAGAAAGTACCGGTCGCGGCCCTATACTTGAGAAGAGATGAGAAATTGGGTAGGCGACCATCACCAGAAAAGCGCCGGAAGGTCAACCATTCCCATGAGCCCAAACGCCCCGGAAACCGCAGCCCGAAGGCTCACCGACATCAAGTCCCGCATGGATCGCGCAGCCGGGCGAATAGCGGGCGGCTCACCTGTCGAATTGATTGCCGTGTCCAAGACGTTCGACGCCGAACATATCCTTCCTGTCATTGAGGCGGGGCAGCGCCATTTCGGCGAAAATCGCGTTCAGGAGGCCCAGGCAAAGTGGCCGCCCCTGAAATCGGCCCATGGCGATATCGTCCTGCATCTTATCGGGCCGCTGCAGACCAACAAGGCCGGCGATGCCGTGGCGCTGTTCGATGTCATTGAAAGCGTGGACCGCGACAAGCTGGCAAAAATATTGGCGAGCGAGATGGAAAAGCAAAACCGAAAGCTGCCGTGCTTCGTGCAGGTCAATATTGGCGGGGAAGAGCAAAAAGCGGGAGTGGCCATATCGGAAACGGTGGAATTTGTTGACCGTTGCCGGGATCAATACGGGCTCGATATCGTTGGATTGATGTGTATTCCGCCGCTCGATGCGGCGCCGGGTCCGTATTTTGCGCAGCTGGCGCGTTTGGCCAGGGAGGCACGAGTATCGCAACTTTCGATGGGCATGAGCTCGGATTTCGAGGCGGCCATTGTTATGGGAGCGACGCAGGTCCGGGTGGGTTCGGCTCTTTTTGGTGCCCGATAACGTGCATGTGATTGACGTTTGTTCGACCGGACCTAGATTGAACCGTATGTCCTTGGGAAGGCATGTGCGTGGGCCTGCCACGAAGAATCAGGAGTTATGCTGATGAACAAGCGCCGTTTGCTGGTCGTCGATGACGACACCGAATTGCGGTCCGCATTGGTGGGGCAGCTCGAGGCGTATCGTGAATTCGATATGACCGAAGCGGGAACGGCGGCTGCTGCCCGCGAGGCGGCCAAGGGCGGCCATTTCGATCTTATGCTGCTCGATGTGGGCCTGCCGGACATGGACGGGCGTGAAGCGCTCAAGATCATGCGCAGCGACGGGTTTCGGGCCCCAGTCATCATGCTGACCGGGCAGGACAGTGAATCTGACGAAATCCGCGGCCTCGAGAGCGGCGCCAATGATTATGTCACCAAGCCGTTCCGTTTTTCGGTGCTTCTGGCGCGCATGCGCGCCGCGCTGCGCCAGCACGATCAGAGTGAGGATGTGGTCTTCACCATCGGGCCCTACAGCTTCCAGCCGGCGGCCAAGACCCTGGAAAATGGCGATGGATCGAAAATCAGACTTACCGACAAAGAGACCTCGATCCTGAAGTTTCTCTATCGCCAGGGCGCCAAGACCATTTCACGCGACGTCTTGCTGGCCGAGGTGTGGGGGTACAATAACAGGGTCACCACCCACACGCTTGAAACCCACATTTACCGTCTGCGCCAGAAGATCGAACGCGACCCCTCAAACGCACGGCTTCTGGTCACCGAAGAAGGCGGATATAGGCTGGTTCCCTGATATCTCCGCGTCCAATTCCGTCTAAGTCTTTGCGCGAGCGGTAATTTATGCCAATCATGGGCCCTCGACGCGCTGCGGGGGCAGGTATGGACGAAGCTGCGGCTGTGGCCGCATTCGCTGAGCTTGACATATTTTCCAGCTTTTCTGACGAACAGCTGCGCCTTTTGGCGTTCGTGTGCGAAGAAGTGCAACTTGCGCCGGGAGACAATCTCTATGCTGCAGGTGATGCGGCGGACGGCGCCTATGTTCTGGTGTCCGGGGCGCTGGAGGCGACCCACTCTCCGGTCGAGGGCAGCGGACGGTTTCGTATCGATCCGGTCGCGCTGGTGGGCGAGCTTGGCCTTATGCTGACGCGGCCGCGGGGCGCTTCGGTCAAGGCCGCGCGGACGAGTACGCTGCTTTTCGTGCCGAGAGGCCCGTTCATGAAGTTGCTGCGCAGTCATCCCGAGCTTGCCGAAGATGTCGCAACGACGCTGCGGGCGGAGCTTTCGCGCTATCTCGATTCCATTGCCCGGCTCGGCGAGCGGTTCTCCAGCTAGAGCACGTCCAGCAAAAGCATGTCCTCGACCTGATCGGGGATGGAAACGGTTTTGCGGTTCGGACGCGCGACGAAATAAGGACTTAGATCAAATCCGCGATTCGAAGACCCGAAGGGCCGCGCAAGCGAAAAGCGTATTTGATCTAGTTGAATTCCACGATCACCGGGACATGGTCTGACGGCTTTTCCGACCAACCGCGAGCCGGGCGCAGGATATGGGCTGCCCTTGAATGGGCAGCGACATCTTTTGTTGCCCAGATGTGATCGAGCCTGCGGCCGCGATCGGAGATATCCCAGTCCTTGGCTCTGTAGCTCCACCAGGAATAGAGTTTTTCCTCGATGGGGATGTGTTGTCGCACCAGATCCACCCAATTGCGCCGGGAGAGCAAACGGTCGAGCGCTTCGGTTTCGACGGGCGTGTGGGAAACCACCTTAAGGAGCTGCTTGTGGCTCCACACGTCGTTTTCGTGCGGCGCAACGTTGAAATCGCCGCAGATCAGCTGGCGCTCGTCGAACACCAGGTCATCGAACCAAGCTTCCATCTCGGCCAGAAAGTCGAGCTTGTGGCGGAATTTGGGGTTGATCTGGGGGTCGGGCTCGTCACCTCCGGCCGGGACATAGAAGTTGTGGACAGTCAGAGGGCCCTTGCCGAAATCGAGGCGCGCCGAAACGTGCCGGCAATCGGGGATATCGCAAAAGCCGCGCGCCGTGATCTCGTCCAGCGGATGCTTGGAAACGATGGCCACGCCATGATAGCCCTTTTGCCCATGGACAGCCTGATGGGGGTAGCCGGCATCGGCCAGAGCCGTTTGGGGAAACTGGTCATTCATGCATTTGATTTCCTGCAGGCACAGGACATCGGGGCCGTATTGGGAGAGAAAGTCGAGAACGATGGGCAGGCGCAGCCGCACCGAATTGATATTCCAGGTGGCAAGCGAAGGCATAAAGGGCTCGAAGGTCGGTGAAGGGCTGGGCCTTTATGACCGCCCGGCCTGATGCGGTAAAGCCCCGGGCCCTTTTCCGCGCTCAGTTCTGGGCGTTGACTGACCGATAGGTGGGATCGATGCGGAAATACTGATCGGGGATCTCGATGCCCTTTTCGGTCTCGGTAATCGAAAACGTGGTCTCCACGCCCGACGGTTCGATAAGGCTCCATTGGACGAGATCGAGTGTCTCGCGGTCGAAGATCAATGAAACCTGGACGGTGCCGATCGGGCTTTCATCAACAATCATCACCGACACGTGGGTTTCCGACAGTACGACGTCGGACAGGTTGGAATTGATCAGGCTGACCTCATCCCCCAGGAACTGGCGCAGCGGCACGTTGTCCTGCGGATAGGCGTATTGGGTGCGTTCCTGGCGGTCGATGACATAAAAGCCACGGCCCTGGGATATGATTTCTTCGCGGCTCGGCGGTGCGTAACGGAAGCGGACCATGTCGGGGCGCTTGAGCCAGAATGTGCCCTCGATCTGCCCGCCCTGGCTGTCGATCTGGACAAACCGACCCGCCATGGTCCGGATTTCGGTATTGTGGGTCGATATTTCCTGGAGGAGAAATTCTTCATCAGGGGTCAGCACGCGGGATTGGGCACTGACAGGCATGGCCAGTGCAAGCGCGCAGATGCCCGCTGTCAAAATTGCGGCGGCGAGGCGAATCATTTCCAGGACTCCATTTCGGTACAGGCGGGTCGGCCCCTTGGATTGTTGGGGTAGTCGCCAATTGCGGCAAGACCACGAACCCCCGGGGCCGGCGGGTAAATTCATCGTGTACCGGGGAGGTTCCCGATCGCTCAATAGCCGTCGGCGTTGTCGCCGATCAGTACTTCGCGTTTGCCCGCGTGGTTGGCGGGGGAAATGATTCCTTCCTGCTCCATGCGCTCGATCAGCGTTGCGGCCTTGTTGTAGCCCACTGAAAGCCGGCGCTGGATATAGGAGGTCGAGGCCTTCTTGTCGGACAGCACGATATTGACGGCCTTGTCGTAAAGCTCGTCGCCGGATCCACCGAACCCGCCATCGTCATCGAATCCGCCTTGCCCGTCCTCGTCTTCGGCGGTGATCGACTCGAGATATTCGGGCGTACCCTGGCTCTTGAGGTGCGCGACGATGTCTTCGACCTCATTGTCGGCTACGAATGCGCCGTGAAGGCGCTTTATGCGCCCGCCGCCGGCCATATAGAGCATATCGCCATTGCCCAGCAGTTGTTCAGCACCCTGCTCGCCCAGAATGGTACGCGAATCGATCTTGGAGGTGACCTGGAACGAGACGCGAGTGGGGAAATTGGCCTTGATCGTGCCGGTGATGACGTCGACCGAGGGGCGTTGGGTGGCCATGATGATATGAATGCCGGCGGCGCGGGCCATCTGGGCCAGCCGCTGGATCGTACCTTCGATGTCCTTGCCGGCCACCATCATCAGGTCCGCCATCTCGTCGACAATGACCACGATGAAGGGGAGCGGTTCGAGATCGAATTCTTCGCTCTCAAAGATCGCCTCGCCGGTTTCCCGGTCAAAGCCGGTCTGAACCGTGCGCGTCAGAACTTCGCCCTTGGCCGCCGATTCGGCGACACGGGCGTTGAACCCATCGATGTTGCGCACACCGATCTTGCTCATCTTCTTGTAGCGGTCCTCCATTTCGCGCACTGCCCATTTCAAGGCGACGACCGCCTTGGCGGGGTCGGTCACGACCGGGGTCAGCAGATGAGGGATGCCATCGTAGACCGAGAGCTCGAGCATTTTGGGATCGATCATGATGAGCCGGCACTGCTCGGGGCTCATCTTGTAGAGCAGCGACAGGATCATCGTATTGATCCCGACCGACTTGCCCGAACCGGTCGTACCGGCAATAAGCAAATGGGGCATGCGGGCCAGATCGACGATGATCGGTTCGCCGCCGATTGTCTTGCCCAGACAGATTGGCAGCTTGGCCTTTGCCTTGTCGAAATCGATGGAGGCCAGAAGCTCGCGCAGGAAAACGGTTTCGCGCGTCTTGTTGGGCAACTCGATGCCGATGGCGTTGCGGCCCGGCACGACCGCCACGCGAGCCGAGATGGCGCTCATGGAACGGGCGATGTCGTCGGCCAGCGAGATCACGCGGCTCGATTTGATGCCGGGCGCTGGCTCGAGTTCGTAGAGCGTGACCACCGGGCCAGGGCGCACGTTAATGATGTCGCCCTTGACGCCAAAATCTTCCAGCACGCCTTCCAGCCGCGTGGCATTGGCTTCAAGTGCATCGGGATTATGCTCTGGCAAGATCTGGGTTGAACTGGGGGCGGCGAGCAGTTCGAGCGGCGGGAGCTCGAATCCGTCGGCGGGGAGAAACGAGGTCTGAGCCTCGCGGATCTGGCGCGGAGAGGGAGCGGGGCGGGGAGACGGTGCCGCGACGCGGGCGCGTCCCCCTGAGGGGTGCTCAACGATCATGCGGGCAATGTCGTCGGCTTCGCGGCGAGGAGCGGCCGCGGGCGCGTGCTCGTCCTCATAGTCGTCATAGGAGCCCTCGTCCCAATCGCGCGCGGATGGGGGTTCGGAGCTTGCCGTTCGGCGATCGAAAGGAATGGATCTATCGAGTTGGGGCTCGAAATCGTTGGTTTGCCAGCTGCGGGCTGGCATCTGGTCGGATGGCTTGCGGCGGAAAATCCGCTTTAGTGCGGCCCGCGCACCGTAGAAAGTATGAGCGGCAAAGCCGATAGCTACGTCGAAAAGACCGCTGGAATCGGCGGTGTCGTCAGTTTCGGGCTCAGGCTCGGAGGTTTTCTTGCGACGCGAGGCGGTTTTGGCCGGCACCGGCAAATCGCTTTCGAATGCGGGCCGCGAGCGCGCCGACAGCCACAGCAGCCCCAGAGCGGGAACACCAAGCAGGACAGCGTAGAGAATGGCTCCCCACCCCTGGGGAGGATCGCCGGCGAGGGCGGTGAACAGATTGGTAAACCCGGTGCCGACAAATCCGCCCAGCCCGAGGGGCAAGGGCCAGCTCTCCGGCGAGGGAAAGCACGCAAACATACCCGTTGCCAAAATAGTCCCGAGCAGCCAGCCCGTCAGCCGCAGGCCGAGATAGGAGGGAACAACGCGGCGAATCATCGACCACGACCACAGGAGCGGCGGCAAAAGCAGCACCGGTGCGCCAAGTCCGAGGAGTTGAAAACCGATATCGGCCAAGGCCGCGCCGGCAAAGCCCAGCCAGTTTTCTGCAGGCTTATCGGTGGCATAGGAAAAGGACGGATCGTCGACCGACCATGAGGCGAGGGCGACAAGAGCCAGCGCACAGACAAGCGCGACGGCGATCCCGATGATTCGCACGGGGATGGTGATCGAAAGCACCGGGGTTGAGCGGTGGCTGTCGTCCAGATGCGGAGAAGGATGCAGGGTCATCGAGCGGCCGGTCGGTTTACGCAATACCATTTGGCGACAACCCTAGTCGTGCATGGTTAACCTTGGATTAGCGAAGTGAGGTAATTTGCCACCAAAGGAAAACCCCACCTTCTGGGGCGGGGTCAAATCCCCTGCTTGGGGGCATGAGAAGCTGAAGAGGGAATGCAGCCCATATCATTTGCGAGTGGGAAGGCCTCTTTGATGTGGGGTCAAGAGGGATATGGGCTGCATGCCGTCTTCAGCGACAGAAAAGGTCCGGGCTGATGCCCGGACCTCAAGTTCGGATTACCGGAATTCGGGATAGGCTTCGACGCCGACTTCAGCCTTGTCGAGCCCCAGGGCCTCATCATCTTCGGAGGGCCGCAGACCCATCGTCGCCTTGAGGATCAGCCACACAATGAAGCTGGCCACGAACGTGAAGATGCCCACGACCACGATGGAAAGCAGCTGCACGCCAAGGTTCGCATCGGGGTTGGTGAAGACAACCGCAATGGTGCCCCAGATGCCGGCCAGAAGGTGGACGGGAATGGCGCCGACGACGTCGTCGATCTTGAGCCTGTCGAGCAGCGGGACAGCAAAGACGACGATGACGCCGCCGACCGCACCGATGAGCGATGCAGTGCCCAGACCCGGGGTGAGAGGTTCGGCGGTCACCGAAACCAGACCGGCAAGGGCGCCGTTGAGCACGAAGGTCAAATCGACCTTCTTGTAGATGATCGCTGTGAGGATCAGAGCGGCAACCGCGCCACCGGCAGCCCCGGCATTGGTGTTTGCCATGATGCGGCCAACGTCGGCCACGTCGCCGACCGAGCCCATCGCCAGCTGGGATGCGCCGTTGAACCCGAACCAGCCCATCCAGAGGATGAAGGTGCCGAGCGCGGCAAGCGGCATGGACGAGCCCGGCATCGCGTTGACCGTGCCGTCGGGATTGTACTTGCCGATGCGGGCGCCGAGCAGGATGGCACCAGCAAGCGCGGCCCAGCCACCGACCGAGTGAACGACAGTCGAACCGGCGAAATCGAGGAAGCCCATGGCATCGAGGAAGCCGCCGCCCCATTTCCAGGAAGCCTGGATCGGGTAGATCAGCGCCGTCAGGATGACCGTGAAGATCAGGAACGGCAGGATCTTGATTCGTTCGGCCAGCGTGCCCGAAACGATCGATGCGGTGGTGGCGCAGAACATGACCTGGAAGAAGAAGTCCGAGCTGGTTGCCGCATAGCCGAAATCGTCTGCGTCGTCGGCCGTGATGCCTACGGCTTCGAGAATGCCGATGCCGAAGGCGCCCAGATAGCCACCGGTATCATCGGAGCCGATGGTCCAGTTGCCCAGCGGATACATCAGATTGTAGCCGATGAGATAGTAGAAGATCGCAGCGATCGAAAAGAGCGAGATGTTCTTGAGAAGCTGCATCGACACGTTCTTGGTGCGCACCAGACCGGCTTCGAGCATGGCAAAGCCCGCTGCCATCCACATCACCAGCACGCCGCCGAAAATCATCAGGAACGAGTTGAGAATAAAAACGACGTCGGCGGAAACACCCTCGGAAAGGGTCTCAACCACTTCCTCGGCCACCTCGGCGTCCTGCCCCAACGCGGGCAGTGTTATGAGCAGGGAGGCTAGCGCCGCCGCACCCAGCAATTTGCTTGTCTTGAAATTCATGATTGTCCTTCTCCTAGTTGGACGCCAGGCACTTAGAGGGCTTCCGTTCCGGTTTCGCCGGTGCGGATGCGGATGGCCTGTTCGAGATCGAGAATGAAAATCTTGCCGTCACCGATGCGGCCCGTCTGGGCGGAGTCCTTGATGGCGCTGGCAACTGCATCGACCTGAGCGGCATCCACGGCGATCTCAACCTTGAGCTTGGGGAGGAAGTGAACGGCGTATTCGGTACCGCGGTAGATCTCGGAGTGACCCTTTTGACGTCCGTACCCCTTGACCTCTGTTACGGTCATGCCGTGCACATCGAGCGAATTGAGGGCCTGCCGGACCTCCTCGAGCCGCGATGGCTTTATGATTGCTATTAGCAGTTTCATGGGTGCTCCTTTCCGAGTTCCGCACCTGACACGCGAGGTAAGGACTCAAAAGCCGTGCCAACCGGTAATTTTTCGAGCTAAGCCATTGATATAAAAGGGGTTCATTATGACCACACGACCATGCCCAATTCCGGACACAATTTCGACTGCCCAAAAAATAGGCGCTTTTTGTTTGATTCTTTAATGATTGGTGAATTAAAAAGCACAAGGGGGCCAATGCAGGCGTGCGGCAATACTCACCTTGCTTCGCGCCGCTTGCAGACGCATGCTCGACCCGAAACGATCCGGAGCCTTGATGATGGCGCAGACTGGCCAGGGCCAACCTTTTGATGTGCTGATTGTAGGTGGTGGTCCGGTGGGGCTTTCGCTGGGCATTGCTCTGAGGCGGTTTGTCCCGGGCATGACTGTGGGCCTGCTCGACCGACGCACGCTTGAGGTGCCCAAAGATTCGCGGGCATCGGCCATTGCGGCGGGCGTGCGTCACTTGTTTGAGGCGATTGGCGTCTGGGACGGGATGGTGGATGCGGCCAACCCGATTGCCGAGATGAAGATCACCGATTCAGGGGCGGGCGATATCAGCCGACCAGTGTTTCTCGATTTTTCCGGTCCTCGGGGGGCGGGGGAGCCCTTTGCGCATATGGTGCCCAATACGGCGAGCGCCGCCAGCCTGATCGCTTCGGCTCAGGACCGGGTATCCATTATCGAGCCGGGTTCTGTTTCCGCATTCAGCGCCGGGCCGGCAAGTGGCCAGATCATACTTGAAGACGGGCGGAGCCTGTCGGCGGGGCTGGTGGTGGCGGCTGACGGCGGCAAGTCGATGCTGCGCGGGCTGGCCGGGATCAAGACCTTCTCCCATGATTATCGGCAGTCGGGGCTCGTAACGACGATAAGCCACGCCGAGCCCCACCATGACGTGGCCTACGAGCATTTTCGGCCCGCCGGTCCTTTCGCGTCATTGCCGTTGGCCGGGAATCGCTCTTCGCTGGTGTGGACCGAAAAACCCGAAACCGCTCAAGCACTGGTCGCCATGTCGCCCGATGCCCTCGCACAGCGGATCGAGGCGGGCCTGGGATCGGTCCTCGGGGCTGTCGAAATCGCAGAGCCCGTTCAGAGTTTCCCCTTGAGCCTCGTCCTTGCTCATCGGCTCGCCGCGCCACGGCTGGCGCTGGTGGGCGATGCCGCTCACGTGATCCATCCGCTTGCAGGGCAGGGGCTCAATCTGGGGCTGCGTGACGCGGCAGTTCTTGCCGAGGTCCTGGTCGATGCCGCAAGGTTGGGTGAAGATCTGGGATCGATGGCGGTGGTTGAGCGTTATGAGCGGCGGCGGCGTACCGATACTGCGCTGATGGCGCTTGCAACTGATGGGCTCAACCGGTTGTTTTCAAATGATGTTGCTCCCATCAGGGCCATTCGCGACTTCGGGCTCTCGCTGGTCGACCGTATCGATCCGCTCAAGGATGCGTTCATGACGCGGGCGGCGGGCGCCTCCGGCGCCAAACTGCTCAAGGGCCTGGCGCTCTAATTGTCCGTCGCCGGCCGGGTGCGCAACGCTTCGGCTTCCTCCTCGTCGATCCGGCGTGCCGCGTCGATGACCAGCAGGGGAACCCCCTTGCGGATGGGAAAGGCATATCGGGCGACAATGGAGATCAGTTCCGTGCTGTCGGCTGAAAGGGTCAGCCGCGTCTTGGTGACCGGACAGACGAGCATCTCGATGGTGCGGGGATCGAGCCTATAGCGCGGATTGTCGTCCGGCGAGGGGTTGTCCGGGGATGTCATTGCAGAACGACACCCGACCGGGCCCGCGCCATCTCAATTTCGGCGAGTGCCATCAAGGTTTCGGCGCGTTCGACGAGCGTACGGGCTTCGAGCAGGGCCTGCTTCTCAGGGCCGCCATAGGGGCCCAGCATGGCGGCCAGATCAACCAGTTCGCCGGTCGCCATGTCTTCGATCTCGTCCCAATCGACCTCTATGTCGGAAAACTCGGCATGGGCGCGCAGCACGGTGAGAAGCCGGGGTCGATCGACGGCATCTTCGCCGAGCTCGGGGGTAAAATCAGTGGCAAATTCGGAGGTGTCGATGCGCGCCTGGCGGTAGGGCGTGGCTGTCGTCAACTCCTCGATGGGTGCGAATCGGCAAACGCCTTCAAGGATGATGAAATAGCGGCTTTCCGCCTGTTCCTCGAAATGGGTGATTCGTCCGATGCAGCCGATTTTTTCCAACGGCACCTGTCCGCGGGGCGCTTCTTCTGCCGTGTCTCGGGGCTGGATCAGACCGATCATGCGGTTTCCGGCCAGTGCATCGTCGACCATGGCGACAAAGCGCGGTTCGAACACATTGAGCGGTCGATGTGAGCCGGGCAACAGCAACGCGCGGCTCAGCGGAAAGAGCGCGAGCATATCGGGCAGTTCCGATGTCGAGGCCGGGCGGCGCATGATAGTTCCTCTCTTGGCTCTGTACTGAAGCCATTGCGAATTTTATACGGCCCGGAGGCCGGGTCCAAAACTGCTTGCGGAGCGCGCGTCAGCGAAACAGAAGCGATGACAGCATGCGACGCCCCTTGAGCGTTGCGGCATCCTTGGCTCCCCAGGCCTCGAAAAACTCGAGCAGCTTTTTGCGTGCGCCATCGTCCTGCCATTCACGATCTCGCTCCATGATGGCGATCAGCGCCTGCACGGCAGCGAGCCTGTCTCCCCTGGCATTGCGAATCATCGCCAGATCGAACCGGGCTTGATGGTCGTCGGGATCTGACGCGAGCGCTTGCTCGAGTTGGGTCGCATCGCCGAGCTTTTCGGCCTCTTGCTCGAGTGAAATTGCCGTTTCGAGCGCTTCGGCGGCGGCATGGCTCTGATCTTGGGGGAGCATCGAAAGCGTTTTACGCGCGCCGTCGCGATCACCCGTTCGGAACTGAACAGTCGCGACGCCAACCAAAGCATCGAGATTGTCGGGAACATGGCGGAGCACGGTGGCAAAGATCTGATAGGCGCGCTCGAAATCGTCGGCTTCGAGCGCAACCTGGGCCGCCTCCATGGCGGCTGTGATCTGGCTTTCCTCTTCCGACGGTCCACCGACCCCGGCCTTGGCGGCCATGTCGATGAGCTTTTGGGCAAATCGGGCAATCTCGCTTTCCGGCAACGCACCCATGAAACCATCAGCCGGGCGGCCGCCGATAAAACCAAAGACGGCGGGAATCGATTGCACGCCCATCTGTCCTGCCAGGGCCTGGTTTTCGTCAACGTTGATCTTGACCAGCCCGACCTTGCCCCCAAGTGCGGTGACGACCTTCTCCAATGCCGGCGTCAATTGCTTGCAGGGGCCGCACCATGGCGCCCAGAAATCAACGAGGACGGGGCGCTGCATGGAAGCTTCGAGGACATCAGCCTGAAAGCGCGCCGTCGAGGATGCGACGATCAGCCCATCGTGAGCCGGGGCTTGCTGTGCATTGAGATTGAGGTCCATCTGGTGCTGCCTTTTCTGGCCTTCGGTCTGGTTCCGATATTTGCGACGAGCCTTACACCAAGCCGGGCGCCGGTGCAAAAGCCCAAAGCGATTGCCTGTCTGCCGCCATGGCAGGCGCGTTATGGATAAGCGCGAAAATATGGGTTGCAATTGTCATTTCGGTTGGGCATATAGGCGCCCATCGCGGTGCCGCCAAGGGGCGGGCCGGGATTGGAGTGCGGGCGTAGCTCAGGGGTAGAGCATAACCTTGCCAAGGTTAGGGTCGTGAGTTCGAATCTCATCGCCCGCTCCAAAAATTCAAGGCGTAAGAGCCTTGAGATCAAAGGGCCGAACGGCCCTTTTTGTTTGGCGATTTTTACCTTGTCTAAAAGACGCTGGTGATCATGCGGATCGAAGTGATCGCCAGAAAGCCTGCAAAACACCAGCGCAGGGCCAGCTGTGGAATAGCGTGAGCGAGCCGGACCCCCAGCGGTGCTGTCAGCATCGAGGTGGGGATAATCGCGATCAATCCGGCCAGGTTCACATAGCCGAGCGAGAATGGTGGCAAGTCGGCGGCGCCAAGTCCGAACAGGGCGTAGCCTATCGTTCCGGGAATGGCGATGATGAGGCCGATGGCGGCGGCGGTGCCGACTGCCAGGCGGATGGGATAGGTGAAAAAGGAGAGGATCGGAACGGCGAGCGTTCCGCCGCCAATCCCCATCATCACCGAGATCAGGCCAATAATTGTTGAAAGAACCTGCTTGAGCGGTGTTCCCGGCATCGGGCGGGGCTTGGCCGCATCGGCCGGCTTGAAGGCCATGTTTATCGCTACCAATGCGGCGATGGCGGCGAACACCAGCGTCAGGACAGTGCCCGAAACATTTCCCCCGATCACGGTTCCTGCGACGACGCCAAAGGCGATCCACGGCCCCCAGCTGCGCAGCAGGGCCGTATCGACGCTTCCGCGTTTCCAGTGCGAGCGTGCCGACATAAAGCCGGTAAAGATTATGGTGGCGAGCGATGTGCCGACGGCAACGTGCATGCGCACGGCCTCGGACACGTCGAGCGCAAGAAAGACGAAAAACAGCACAGGCACAATGACAATGCCGCCACCCACGCCGAGAAGGCCGGAGATGACGCCGGCGATCGCGCCGGTGGCCAGCAGGGTAGCGAGCAGAAAAGCAGCCTGCCCCGGATCGACGTTCAACATAGAAATTTGTCCCCAGCTTGCCCGGAATTGTGCGGAGCGCGATCCTGTCCGCGCTCCGCCTGATTCGTATTAGACTACGTCGATGCTGATCTCGCCTACCCCCTGGACGCTGGCCACGATCGTATCTCCGCGGGACACGGCGCCGACGCCCGATGGGGTTCCGCTCATGATGATGTCGCCGGGCTGCAAGGCAAAAAAGCGCGACAGGATCGAGATCATTTCGGGCACCTTCCAGAGCATCTGGTTGAGGTCGCCTTCCTGGCGCGTTTCGCCATTGACCTTGAGCACGACCGCGCCCTGATCGGGATGCCCGATGCGGCTGGCCGGAACCAGAGGACCACAGGGGGCCGATGCTTCAAAGCTCTTGGCCACTTCCCAGGGACGACCGAGCTTTTTGGCATCGGCCTGCAGGTCACGGCGGGTCATGTCGAGCCCAACCCCGTAGCCGAAAACGTGATCGAGAGCGTCTTCAACCGCGATATCGGTGCCGCCCTTGCCCAAAGCGACGATCATTTCCACTTCGTGATGCACGTCAGAGGTTTCAGTGGGATAGGGAAAAGTCCCATCGGAAATCACTGCGCCGCCATGCTTGAAAAAGAAAAAGGGTGGCTCCTTATCGGGGTCGTGGCCCATTTCAACGGCATGGGCGGCATAGTTGCGGCCAATGCAGAAGATACGGTTGACCGGGAAAACATCTGCCGTTCCTTCGACGGGCAGCGTTGGCACGGGGTTGGGGGCGACGACGAAGTTGGCGCCGGCGGTCTTGAGTGCACTCTCGTTCATTATTTCAACTCCTAACGTGTGCGTAGTATTCGATGCGCTTTTCCAGCCGGCCGATCAGGTCCGCCATAGTCAGTGCAAAGGTGAATAGAAGGACGATCAGGGCCCAAAAATGGGACATGAGGAAGTTTTGCTGGTAGAGCGCGAACAGGGCGCCGACCCCGATGATCGACACCAGAAGCTGGCCGATGACGACGCCCTTGACGCCACGCACCATGCCCAGCCGGATGCCGGCGAGGATTTCGGGCAACGCGGCCAGAAGGACGATCCTGGCCCGCTCAAACCGGTTGGCGCCGAACGAATGGGACATCTCGATCAGCGACGGGGAGATGTTCTGCACGCCGGCCCTTGTGTCGAGCACGATGATCCAGACGGCAAACATGAAGACGGTGACGACGACGGTCGGCGTACCCAATCCAAAAAGGATCATGAAGATCGGGACCAGTGCCGAAAGGGGTGCCGACAGGAAGACGTTGACCCACATGTTGAGCATGTCGTCGATCGGCTTGAACAGTCCCATGAGGATACCGATCGTGATACCGACGACCAGCGCCAGGCCCATGCCCATCGCGTAGCAGGAGAGGGTGATCCAGACCGCATTGCCAAAGCTGCGCGAGGTCACCACCTCGCCCATG
Source organism: Pelagibacterium sp. (assembly GCF_965249125.1). Lineage (GTDB taxonomy): Bacteria > Pseudomonadota > Alphaproteobacteria > Rhizobiales > Devosiaceae > Pelagibacterium. The sequence goes on from NZ_OZ252217.1 coordinate 3,482,298, forward strand.
GCCATCAGCACCGACGAGAAGGGCGGGAAAAGCATGAGCAGGTCGAACTGCCCCACGATTTCCCAGACCACGAGCCAGACGATAAGTGCCGCCATCTTGGGGAGTTTGAATCCATTGATCGTCATGGTTTACTCCACATATTTCTTGATGCCGTGCCAGATGCTCTCGACAGTTTCGAGATAGACCTCGTTGCGGCGCAGTTCATCGGGACCGATATCGCCCGGAATGTCGGGATCGATGATCTCGGACACCCGACCAGGGCGCGGCGAGAGCAAAATGATGCGGTCGGAAACATAGACCGCTTCCTCGATGGAATGGGTCACGAAGATGAAGGTCTTTTTCTCCACCTCACGCAGTCGGATCAGATCTTCCTGAAACTTGCGCCGTGTCTGCTCGTCGACGGCCGAGAACGGTTCGTCCATCAGCAGGACATCGGCGTTAACCGAAAGCGCGCGGGCCAGCCCCACCCGTTGGCGCATGCCGCCAGAAAGCTGGTGGGGATAGCTTTTCTGGAAGCCATCGAGCCCGACTTCCCGCACATAATGGTTGGCGATTTCCTCACGCTCGGATTTTCCCATCCCCTGCATCTTGAGGCCGAACGCAGCATTGTCGAGAACGCTGGCCCAGGGCAGCAGCGCGAAATCCTGAAACACGAAAGCGCGCTCGGGGCCCGGGCCGGAAATCTTTTTGCCGTTGACCAGCACTTCCCCCTGGGTTGCCGGCAAAAGCCCGGCAATGATTTTGAGCAGCGTGGTCTTCCCGCACCCGGAGGGACCGAGAAGGCTGGTGAGCTGGCCGGCCCGGAAATCGAGATTGATGTCCTTGAGGGCCACGACCTCGGTGCCGTAGATTTTCGAGATGTTTCTGACTTCGATGATCTTGTTGGACGCGCCCACGGGGCTGGCTCCTTTTTCAATCATATCGGGGGTCGCGATTTTCATTTCACACTCCGTTTTTCCGGGCGGAACAGCAGGGTTTCGACCCATTGCAGCAGGCCCACGGCGATCACCGCGAACAACACGATGGAAGCGATTGTCGCGTACATATGGGCAAAATTGGCCACCGAACGGTGGAAGGTGATGAGGTCGCCGATGCCGGTGGGGGTAATCAACAATTCGGCGAGCACGACGCCGGAAAAGCCTTCGGCGACGCCAAGGCGCAACCCGGCAAACATCATGGGACTGGCTGCGGGAATCACCACGTACCAGATCTGCTGGCGCCGGGTGCCCATGAACGAATGGCACATGGACACCAGAGATCCGGGAACGTTTCGTACGGCCTTGTAGGAATTGATGGTGATAACCGGCATGGCGAGCATGACGACAGCGACGACCTTGGCCGTCAGGCTGATCCCGTAGATAAAGGTCACAAGCGGGATCAACGCCGCCATGGGCGCCGCCTGCATGACGATGAATATCGGCAGCGCCAGCCATTCCACGTCTTCACGCAGGCCCATGGCAACGCCCATGGTGACCCCGACGAGCAACGAGAAGGCAAGCCCTATGAGCAGCGGCTCGAGGGTGCGCAGATAGGCCATGCCCATCGAGCCGTCCACGACCATTTCCCAAAAGGCAGATATGGTGGCCGAAAAGGTCGGGAAGGAAAAATTGAAGCCTGATCGGCCTGCAATTTCCCAGGCCAGAGCGAAAAGGGCTACCGAGAGCACCTTCCAGATCAGCGGAATCCCGGCCAGGCGTGAGGCGAAACCGGGTGCATCTGTTCGATTGTGCAGCAAGGCCGCGTCGGCGGTGTTCAGTGTGGACATGATTGTACCTGGATATGTTTAACCGATCAGATCGCGTGGGGCATTTCGTCCCCACGCGCTCATCCCCCTAACTACTGGCGGGCAGCGTCCAGGGCGCTGAAGTCCCAGTACATCGAGGCATCAACATTTTCGCCAGGCGCTTCGACCTGGCCGGCCGCCGAAAGGAAGGCGAGATCGTCAAGGACGTCCTCGGGCGTGCCGCCGCCAAGCGGCAATACGCCGCCTTCGGCCGCTTCGGTATAGAACTGCTCGATGTCGCCGGCAGCTTCGGCTGGGAGATCGGGCAGCAGGTCGTATTGCGTCCGCCACTCGGCCACCAGCGAGGGATTTTCGTTGATGTCTTCCCAGGTGCCGATCAGTTCCTCGACAAACACCGCCAGGTCCTCCGTGCGGCTTTCGAGGAAGCTGGTGTTAGCGTAGAGCGCTTCGTCGGTGGCATTAACGCCCTCGACGGGAAGTTGCATGAACTTGCCGGGTGCCTGATCCTCGAGCAGCCGCATGGAAGCGGCATCAACGATGGTGGCATTGATCGTACCCTGCAACAGCGCGCCGGCCCGCACTTCAGCGCCCGGGACATAGCTGAGGTTCGAGAAGGTGATGCCCTCATTCTGCTCCATGAGCCGCATCAGGGCCTCGGTGCCCGAACCGCGCGAGTGCACGGTGACCTCCTCGCCGTCAAGGTCAGCCCAGCTCGAATAGACCTCAGAATTGACGACTGGGAAGAACAGAAGCGTCGTCATGCGGTAGAACATGCGGATGGGCGCGTTTGAGTTCTGGATGAACGCATAGGGCGCCCCCACGCCGATATCGGCCTGGCCGCCGACGACCGCCTGGGTCGCAACGTCCTCAGAGTTAAAGAAAGTCAGCTCCATGGGCACGCCGCGTTCCTTGGTGCGCTCGATGGCAACGAGCAATCCGAGGCTCTCGACGCTGGCGATGTCGCCCATAGCCACTCGTATGGGCGCATTTTGAGCCAGAGCCGGTGCGGCGCCGAGCGAAATGCTCAGAGCGACTGCGGCGCTGGTCATGGTGAACAGTCTGCGCGTGATCTTCATAAGTTTCTCCTCCCTTGTGAAAATCGGTCTCCAGATAAGGATGCGGCCCTCCTTGCTGCAACCAAATCGAGAATGGTTGAATATTTTCACGTAATTGGTTTAACGTCAATCTCCGCGACGTTGATGGAGATGACGGCGACTTGTAGCTCTTAACCTATTGAAAACATGGAGATATGGCCGTGTTGCAGGCGAAAGAGCGGATCGGAAGCGTAGAACAGATCATAAAATTGGCTGCGAAAAATGGATTGACTTGCCGAAATTATCCGACTTAGGTATCAAACCAATTCAAATTGGTTGCGGGGTGACGATGGCTGACGATACACAGGAAATCGACGAGGGGAACGGCGCAACGCTGGTTCAACTACGCGCCTGGCTGACGCGCCATAATTTTCCGCCCGATACCAGACTCCCGGCGGAGCGGGAACTTTCCGAGCAGCTTGGCGTCTCGCGGGCCGATCTGCGCAAGGCACTGGCGACGCTTGAGGCGGAGGGCCAGCTCTGGCGCCATGTGGGCAAGGGCACTTTTACCGGCAGCCGGGCTATCGAAGTGCTCAGTCTTGCGGAGATCGACCGGGAAACCAATCCCGCCGAAGTCATGCGCACAAGGTTGCTCATCGAGCCGATCATCGCGCGGGAGGCTGCGCTCAACGCAACCTCGCGCCATGTCGAAGCGATGCATCGCTGTATTCAGCGAACGCACCGGGCCGGAACGTGGCGGCAGTATGAAGCGGCTGACAACGAATTTCACCGGTGCATAGCCGAGGCGACCGACAATCGCTTGCTTCTGGCGCTTTTCGATGCGCTCAACGCGGTGCGGCGCGCGGTGGTCTGGGGATTGTTGCGCTCCAGTTCGGACCGCCCTCCCCAGGATCACCATTCGTTTGCCGAACACGACCAGATTATCGCAGCAATCGAGCAGCGCGATCTCGATGGAGCCAGCCGCGCCATGTATCAGCATCTGCGTCAGGTCGAGCGGCATTTGATGGAAGCCCCCGAGGTCCGGTCGCGCTGAGGAGCGAATACCGGCTCAAAGGTTTGATTGTCTTGGTCGGCCAACTGGTCTAGCAAGGGGCTTCCTTTTGCCCGTCCCGCCTTCGGCCTCGCTTTCCCATGGATTTCATTACACTCGCCATCATCTTTGCTGCGGTCGGCGCCGGTGCCATCTCCAAGGGTGCAACCGGGATGGGCATGCCGCTCATTGCGATCCCGTTTCTCGCGGCGACCTTCGGGCTGCAGCACGCCGTTGCGGTGCTGCTCATTCCCATTCTGGTTTCCAACGCCTCGCAGCTTTATCGTTTTCGGCACGCACGGCACGACGATCGGCTGGGGTTCCTTGGTCCGATGCTGGCGCTTTGCGTCGTCGGGGTGATCGGGGGGACATGGTTCCTGACGGCGACCCCTGAACGTGGTCTGGCATTGACGCTGGGTGTATTGCTGCTCGGCTATCTGGCGCTGCGGCTGCTCAAGCCCCATTTTACTGTTGGTCCGGAAGCGGCCAAACGCTGGGCCATGCCGGCCGGCTTGGGTGCTGGTCTGTTGCACGGCGCGACGGGGATCTCCGCCCCGATCGGGGTGACCTTCATCCACGCCATGCGGTTCGGACGCGACGCGCATGTCTATGCGGTTTCGGCGATGTTTATGGTGCTTGCTGTTGTGCAGGCGCCATCGCTGTGGATTGCCGGTGTGCTGCGTCCCGAATGGCTTTTGCAGGGGTTGTTTGCGCTGATCCCGACATTCCTGTTCATGCCGGTGGGGCAATGGCTTTCGGGCAAACTCAGCCAGGCTGCGTTCGATAAAATGATTCTGATCTTTCTCGGTGTCATCGGGCTCAAGATGGTGCTGGGCATTTAGCCTTCCCGATCTCGGGCAATAAAAAAGGCGGCCATGGGCCGCCTTTCTCGTTTCGTGCAAAGCCTATTATGCGGCGACGAGATTGCGCAACACATATTGCAGGATGCCGCCGTGGCGGTAGTATTCGAGCTCGTCCAGCGTATCGATGCGCAGCAGAACGGGCACGATTTCCTTGCGGCCGTCACCAAAGGTGATGTCGAGTTCGAGGGTCTGGCGCGGTTCGATTTCGCTCAGCCCGCGGATCGAGACGGTCTCGTCGCCCTTGATGCCGAGCGACTGCCAGGAAACGCCTTCGTTAAAGACCAGTGGCAGGACGCCCATGCCGACCAGGTTCGAGCGGTGAATACGCTCAAAGCTCTGGGCGACTACGGCGCGAACGCCGAGAAGGGTCGTTCCCTTGGCCGCCCAGTCGCGTGACGAGCCCGTGCCATATTCCTTGCCGGCAAAAATCACCAGAGGCGTGCCCTGGGCCTTGTATTCCATGGCCGCGTCATAGATCGGCACCACTTCGCCCGACGGTGACTTGGTAAAGCCGCCTTCAACACCATCGAGCATCTGGTTCTTGATGCGGATATTGGCGAAAGTGCCGCGCATCATCACTTCATGGTTGCCCCGGCGTGCGCCGAACGAGTTGAAATCGATCGGCTTGACCTGGCGATCCATCAGATATTTGCCGGCGGGCGTGCCGGACTTGAACGAGCCGGCCGGGGAGATGTGGTCGGTGGTGATGGAATCAAGGAAGATCGACAGAACGCGGGCGTTCTCGATGTCGGTCACCGGCTTGGGATCTATGGTCATGCCCTCGAAATAGGGAGGGTTCTGAACATAGGTGGACGATGAGCTCCACTTGTAGGTTTCCCCGCCGTCGACCTTGATTTCCTGCCAACGCTTGTCGCCCTTGAACACATCGCCATAGCGGCGCTTGAACATGTCGACGGAAATTGCGGAGCGCAGAACTTCGGCGACTTCGGTCGATGCGGGCCAGATATCCTTGAGATAGACAGGCTGTCCGTCCGACCCGTTGCCGAGCGGCTGGGTGGTGATGTCGCCGGTCATCTTGCCCAGCAGTGAATAGGCGACGACCAGCGGGGGAGAAGCGAGGTAGTTGGCCCGCACGTCAGGATTGACGCGGCCTTCGAAATTGCGATTGCCCGAGAGCACCGATACGGCAACCAGATCGTTGTCGTTGATGGTCTTGGAGATGTTTTCGTCCAGCGGTCCGGAATTGCCGATGCAGGTGGTACAGCCATAACCGACCGTGTTGAAGCCCATGGCGTCAAGGTCTTCCTGCAGGCCGGACTTTTCGAGATATTCGGTCACGACCTGGCTGCCGGGAGCCAGCGAAGTCTTGACCCAGGGTTGGGGCCTGAGACCCTTTTCGCGGGCCTTGCGTGCCACCAGACCGGCGGCGATGAGCACCGAGGGGTTGGACGTGTTGGTGCAGGATGTGATTGCGGCAATTACCACGTCGCCATCGGCAATCCGGTAGTCCGCGCCGTTCACCGCATAGCCGTGGTTCTCGTTGTCTTCAGGCGTGTCGTGAACGCCGGTGGCACCTTCGTCCATATAGCGCGAATCGCCCTTGGATTCTGGCTCGGGCGAAGTTTTGCGTCCCCCGGCGATTTCATCGAGTGCCTTGACGAACGCGGTCGAGGCATCGGTCAGGGCAACGCGGTCCTGCGGGCGCTTGGGGCCGGCCAGCGAGGGAACCACTGTTGCCAGATCAAGCTCGAGCGTATCGGTAAAGACCGGATCTTCGTCATTGTCGGCGCGGAACATGCCCTGTTCCTTGGCATAGGCTTCGACCAGCGCCACGCGATCGGGCTCGCGACCGGAATCGTTGAGGTATTTGATGGTTTCCCTGTCGATCGGGAAGAAACCGCAGGTCGCGCCATATTCGGGCGCCATGTTGGCGATCGTTGCCTTGTCTTCGAGCGAGAGGTTGGACAGGCCCGCTCCGAAGAACTCGACGAACTTGCCGACAACGCCCTTCTTGCGCAGCATTTCGACGACGTGCAGCACGAGGTCGGTCGCGGTGGTGCCTTCGGGCAGTTTTCCGGTGAATTTGAAACCGATCACTTCGGGGATCAGCATGGAGATCGGCTGGCCAAGCATAGCCGCTTCGGCCTCGATGCCGCCAACGCCCCAGCCCAGGACGGCCATGCCGTTGACCATGGTGGTGTGGCTGTCGGTGCCGACAAGAGTGTCGGGATAAGCGATTTCTTCGCCGTTTTCCTTTTTGGTCCAGACGGTCTGAGCCAGATATTCGAGGTTCACCTGGTGGCAGATGCCGGTTCCGGGAGGCACGACGCGGAAGTTTTCAAACGCGGATTGACCCCAGCGCAGGAATTCATAGCGTTCGCCATTGCGCTGATATTCTTTTTCGACGTTCTGTTCGAACGCGCCGGGCGTGCCGAAATAGTCGACCATCACCGAGTGATCGATGACCAGATCGACGGGGACCAGAGGATTGATTTTCTGGGGATCGGCGCCGAGCTTTGCGGTGGCATCGCGCATGGCGGCCAGATCGACAACGGCGGGAACGCCTGTAAAGTCCTGCATGAGAACGCGCGCGGGGCGGTAGGAAATTTCATGGCCGGCGCGGCCGCGATCCTCGAGCCAGGCCTTGACCGCCTTGATATCCGCCGCCTTGACGGTGCGGTCATCTTCGAAGCGCAACAGGTTTTCCAGAACGACCTTCAGCGAATGGGGCAGGCGGGAAATGCCATCCAATCCGTTCTTTTCTGCCTCGGCGAGGGAAAAGATCGTATAGGCCTTGTTTCCAACGGTGAGGTTCGTTTTGGTCTTAAAGCTATTGGATGTCTCGGTCACGCGGTCCGCCTTGTCTCAATAGGGTTGCGGGTACCCCCGATTGAGACCGGGCCAAACGGCCAATTTCGCGTCGAAAACGGTGCAACGCTGCAATGGCCACCGGCTCGTCCGGAGGCATGAAGCGAGAAAGCATGATTTCTCCCCCGCCTTTTTCGCCCTCTCTATAATGAATCCAATTTGCACTTGCCAGCCCGGACTTTGGTTCAATAGAGCTTTGGCATGATCATTGAAGGGCTTTCCCGCATGCCGGAAACTGGCCTTGGCGTTAACGCCCTGTCGCTGAGCCGGGGCGGGCGGGCCATTCTGACAGAGTTGAGCTTTTCGCTGGAAGCGGGGACCGCCCTTATGCTGCGGGGCCCGAACGGGGCCGGCAAAAGCACATTGCTGATGGCCCTGGCCGGGCTTTTGGATCCGGTAGCGGGGCGCATTGAGTATCTGCAATCTGATCCCGAGGCGCCGACATACGGGCATTTGCACTATGTCGCGCATGCGCCGGCCATTAAGGCGGGGCTCAGCGTTGCTGAAAATCTAAGGTTCTGGGCCGATGTGCTCGATGAAAAGCCGGCAGATGTCGAGGCGGCCCTGTCTCAGGCCGGGCTGGGGGAATTGGGTAGTATCGATGCAGGCCTCCTTTCGGCCGGCCAGACCCGGCGCCTGGCATTGGCGCGTCTCATCGCCGTGCGGCGACCGCTTTGGCTGCTCGATGAGCCGACCAGCGCGCTCGACACCGCCGGCGCGGCCTGGATCGGTGCGCTGATTTCCAATCATTTGCGACAGGGTGGGCTGGCGGTCATCGCCACTCATCTCGATATCGCCGTTGACGGCAATGTGAAGACACTCCAGCTGGGCGGGTCGGCGCAATGAAGGCGCTGGGCGCAATCATCGTTCGCGATCTCCGCTTGGGTCTGCGCCAGGGTGGGGACCTTCTGACCCTGGTGCTGTTCTTCGTCATCGTGGGCGTGTTGATGCCGTTTGCGGTTGGCCCGGACCGCCCCCTTCTCGCTCAACTCGCGCCGGCCATCATCTGGGTCGCTGCGCTTCTGGCGCAGCTTTTGTCCAATGAGCGCCTGTTTCGCAGCGATTTCGACGATGGAAGCCTTGCCGTTTTCCGGCACGCTATGATTGCGCTCGAGGTGGTTGTTGCCGCCAAACTTTTCGCGCACTGGCTGCTCACCGGACTGCCGTTGATCGTTGCAATGCCCGTTCTGGCCCTGATGCTGGGGCTCGATGGGCAGGGGTTCTGGCTGGCTGTTTTTTCGCTCGCGCTCGGCACGCCTGCACTGGCCGCTTTCGGCGCGATCGGCGCCGCTGTGACAGTTGGCCTCAAGCGCGGAGGGCTGGTTGCACCGGTTCTTGTCTTGCCGCTGAGCCTGCCAGTGCTTATTTTCGGTGCCGGTGCGTTCGACGTGGCGCGGCTGGGCGGATCGTCCCAGGCTTTGCTGCTGCTCGGTGCGCTCAGTCTTTTAAGCGTAACGCTTGCGCCGTTCGCCGCGGCACTGGCGCTGAGGATTTCCGGGGAATAGATGGTTCAGACCCAGCCCAAACCCGCCGAGCCGGGATGGTTCACCCGCATCGCCCATCCGGGGATGTTCATGGGGTGGTCGCGCCATCTTGTTTTGCCACTTTCGGTCGTCACGGTGCTGGCTTTTGTCGTGGGCCTGTATTTTTCGTTCCTTGGCTCGCCCGCCGATTATCAGATGGGCGATACGGTGCGCATGATGTATGTGCACGTGCCCAGCGCATGGCTCAGCCAGTTCTGTTACGCGGTCATGTTCTGTTCGGCCATCGGAACGCTGGTCTGGCGCCATCCCATGGCCGATGTCAGCCAGAAGGCTGCCGTCCCGCTGGGTGCCGCTTTTACCGCGCTGGCCCTTTTCACGGGGGCGATGTGGGGCCGGCCCACCTGGGGCACGTTCTGGGAATGGGACGGGCGGATGACCTCGACGCTGGTCCTGCTCTTCATTTATCTGGGACTGATCGCTCTATGGCGGGCGTTCGATGATCAGCTCAAGGCGGCGCGCATCGTTGCGGTGCTGACGCTGGTGGGTGCCATCAATATTCCGATCATCAAGTTCTCGGTCGATTGGTGGCAGACCCTGCACCAGCCCGCATCCGTGTTCAGGACCGATGGCCCGACCGTTGATAGTGCGATCCTCATCCCGCTGCTGGTCATGACGCTGGCGTTTTCGCTTCTGTTTCTGACGCTGCATCTGGTGCGCATGCGCACCGAGATCACCAAACGCCGCATAAGATCGCTGGAACTGGCGCGGGCCCGCGCGGGAGAGCAGGCATGATCGACCTTGGTCAGCATTGGGAATTTATCGCCGCAGCTTATGCCGGAACGATCGTCGTTGTCGGTGGGCTGATCGGCTGGACGGTGTTTTCCGCTCGCGCGGCAAAGACGCGGGTGGAGGTGCTCGAAACAGCGCGACGGGCGCGCAGGCAGCAATGAAACCATCAGTAAGGATCGGGCTGGCGGTCTTGCCGCTTATTGTCCTTGCAGCCCTGCTTGGCGTTTTTGCCTCGCAGATGGGACGCTCGACGAGTTTCGTGCCGTCGGCGCTCATCGACAAGCCGGTGCCCGAATTCGACCTTCCTCCTGTCGAGGGGCACGATCAGCCCGGATTTGCCACAGCCGATCTGGCCGGCAATGGCGTTGTGGTCGTCAATGTCTTTGCGTCCTGGTGCGTGCCGTGCCGCGCCGAGCATCCGTTTCTGATGGATCTGGCCGACAAGCCGGTGCAAATCTATGGGCTCAACTATGACGACCCGGCGGAAAATGTCAGGGCGTTTCTCGACGAGCTAGGCAATCCCTACGACCGTATCGGCGCGGATCGGGACCGTCGGGTGGGCATTGAATGGGGCGTTTATGGCGTGCCGGAAACCTTCGTCGTCGACAATGACGGGGTCATCCGGTTCAAGCATGTCGGACCGCTCGACCAGGAGAGCTACGAAAACGTGCTTCTCCCGGCCATCGAAGCGGTGCGCGATCCGGCCTAAGGGGCGCCCAGAAGGCCGCCGCTGACCGAATAGAGCAGATGCGGATTGCTCCAGAGCACCCATGCGCCAACAGCTAGCGCCACGAGCAGCACCAGTCCGAACATTTTCCGCACCAGCGAGAAAACCAGCCAGAAGGCGACAAGAGCGACGCCGCCGATAACGATAAGTGAAAAACTGTCGGTCGGAATCATGGCCTCCTTTAGATCAAATCCGCTTTTCGCTTGCGCTGCCCTTCGGGTCTTCGAATCGCGGACTTGATCTAAGTCCTTGTTTCGCCGCGCTTCCGAACCGAATAAGTGGTGTCCACTTATTCTGGAAGCGCTCGAAATCGTCCTGGCGGGCCCGATTATCCCCGCCAGGGCGGCTTTTTGATGTCAGCATGCGCTCCGCTTTTCTTCGGCAGGTATGCCTGCGCGGGCTTTATCCGTCGGGATGAACCGACTGCGGTCCGACATTGAGCTCTCGCGCCAACGCGCCGGCAACGGCGCGCAATTGCAGCCATTCCTCTTCGCTGAACCCCTTGAGCAGATCGGCCAGAATGGCTTCGCGCGCGCCACAGGCAAGATCGACCGCAGCAAGGCCGGCCGCCGTGACCTCGATGCGACCCGAGCGGCGGTCGTTGCCATCCACCCGGCGTGCGAGCCCCTGGCGAACCAGGCCCTCGACCAGCCGGGAGGCCGTCGGCGCCGAGATTTTTTCCTGTGCCGCAAGACGGCCAACCGTATTGGCCTTCAAAAAATGGATAACCGAAAGCGCCGAAAGCTGCGCCGCGCTGCAACCGGTCTGCCGGTCGGCCGCCTGCAACGCCCTGTCGAGCGGCAGGATGGTGCGATGGAGCAATTGCAGGGCTCGCGCCTTATGAGACTGGGACACGGATTGCTCTTTCATTTAGCATTGCTAACTGTTAGCATGGCTATGTATTACACACCAACGATCAAATCGGAAAATTCACAATGCAGTTTCACCGAGGACGGCTTATCGACCATTTGCACCTGCGGGTCCGCGAACTTGAAAAAAGCCGGAACTTCTATCGAGCCGCACTCGGCGCGCTGGGCCGGGAGTTGACAGTGGAAACCGAGAGGTTTTTCGTTTCCGACGAATTGTTCGTCGATGCCGCCGACACCTATGTGAGCAAGGTCCATTTGGCGTTTCAGACCGACGGCCCCGAAATGGTCAAGGCTTTTCACGCCGCCGCCCTCGCGGCCGGGGGCACCGACAATGGCGCGCCCGGCGAACGACCCTACCATCCGGGCTATTATGCCTGCTTCGTTCTCGACCCCGACGGCAACAATATCGAGGCGGTCTGGCACGGCCCGCACGAGCGCAGCGCGTCATCGGTGACGATCACCGCCAATATGTGAAGTCATGAGCAAAGACACATCACGGCTCAGCCGTCCCATCCAGCCTATGCCCGACGATATAGCGGATCGGCTCGACAGGGCCGGGCTGCGCGCCGCCTATGACGGGCGGCCCGCCTATCAGCGCAATGACTATCTGGGCTGGATCGCCCGCGCCAAACGACCCGCCACGCGGGACAAGCGGACCGTCCAGATGCTGGACGAACTGGAAGCCGGCGGCGTCTATATGGCCATGAAATGGGCCGCTCAGACGTAATCGACGAGTTTTTTATCCGGATCGTAGGGCTGGTCCTCGACCTCTTTTGTCACTGCCTGCCCGCAGCGCATTTTGCCCGTCGCGGCATCGAAGACGTAATGAGGCGCGCCATAAAGCAGCCAGCCTTCCGAGAGGGCTTTGGTGACCTTGTGGCAGAAGGCCGAATCGTCGTCGCCCGACAAAAAGCGGTAGATCATCATGGGATCAACCATCTCCATTGGTATCGGACCGGCACCATAAGGCCCCGGCCGGATCATTTAAATCTCAATCGGACGCAAGTTTCTATTTTGTCGCGAGATCGAACCGAAAAAGTCTGCAACTTTTTCTGATCTCGCTCCGGGCGATTGATCTTGGCCGCGTCAGGGGCTAATCGGCAGGGGCGGATACAGCAAAAAAAGGATGCGAGCATGGCGCAGCACTTCCCCCCCTTTCTGATCGAGGGTTACCGCAACTTCATGTCGGGGCGCTATGCGACCGAGAGCGAGCGCTACAGGAAGCTGGCCGAAGAAGGCCAGAAGCCCACGACCATGGTGATTGCCTGCTGCGATTCGCGTGCCGCGCCGGAAACCATTTTCGATTGCGGGCCGGGCCAGCTTTTCGTCCTGCGCAACGTCGCCAACCTCGTACCGCCCTACGGCCCGGACGCCGCCTATCACGGCACCTCCTCGGCCATCGAATTCGCCATCATTCATCTCAGGGTCGAAAACATCGTGGTCATGGGCCATGGCCGCTGCGGCGGCATTGCCGGGGCCCTGGCCACGGCGGGCGGGCATGCGCCCGAGGGCGCCTTCATCGGCAAATGGCTGACCATGATCGAAGAAGTCGCCGGCAAGGTCGAGGCCAATTCCCTTCTGACCGCCACCGAACAGCAGACCGCGCTGGAACGCATCGTCATCCGCCAGTCGCTGGGCAACCTCATGACCTTCCCCTTCGTCAAGGAGCGCGTCGATGCCGGCGAACTCTCGTTGCACGGGGCATGGTTCGACATTTCCTCAGGCGAACTGTGGACCATGAACGGGGAAAGCGGCGACTTCAAGCGACCCGAACTTTAGCCTGACGGCAAGGTCATCCCTTGCTTACAGCGTCATCCCGGGCTTGACCCGGGACCCAGTAACCGGCAGCGTCAGCGGCTCTTCCTTTGAGGCTGAGTGTACTGGACCCCGGCTCGGGGGCCGGGGTGACCAAGGGGTGGGTGCGGCTGGGTCGGGACTATGCCCCCGGATTGATCGGCACCTGCCTGGAGCGCATCTTCACCACTGTCAGGATCAGCCCGATAAAGATCAGGACGCCGCCGGCCACATCGGCCGCGTAAATCGGTTCGCCCAGGATCAGAACGCCCGACGAAATGCCCGCGATCGGCACCAAAAGGGTGAAGGGCGCGACCGTTGCCGCCGAATGGCGCGAGAGCAGGCCCGACCACATGGTGAACCCGAACAGCGTCGCCGGATAGGCCAGGAATGCAACCAGCATCACCGCGTTCCAGCTCGGCGGATCGATATGGGAAAAGATGGCCGGGCCGCCCTCGAAGGTGAAGGCGAGCGCGAACAGGGGGATCGAGCCGATCAGATTGCCCCAGACCGTGAACGGCAGCATGGGGATCGATCCGGCCAGCTTGGAGACATTGTTGGCAATGCCCCAGGAGAGCGCCGCCAACATCAGAATCGCCAGCGGCAGCAATTGCCCGCCGGTGCCATGCCCCCAGGCGATGACGCCGATGCCGCCGAACGCCACGAGACCGCCCACAATCTGAAGCCGGCGCGGCACCTCGCCGAAAACGAAAAACGCAATAGCGATGGTAAACATCGCCTGCACCTGCAGGGCGAGCGAGGCGAGCGACGCCGAAAGACCCAGAAACAGGGTGAGATTGAGCAGCGCATAAAGCGCGCAGGCCATGAACAGCCCATACAAGGCGACAACAAGCCAGGAAGCTCTGGGGCGGGGAATGAAGAACACCACGGGCACAGCCGCGAAAAAGAACCGCAGCGCCGCCGACAGCAATGGCGGCAATTCGGCGACGCTGAGTTTGATGACGGTGAAATTGAACCCCCAGATCGCAACGACAACGAGGGCGATCAACACGTCGCGCAAAGGCATGGGGGAAACTCGCAAGAAGAAGGGCGGGAAGGTGTGCTCTAGCGCAATGCCGCGAGGCTGTCATCCGGCGGTGAACAGCAAAGCAAGGCCCCCTCACCCGTATGGCTGCGCCATCCGACCTCTCCCCCTCAGGGAGAGGTGAACAATGTCCGCCAGCGCCGGAAGCACCTCTGCTCCATAGAGAGAGGTTTCTTTCGCTGCCGGAGCGAGATGAGGCTCGGCCCCCTCACCCCAACCCTCTCCCAAAAGGGGCGAGGGAGTGAGGCTGCGGCTTCCCCGACGCCGCGATCTATCTCCAGCGCTTCGGCAATATGAACCCTCGCCCCTTCGGGGAGACTTCGAACCGCCTTGCCATTCGTGCCAGTGGCACGAATGGAGGCGAGAAGGCCGGCAGGCCGGTGAGGGGGCCTTGGCTAGAGCCGTTCAGGATCTGATTGAATCAAATCCTTGTCTCTAAACCTTTGTTTTGTCGCGCGTCCGAACCGATAAAGTGGTATCCACTTTATCTGGACACGCTCTAAAAGATCAGCGCGGCGCGATAGCCACGTCTTCATAGCCCGGAGCCGTGCCCCAGGCGTTGATTGTGGTGGTGGCGCGCAGGCCATGAATCTGGAAGGGGTCCCTGGCGATGATCGCCTCGACTTCTTCTTTCGTATCGGCTTGGAAAATCCACAAGCCGCCGACCGGCGCGCCATCGGGCTCGGCGCGCATGGCGCCCGCCAGCAGGATCTGGCCCTTGTATTCGCGCAGATAGGCCTGATGGTCCGCTGTGTGAGCGGCGCGGATTTCCGCGGCGCCCTCGGTCTTGTCGGTGAAAAGAGCGGCCCAGCGCATCAGGCCGCCTTGGTGTTCATCAGACCGCGCGAAATCAGCGTTTCGGCGATCTGGATGGTGTTGAGCGCCGCGCCCTTGCGCAGATTGTCCGAGACCACCCACATGACGAGGCCGTTTTCGACGGTGGCGTCCTCGCGGATGCGGCTGACATAGGTCGCGTCTTCGCCCTTGGCTTCGACGGGGGTCGCGTAGCCACCGTTCTCGCGCTTGTCGAGCACCACGAGACCGGGCGCATCGCGCAGCGCATCGCGTGCCTCATCGGGCGTGATGGGCCGGGCGAACTCCATGTTGACGGCTTCGGAATGGCCAACGAACACCGGCACGCGCACGGCGGTGCAGGTGACCTTGATCCGGGGGTCGAGCATCTTTTTGGTCTCGGCGAGCACCTTCCACTCTTCCTTGGTGTAGCCGTCTTCCATGAACACATCGATGTGCGGAATGACGTTGAAGGCGATCTGCTTGGTGAACTTTGCGGGCGTGGGGGTATCGTTGACGAAAATGCCCTTGGTCTGGTTCCACAATTCGTCCATGGCGTCCTTGCCGCCGCCGGAAACCGACTGGTAGGTCGAAACAACGATGCGGGTCAGTTGCGCCAGATCGTGCAGGGGCTTGAGGGCCACAACGAGCTGGGCCGTCGAGCAATTGGGATTGGCGATGATGTTCTTGCGGTCGTTCCTGGCCATATAGGCATCGAGAACGTCGGCATTGACTTCCGGTACGATCAGCGGGACGTCCTCGTGGTAGCGGAAGGCCGAGGAATTATCGATGACGATGGCGCCGGTCGCGCCGATCTTGGGCGCCCATTGCTTGGAAATGTCGCCGCCCGCGCTCATCAGAACGAAATCGGTGCCGGTAAAATCGAAATCGTCGAGGTTCTTGCACTTGAGAACCTTGTCCCCGAAGCTCACCTCGCGTCCGACCGAGCGCGAGGACGCCAGCGGCACCAATTCGTCGATCGGAAAATTGCGCTCGGCGAGAATGTCGAGCATTTCGCGGCCCACATTGCCCGTGGCACCGACGATTGCAACCTTGTAACCCATGATATTTCTTATCCTTTCACCCCACCTCCCGCGCCGCGGGGATGAACCCGCTCGGCCACAAGTGACTTTGCCGCCCTCCCCGCCGGGAGGAGCTGGCCCGGGGAGCGCGTCAAGCGGTTTTGGTGGTGGTTTTGAGTGCGAACGGTCTTGTCCCGGCGCGATCGCCGGGCCTATCGAGCAGCGCTGTCATGGTCGAAAAACCCATGGAAAAGGGCTCCTGCCGTTCACGATCAGCTTCATACGCGGTTCTTGGTGCTTTGCCAAGGTCGGCGCGAAACGCAAAAGGCCCCGCCGCAAGCGACGGGGCCTCCAAACGCTAGGGGAAATGCGTTCTCTCAGTTGGGCACGAGCACCGAATCGACAACGTGGATCACCCCGTTCGACTGGTTGACATCGGCGATGGTGATATCGGCCACCGAGCGGCTTTCATCGACCACCTTGAGCGAACCGCCGATGATCTGGAAGCCCAGAAGGTCGCCCGAAACTGTCGTGAGACCGAACGAGCCGCCGTTTTCCTCGGCCATGGCCATCAGCTGCGCGGCCGAATAATTGCCGGCGATGACGTGGGCGGTCAGAACCTTCTGCAGCATTTCAAGGTTTTCAGGCTCGAGCAGCGTATCGACGGTGCCGGCGGGCAGATCGCCAAACGCGGCGTTGGTCGGCGCAAAGACAGTGAACGGGCCCGGACCCTGGAGCGTATCGACGAGCCCGGCGGCCTGGACGGCGGCAACCAGCGTCGTGTGATCGGCCGAATTGACGGCGTTTTCGATGATGTTCATTTCAGGCGACATCGGCGCGCCGCCGACCATCGGATTGTCCTGGGCGAAAATTGCGCTCGAAGCGCCGAACGAAACGGCGACACCGAGCGCGAGAGCGGAAACGAATTTGAGCATGGTGATCCCCCCTTATGGGAATGATTGGGCATCGGCCCCATTGGCCGTGCTGACAGGGGGAATTACGGGCGATCTCTCAAAAGAGTTTCAGCGCGCCCGATTTCGCCTTTGTCTCAGAACTTGAAGCCCACCATGAGCCCGATATTGGAGAGCCCGTCATTGGGTGAGCAGAGCTCGAGATTGGAGATGTGCTCATAGCGCAGCGTGACGGTAACGTTCTCGCTCACATTGGCCCCGATGCCGGCCGCATCGTAGAAATTGAACGAGCAGCCGAAATTGCGCGCCGGCCGGGCTGCGCCCGACAAGGCGCCATCGGTGACCGCGGCACCGAATCCCAGTTCGAGATAGAGCGGGGTTTCGAACACAGGGATCTGCCAGTTGAGATTGGCGTGAACGATATTTTCACGGCCGTTGAAATTGAGCGTCGCCCCCACTTCGGGCCGCGGCGAGCCGATCCAGCGGAACGCCTCGATATCGGGGGAGGTAAACAGCGCCGAAAATTTCACATCCTCAAGGCGTGAGAAATCCCAGTTGTTTCCGGTGGGCAGGAAACCGCCATAGGCCGAATGGTAGAATAGGCCGGCCCGCACTTCATCAAGACCGAACTCCTGAGCCGAAGCCGCTTGAGCGCCGGACCCCGCCAGAAGGGCCAGAGCCAGGGCGGCGAGTGGACGATTCATGAACTTGGCCTCGGTTACGCGGAGATGGGGCAATGCACCTCAAAGGTGTCCGCTTGTCAATTGCAGGCGGGCAACAGTGCGGTCTATCGTATTTTGGCGATAAAATGGTTCCGGGCGGCTTGAACCAAAGCGCGCCTTCTCCCATCTTGGCAAAATGACTTTGCCCCCGCTTTCCATCCAGGACCTTGCGCCGATCTCGCAAGGCTATTCCACCACCGACGCACTCTCCAAAACTCTCGATCTGGCCCGGCTGGGCGACGAGATGGGATTTGCGCGCCTCTGGTATGCCGAACATCACGGCATGGCCTCGATCGCCTCCTCGGCTCCCGACATATTGATCGCCCATGCGGCGGCGCACACCAAGCGCATCAATGTCGGTGCGGGCGGAGTGATGCTGCCCAACCACGTGCCCTTGCGGGTGGTTGAAACCTATCGCACCCTCGAAGGGCTCTATCCCGGCCGCATCGATCTGGGGATCGGGCGGGCCGGCGGTTCGGACGGGCTGACCCTGCGCGCCCTGCGCTCGACCAATGGCGAGGATTTCCCGCACGAGTTCGCCGAGATGCTGGCCTATGAGCGCGGCGGGTTTCCAGACGATCACCCACTGGCCCGCGTCAAGGTGGTGCCCGCCGAAATCGTCCTGCCCCCCATCTGGCTTCTGGGCTCGTCCGGAGCGTCGGCGCAGATGGCCGGGCAATACGGGATCGGCTACGCCTTCGCCTCGCATTTTTCGCCGACACCGGCCGGGCCGGCCTTCGATGCCTATCGGCGCAGTTTCCGGCCGTCGGA
Source organism: Pelagibacterium sp. (assembly GCF_965249125.1). Taxonomy (GTDB): domain Bacteria; phylum Pseudomonadota; class Alphaproteobacteria; order Rhizobiales; family Devosiaceae; genus Pelagibacterium. The sequence goes on from NZ_OZ252217.1 coordinate 3,500,745, forward strand.
CCAGTTTTCGTCCCCGCACGCGATCTTGTGCGTGGCGGTGATCTGCGCGCCGACCGACGAGGAGGCCAAACATCTTTCAAAATCGATGGAACTGACCTGGCTGCGGCTGCGCTCGAACGACCCGCAAAAGATCGCGCCGCCCGAAGAGGCCGACGCCTATCCCTGGACCGATCAGGAGCGGGCCTTCGTTCAAACCCAGTCCAAGCTCTGGATCGTGGGCAGCCCCGAAACGGTAAAGGCGAAAATCGCCGAGAAGGTAAGGGAAACCAATGCCGACGAGGTGATGGTTTCGACAACCATCCACGATTACGACAAGCGCCTGGAGAGCTACCGGCTGCTCAAGCAGATTTGGGGATAGAGCGTGTCCAGATAAAGTGGATACCACTTATCCTGGAAGCGCTCTAGCCCTGCCGGATATTGGACAGGTCGAAACTGGAGCGGGCGGCCAGTCGCACGCAATTGCCGCCGGCCCTTTCGGCTTCATCGAGCGCCCAAAGGCCGCGTGCCAGCAGGTCGGCATAAACCTCGCCCTTCTCGCGCTCGGTAATCCCGATGCTCAGCGTCACGGGCCGGTCCGGTTCGCTCAGGTTTGCACTCGCCGCAACACGCAGCGCCTCTGCGGTTCGCCGCGCCGCCATGAGATTGGTGTGGGGAGAAAGGATAGCGAAGTCGCGGTCGGCCATGCGCCCCACCAGCGCGTCCCGCGATACATGGTCGCCGATCAGAGCGGCCATGGCCCGCAAAGGCAGGGCCAGGGCGTATGAAGGCGCGGCCGCCTTGATGGCGATCAGGGTCAGGGTCAGGTCCACGCGTTCGGTTGACTCAGCCTCGGCCAGGGCCAGCGCGCGCCGCTCGGCATGGGTTGTAAAGCCCTGGCGGCTGAGCAGGCCCGTTTCGTCGTCCCGTTCGGCTTTCTGGACCAGGCGTCCCGCGGTATCGCTGAGCAAAAGCGCCAGGCCGCCGCTCGCCAGAATCAGCAAAAGGACAGCGCCTGATGCCGTCGAAAGGCCGGCATAGACAGTGGCGGAAAAGCCCGACGCCGTTGCGCCGACACCGCCGGTCCACAGCGCAAGGAAGGGCTTGGCCAGGAAGTGCAGTGCGAGGAACGCGAAAAGCCAGATGAACATCCGGTCGAGTCGTTTTTTCGAACGCGAACGCCAGATGACCGACAGCGAGAGAAGGCTGAGAAGCGCATAGGGAATCTGGTAAAGGAACTGGCGGACGAAATCCTCGCGCGGCAGGTCGAGGATGAGCCAGTAGAGCAGGGCGGATGCCGTGCCAATGGCCCAGCCGCCGCCCGGGTGAAGGTCCACCCGATAGCGTATGGCAAGGCCGTATGCGAGGAGAACGAACATCGCAACCATCGCCAACGCAATCACCATGCGCGTCGGCCCCGGGTAAAATCCCGTCGTCAGGACGATCTCGCCAAGAAAACTGATGGCGGCCGCCGCGAACGCGCCGGAAAACCACAGGGCCGCGCGATTTTTGGGATCAAAGCGCGCAAGGCCCAGGAAAACCAGGGCTTCGATGGTGCAAAGGGCGACAATGACCCAAAATACAAGCAACGCGCCGGTCATGGTAGGCTAGTCCAAAGTTCGTTGGCGCCCCCGTGTTCGCGGATGAGGGCAGGTCATTTCGCCACGCGATCAAGAGCCCGGCGCACTGGCGTAACGCGTTCTGCATGGGTCTGCCAAGCCCATGTTTGTCGCAACGCCTGGGGCGCCGTCGCCGTTATTGGGCAGAATGGATCAATTGGAGAGACAGGAAATGGCCAAAGTGCTCAGCGAACTTCGAGAAATACGGGAATGGACGGAGGCCCGCGGCGGCAACCCGATCATGGCCGACATGCCCGAAACCGGCGGCAGGGAACAGCATCTTTTGGGGCTCACATTCGACCAGCACATGCTCAATGCCGATTCCAACGAGGGGCCCGACCGGCCGGGCAGCCATTTCGATCTCGTCGATTGGGAGACATGGTATGAAGCGCTCGGGGCGCAGGAGCTGGTCCTTGTCGTCGATGACGATATCGAAGGCGATACCTATGCCGATTACCGCTTCATGAGCCGGAAAGAGGCCGAACGCTCAACGTAACCCGTCATCGATGGCATACATGTCATCGTCGGACAGGCCGAAATGATGGCCGATCTCGTGCACCAGGACGTGGGTGACGATTTCGCCCAGCGTGTCGGTATGCTCGGCCCAATAGTCCAGGATCGGACGGCGGTAGAGCCACACCCGATTGGGCATCTGGCCGGTATGGGGGACGACGCCGTCATCGGTCATGCCGATCCCCTCGAACAGCCCCATCAACTCGAACGGACTTTCAAGGTCCATGTCCTTGCAGATGTCTTCGGTGGGAAATTCGGCGACCCGGCATTCGACGCCACGCGACATCGACCTGAAAGGCTCGGGCAGCGCCTCGAGCGCTTCAACGGCCAGGGCTTCGATGTCGTCGAGCGAGGGGGCCGAGAGCGGCCCCCACAATTTTGCGTCGCCTTCGGACGGTTCGGCCATGAACATTCCTTTCGTCGCGTTCCCGAACCGAAAAACCGGGACCACTTTTTCTGGGAACGCTCCTACTGATTGGGCCACTCGCGGATATCGACGAAATGGCCCTTGATGGCGGCGGCGGCGGCCATGATGGGGGACACCAGATGCGTGCGGCCCTTGAAACCCTGGCGGCCCTCGAAATTGCGGTTCGAGGTCGAGGCGCAGCGCTCGCCGGGAGCGAGCTTGTCGGCGTTCATGGCCAGGCACATCGAGCAGCCCGGTTCGCGCCAGTCGAACCCGGCCTCGATGAAGATCTTGTCGAGCCCTTCGGCCTCGGCCTGAGCCTTGACCAGTCCGGAACCCGGCACGACCATGGCGTTGACGCGCTGGTGGACCTTGTGGCCCTTGACCACGGCGGCTGCGGCCCGCAGATCCTCGATCCGGCCATTGGTGCATGAGCCAAGAAACACCCGGTCGAGTTCGATGTCGGTGATCCTGGTTCCGGCGGTCAGCCCCATATATTCGAGCGCCCGCTTTTTCGATGCCCGCCGGTTGGCGTCGGCGATATCGTCGGGGTTGGGCACCACCCCGGTCACCGAGATCACGTCTTCGGGGGACGAACCCCATGAGACGATGGGGGGCAGATTGGCGGCGTCGAGCACCACTTCCTTGTCAAATGTAGCGCCCTCGTCGGTATAGAGGGTCTTCCAGTAATCGAGCGCCATGTCGTAGGCCGCGCCCTTGGGCGCGCGGGGGCGGTCCTTGACATAGCGATAAGTCTTTTCGTCGGGCGCGATCAGCCCGGCGCGGGCTCCACCCTCGATAGTCATGTTGCAGACCGTCATGCGGCCTTCCATGGACAATTCGCGGATCGCCTGGCCGGCAAACTCGATGACGTGGCCGTTGCCGCCCGCCGTGCCCGTCTCGCCGATGATCGCCAGGATAATGTCCTTGGCGGTTACCCCGGCGGGAAGCGAGCCGTTGACGGTCACCCGCATGTTCTTGGCTTTGGACTGAATCAGCGTCTGGGTGGCCAGAACGTGCTCGACTTCCGAGGTGCCGATACCGTGGGCCAGCGCCCCGAAAGCGCCATGGGTCGAGGTGTGGCTGTCGCCGCAGACGATCGTCATGCCCGGCAGGGTAAAGCCCTGCTCGGGACCGACGATGTGGACGATACCCTGGCGCATGTCGAGTTCGTTGTAATATTCGACACCGAAATCGACAGCATTCTGGGCGAGCGTATCGACCTGGATTTTCGATTCAGGATCATCGATCCCATGGGTGCGGTCCGAGGTCGGCACGTTATGATCGACGACGGCCAGCGTGCGCTCGGGGGCGCGCACCTTGCGGCCGGACAGGCGTAGACCCTCGAACGCCTGCGGGCTCGTGACTTCGTGGACGAGGTGACGGTCGATATAGAGAATGGCGGTGCCATCCTCGTTATATGCGACAACGTGGTCGTCCCAGATCTTGTCATAGAGGGTCTTTGCGCTCATCGGGCCGTCAATCCATATCTCGTGAGGTATCCGTACCAGCGGGTACGGTTGGCTGTTTTACGCCCGCAACCCCCATGGGGTCAAGAGTTGCGGGCCAAGGATTCAGGCACGGCCGATGAGCGAGGGGTTTAGCCCTTTTTGGCCAGTTCCATGGACTCCAGGATCACCCTGCGTGCGTCTTCGACGCCGCCGATCCGATCGATCTTGGCCCATTTGCCCAGCTCGAGATCCTTGTAGTGCATGAAGAAATGCTTGACGCGTTCGACCTGAATCTCGGGCAGGTCGGTCACATCGGTAATACCGTCATACATGCGGGTGAGCTTGGACACCGGCACGGCGAGGATTTTTTCATCCTGACCGCCATCGTCTTCCATGAACAGCACCCCAACCGGGCGCGAGCGCACCACGGCGCCGGGAACCAGCGGGCGCGAATTGAGAACGATCACGTCGAGCGGATCGCCATCGCCGCACAGCGTGTGGGGCACAAAGCCGTAATTGCCGGGGTAACGCATCGGGGTATAAAGAAAGCGGTCGACGAACAGCGCGCCGGAATCCTTGTCGATCTCGTATTTGATCGGCTCGCCGCCCAGCGGCACTTCGATGATGACATTGAGGTCTTCGGGCGGGTTCTTGCCCGCCGGGATCGCGTCGATATTCATTTTGCCGTTCAGTCCTGAACTTTGGGGAGGAGGAGTCCGGCAGCTTTTTGCCTATCGGGCACACCAAATGCAAGGTGTTTCGGGATCGCCCCAGCATGCCCGCGCCAGAGAACCGAACACCCTCCGCCATACGGCCCGGTCGCCTAGCCTTAGATCAAATCCGCTTTTCGCTGGCGCGGCCCTTCGGGTCTTCGAATCGCGGATTCGATCTAAGTCCTTGTTTCGTCGCGCGTCCGAACCGCAAAACCGTTTCCACTTTTGCTGGACGCGCTCTAGCTGGTTGCCAAATCGCTCAGCAGCCCGGCGGCGACCGAAAGGCGTGAGATGGTCAGATCGCCGGCAATCAGGTCGGCCACGGTTTCGCCCATGCGGGAAATCGTGGCTGCGCGTGGCGCCTTCCAGGCAGCGATACGGTCCTCGACCGGTCCGTCGCCGGACGACAGGATATCGGCTGAAAGGTCGCGCAGGCCACGGGTCAGATTGGCCAGGGCCCTGTCGATCGCCATGCGGTCGAACCTGTCGGCGGCATCGATGGCGGCGCCCTGTTCGGTCAACCGGCCCAGCCTGAACATTTCGATCACCGCAAACATGGCCCTGGCGGCGTCGAGCACTTCGGCATTGCATTTGTGAGCCACAAGCACCGCGTCGGGGGCCAGCGAGAGCACCGAGAGCGCGGCAATGGATCGGGCAAGGTCGGGCGGGGTGCCGCCGGCCTCAAATCCCAGTTCCTGGGCGGCGACAGCTTCGGCAAGAAAGGGGGAGACCAGATCGGACAGCGCAGCCCTTATTGTCGATATGCCGGTGCGATAACGCTCGATCATGTCCGACAGGCCGCCGGAAAAATCCTCATTGCGCAGGAACCACAGCGCCATGCCCACCTGAAGTCCCTGGACCTCGGCGTACAGCGCGAGCTGGGTCTGGCCCGAAATCGTGGTGTCGAGAGCGTCAATGGCGGCGTTGAGCCCGGCCAGATCGAAACTGTCGCGCGCGGCGGCATAGGCAAAAGCCACAGCGCCCGGTTCGGCGGCGGTGATCGCGGTCAGCCGCGTCACGAAAGCGGGCCCGCCGCGATTGATCATCGCGTTGGACAGCACCGTTGCAATCACCTCGCGCCGCAGGCGGTGGTTCTCGATTGTGTCGGGGTAGCGCGATTTGAGCGTTTCGGGAAAGTAACGGAACAATTCGCGCGCCAGATAGGGATCGTCAGGAACCGGGGATTCGAGCAGATCGCCATACAGCGTCAATTTGGCGTAGGCGAGCAGCACTGCAAGTTCGGGCCGGGTCAGCGCGACCTCGCTGGCAGCGCGCTCGGCCAGCATCGCATCGTCGGGCAGATATTCGACGGTCCTGTTGAGGGCACCCGCTGTTTCGAGCTCGTCGATGAAATCGACAAGATCGGGGAAATCGGTCATGCCCCGCCGCTGGGCGAGAGACAGTGCGAGGGTCTGAAGATAATTGTTGCGCAGGCAAAGTTCGGCGACCTCGTCGGTCATCCCGGTCAGGAAGACATTGCGGTCCTCCATCGCCAGAGAGCCCGAGCGCACCATGTCGGACAGCGCTATCTTGATGTTGACCTCAAGGTCGGATGAATTGACGCCGGCGGAATTGTCGATGGCGTCGGTGTTGATGCGGCCGCCATTGAGCGCATATTCGATGCGCCCGCGCTGGGTGAGCCCGAGATTGGCGCCCTCGCCGACCACCTTGGCCCGCACCGCCTGTGCAGGCACGCGAATGGCGTCATTGGCCTTGTCGCCGACCAATGCGTCGGTTTCGTCGGTCGCGCGGATATAGGTGCCGATGCCGCCAAACCATAAAAGATCGATATCGGCCCTAAGGATCGCCGACATGATTTCGCTGGGCGAGGCGCTGACCCCGGTCAGGTCCAGAAGCGTCTGCATCTGGGGAGAGAGCGGGATGGACTTGGCCTGGCGCGAAAACACCCCGCCGCCCCCGGAAATCAGCCCGACGTCATAGTCCTGCCAGCTCGATCGCGGCAGCGCGAACAGGCGCTCGCGCTCGGCAAAACTCTTTTCGATATCGGGTTCGGGATCGATGAAGATATCGCGGTGATCGAAGGCGGCCACCAACCGGATTTTCGGCGACAGCAACATGCCATTGCCGAAAACGTCGCCGCTCATGTCGCCGACGCCGGCCACGGTAAAGGGTTGAGTCTGGATATCGATGTCGATTTCACGGAAATGGCGCTTGACCGCCTCCCAGCCACCGCGGGCCGTAATGCCCATCTTCTTGTGGTCGTATCCGGCCGATCCGCCCGAGGCAAAGGCGTCGCCGAGCCAGAAATCGCGGCTTTCGGAGATGGCGTTGGCCGTATCGGAAAAACTCGCCGTGCCCTTGTCGGCGGCGACAACGAGATAGGGATCGTCCCCGTCACGCCTGAAAATTTCCTCGGGCGGCAGGACCGTGTCAGCAATCAGATTGTCGGTCACGTCGAGCAGGCTGGAGACGAAAATCTTGTAGCAGGCAGTGCCTTCGGCCAGGAAGGTATCGCGGTCGGGACTGGCTGGCATGAGGCGCGGCACGAATCCGCCCTTGGCGCCAACCGGAACGATCACCGCGTTCTTGACCATCTGTGCCTTGACCAGTCCCAGGATTTCAGTGCGGAAATCCTCGGCGCGGTCCGACCAGCGCAATCCCCCGCGGGCAATCGGCCCGCCGCGCATGTGGATGCCCTCGACGCGCGGGGAATAGACGAAAATCTCGCGCCAGGGCCGTGGTTGGGGGATGCCTTCGAGCCGCGTGGCGTCGAACTTGATGGCGAGCGCCGGGCGCGGCCTGCCGTCGATGCGCTGGTAGAGATTTGTCCGAACACTCGCTTCGATCAGATTGAGCAGGCGCCGGATGATCCGATCCTCGTCGATCGAAACTATGGTTTCGAGCCCGGCAGAAATTTCGGCGCGCAACGCTTGAGCCACCGCCTCGCGGTCGGCGTCGAGGTGGGGATCGTGCAGGGTGTGGAACAGTTCGACCAGCGCCCGGGCAGTGGCCGGATGGACCGAAAGGGCCGTCCAGATATAGGTCTGGGACCAGGCGATGCCGACCTGTTTGAGGTAGCGCCCCAGCGCGCGCAATATGGCAACGTCGATGTGGCCGAGCCCTGCCGTGAGGGTCAGCCGATTGTAGCCATCGTTTTCAACGAGCCCGCTGGAGACCGCGAGGATGCCGTCCTCAATGCGGCGGGCGCTCTCGCCCAGATCGATTTCCGTGCCATCGCTGGTCTTGATCGCCATGGCGTGCAAAAAGCGCGGCTGCGGCCCGAGCGGGCGTATGGTGTAGGTGCGCTCGTCGATCACCGAAAATCCGAAATTTTCCAGCATCGGCACCCGGGCCGAAAGCGGAATGGGATCGGCCCTGTGATAAACATTGAGCGTCAGGCTCGAGGGCCCGTCGCCCCCCCGGCTCAGGCGCACGGCCAGAGGGTTGTCCGGCCCCAGCGCCTTGAATACGGCAATGTCGTCTAGGGCGTCGGCGTGCGAGTGGGCCACCTGGTAATCGGCGGAAAAGGCGCTTGCATAGTCGGCTATGTCGCCGGCATGGGGCGCCGCCGAGAGCAGGCGGTCGGCAAAGGTGCGGGTCAGTTCGGAAATTTCCGCTTCCAGTGCCTCGCGATCGGGGCGCGGGGTGGGGCCGCCATTGCGCCCGATGATGAAATGGACGCGTGCCAGATCGCCTTCGGGGAAGCCCGGAGCAAAGGCCGAGACCCGCCCGTCATAGCGGTTGGCGAGATGCTCGCCGATCCGCGCGCGGACGTTGGAATCGAAGCGGTCGCGCGGCAGGTACACGAGAACCGAAACGAAATTGTCGAACCGGTCGATACGCGGCAGCACCCGGACGCGTGGCCGGTCGGGCAGCGTGGCGATCACATTGGCGAACTCGAAAAGCTCGTCCTGGGAAATCTGGAACAGCTCGTCACGCGGATAATTGTCCAGCGTGTTCATCAACGCCTTGCCCGCGTGCGAGCGCGCGTCGAAACCGGACTGGCGCATGACCTCGGCGATCTTGCGCCGGATCAGGGGCACCTCGTTGGCCGGGGTCGCCAGCGAAGCCGAGGTAAAAAGCCCCAATATGCGCAATTCGCCGGTGATCGTTCCGTCGGCATCGAAGGTCTTGATGCCCACATAGTCCATATGCACGCGCCTGTGCACAAGTGAACGCCGATTGGCCTTGGTGACCATCAGCGGCTCGTCGGTGTCGAGAAACGCCAGATGCTGGTCGTTCATGTGGACGTAGCGCGTGCCCTGGCGCAGGTAGAGATAGGAAGGGTCGCGCAATATGCCCAGGCCCGAGCCCTCGACGGGGATCAGGGTCTGCTCGCCGCTTTCGCCGGCCAGCCGGTATTGGCGCATCCCGAGAAAGGTAAAATTGTGATCGGCCAGCCAGGCGAGAAAATGGATCGCCTCGGTCAGTGCCTGTTCGCGCATGGCCGGTGGGTGGGACCGATAGGCGACCACAGCGGCGCGCAGACGCTCGAGCATGTCGCGCCAGTCGACGACGGCGGCGCGAACCTGCGCCATGGTCTGGGTCAGTTCCTCGGAAATGACAGAGAGCGCATGGGGATCGGAGGGCGTGTCGATATGGACCTGGAGCACGCTTTCCTTGCGCACCCCCTCGGATTCCTCGATCACCTGCCAGGGGGTGGTGGCATCGTCCACAGCGACTGTGGGATGGGTCATGAATCGGATCGAACCGCCGGCGGCCCTTATGGCCGCGAGCGCCGAATCGACGATGAACGGGGTATCGGCCGAATAGATGTCGATGATGGTTATTCCCGACACGATCTCGGCGTCGGGCGTCCAGATGCGGATGTCGGCCTTGCCGGGGGTGCGTTGGCCGATATGGGAAAAGGTCGTGGCCAGAAGCTCTTGAAGCATTTGGGCCGGATAAAGCAGCAGATCCTGCTCGTCGGCGGAACGCAGTGCGTTGGTCACGAACCGGGCCAGTTGCGGCTTTTCCGACCTCAGGGCGATCAGGCGGTCACGCCAGGGGCGCAGTGTTTCGGTTGTGTCGATCATCTCCCGGCGTCCCTCAACGTTTCCGGTATAGTGGAGAGCTTAGGCCCTTGTCACCGGAAAGCCAATATCAGCTTTAGGATTCAAGGACATAAGACGATGGTATCTGTCAGTCTCACTGCCCTTTTTGGGGGCTGCCCGCACAGGGCACGGGCCGGGCGGAGACGCGCCATTCTTCTCGTACCGTCACCAGCTTTTCCTAAAGCATTTCGGCCCTTCCCGGAAGCACTCGAAGAGTCCATGCGTTTGATCAACCAGGCCGCTGGCCTTCCTGCTGCACCTTTTGTGATGGGCTTTGGCAAGTCCGGTATTTTGAGCTATCCTCGCGCATGGGCCGAGAAAGGCCAGTCGGATGGCCTGCCGCCCACGCAAGGGAGGAATTCATGTGCTTGGACTGGAAGAAGGCAATTGGCATTGTTGGCATGGCCGTAATGCTGATGCCGGGTGCGGCGGTGACCCAGGAGATAACGGGCGACCCGGCTGCGGGTGAGCGCGTCTTTACGCGGTGCATGGCGTGCCATCGGGCGGGGCCGGGCGCGCAGAGCGTGCCCACGGGGCCGACGCTGAACGGCGTCGTCGACCGGCCCGCGGGCAGCCTTTCAGATTTCACCTATTCGGATGCAATGGCCAATTCCGGCCTTGTCTGGGACATCGAAACGCTGATGGCGTTTCTCGAGGCGCCCCAGCAGCTTGTGCCGGGAACCCGAATGGCCTTCCCTGGGCTGCCGAACGAGCAAGACCGGGCGAATGTGATCGCGTACCTCGCCCAGTTCGGACCGGACGGCAATCCGGTCGAGCAATAACACCAGCGCGGCCTGGGTGCGCAACGACAGTTGCGCGCCCGAACCCGCCAGGCGGCGCTTAGTTGACATCGGGACAAGTCAATGAGATTGTTAACTATTGTGAAGTTCTTGCTGCGGGTATTGCCGTAGTGGGAAAGTAGGGATGTGTTTTCGCCGAATTGTGAGCAAGCAAAACCGGCGCTTCCTCTAGCTTTTTACCGATCCGACAGCGCCGGATTTTAGCGCTGAATTTAGAATTGCGTCGAGTCTGTTCCAGGCATTCAGGTCACCGGGAGGGGTGATGCACGGAGCGTGGCCATGCGTACGACCCCATTGCGATGTCGGGGCGCTGCCCGCACTTCTCTCTCCGGGAACAAGGTGAGGGCACCATGGTTATCGCGTGGGTGATGGTACTTGTGGTGGTGGGCTCGATCGCGTTCCACCTGTTGAGCCCATGGTGGTTCCCGCCATTGGCCTCCAATTGGGGCTATATCGACGACACGACGATCCTCACGTTCTGGATCACGGGGGTCGTCTTTGCCGCCGTCATTCTTTTCATGGCCTATTGCCTCTTCCGATTCCGGCACCGCGAAGGGCACAAGGCGAGCTACGAACCGGAAAACAAGCGGCTCGAAACCTGGCTCGTATCGCTGACGGCGGCGGGCGTCATCGCCATGCTGACGCCGGGGCTTTTCGTGTGGGCGCAGTTTGTCTCGGTGCCCGACGATGCCATGGAGGTCGAAGTCATCGGCCAGCAATGGCTGTGGAATTTCAGGCTGCCGGGGGCGGACGGGCAGTTGGGGCGCGCGGACAATCGCTTCGTCACCTTCGACAACCCTTTGGGCATAGATCCCGACGATCCGGCGGGGCAGGACGATTACATGATCGTCGGCGGGGAACTGGTTCTGCCCACCGACCGGCCGATTCATTTCGCGCTCCGCTCGGTCGATGTGCTGCACAATTTCTACGTGCCGGAAATCAGGGCCAAAATGGACATGATTCCGGGGTCGGTGACTTATTTCTGGGCCACGCTCACCGAGCCGGGAACCTACCAGATCCTGTGCGCCGAGCTTTGTGGCACCGGGCATTCATACATGCGCGGCGGGCTCCGCATCGTGGGTCAGGACGAATATGACGAGTGGTTGGCGGGGCAAATGACGTTCGCGGCGTTTTCGTCGTGATCGATCCCCCAAAAGGGCAGTGAGGAGGCGGCAAATGGCCAATATTCCCCATGATGCGAGCGCGTCGGCACCGCCGGCCGAACTCGGGGAAATGGAACTCTACCATCCCAGGAGCTGGTGGACGAAATACGTCTTCTCCCAGGACGCCAAGGTGATTGCCGTGCAATACGCCGTCACCGCGTTCGGGATCGGGTTCGTCGCGCTTGTGCTTTCATGGCTGATCCGGCTGCAGCTGGGCTTTCCCGGCACGTTCACCTTCATCACCCCGGAGGTCTATTACCAGTTCATCACCATGCACGGGATGATCATGGTGGTCTATCTGCTGACGGCGCTGTTTCTGGGCGGGTTCGGCAATTATCTCATTCCTCTGATGGTCGGGGCACGCGATATGGTGTTCCCCTATGCCAACATGCTGAGCTACTGGATCTACCTGCTTGCGGTACTGGTGCTGGTTGTAAGCTTTTTCGTGCCCGGCGGGCCGACCGGGGCGGGCTGGACGCTCTATCCGCCACAAGCCATCATGTCCAACACGCCCGGACAACAGGGCGGCATCGTGCTGATGCTGATCTCGCTGGCGCTTTTCATCATCGGGTTCACCATGGGTGGGCTCAACTATACGGTCACGGTGCTTCAGGCCCGCGCGCGCGGCATGACATTGATGCGCATGCCCCTGACCGTCTGGGGCATTTTCGTTGCCACCGTGATGGCGCTTCTGGCCTTCCCGGCGCTTTTCGTCGCGGCGGTGATGATGCTTTTCGACAAGGCGCTGGGGACGAGCTTTTTCATGCCCACGCTCGTCGAATTCGGGCAGCAGATGAGCTATGGCGGCGGCAGCCCGATCCTTTTCCAGCATCTTTTCTGGTTCTTCGGGCATCCCGAGGTCTATATCGTCGCGTTGCCCGCGTTCGGGATCGTTTCGGACCTGATCGCGACGCATGCGCGGCGCAACATCTTTGGCTATAGGATGATGGTCTGGGCGATCGTCATCATCGGGGTGCTCAGCTTTGTCGTCTGGGCGCACCACATGTATGTGAGCGGAATGAACCCCTATTTCGGGTTCTTTTTTGCCACTACGACGCTGATCATCGCGGTCCCTACGGCGATCAAGGTCTATAACTGGGTGCTGACGCTGTGGCGCGGCGACATCCATTTCACCACGCCCATGCTGTTTGCGCTGGGGTTCATCGTCACCTTCGTCAATGGCGGGCTTTCCGGGCTGTTCCTGGGCAATGTGGTGGTCGACGTGCCGCTGTCCGATACCATGTTCGTTGTCGCCCATTTCCATATGGTAATGGGAGTGGCGCCGATCATGGTCATCTTCGGGGCGATTTATCACTGGTACCCCAAGGTCACGGGGCGAATGCTCTCGGAGGTCTTGGGCAAGTTCCACTTCTGGGTGACCTTCGTGGGCGCCTATCTCATTTTCTTCCCCATGCATTATGTGGGGCTGACAGGGGCGCCACGGCGGTATTTCGAAACGACCGGCATTGCTGTGGTTCCCGAATCGGCGATGGCGCTCAACGCGTTCATTTCCGTTATGGCGTTCATCGTGGGGTTCGCCCAGCTCGTCTTTATCTTCAATCTCGTCTGGAGCGTGAAAAACGGCAAGGAGTCCGGCGGCAATCCGTGGCGGGCGACGTCGCTCGAATGGCAGACGCCCAAGACCCCGCCCGAGCACGGCAATTGGGGCAAGGAACTGCCCGTCGTCTATCGCTGGGCCTATGACTATTCGGTGCCCGGCGCGGACGAGGACTTCATTCCGCAGAACCAGCCGGCGGTTGCCGGGCGGGAGACGGCGTCGTGATCGCCATCCTCGCCTTTCTCGCGGTTATCGCGCTTCTTGTGCTCTGGTGGATTTCGCGCCAGGGATTGACGGCCAAGCCCTGGCTCCAGACCGACAGCGTCGTGACGCTGGCCGGGCCCGAAGAACCCCGGCTGCCGCCGGCCCAGTTGGGACTCGGGCTTTTCATGGCGGTCGTGGGAGCGCTTTTCGCGCTTCTGATTTCGGCCTATGTGCTGCGCGCCCAGCTCGGGGATTGGCGCGGCTTTCCGCTGCCCGGGATCATCTGGGCCAATTCGCTGCCGCTTCTCGCCGCGAGTCTGGCGCTGGAGTGGGCACGGGCCCGCGGGTCCGCGGGGGATATGGGGGGTGCGCGCGCCGGGGTTATCGCCGGAGCGGGCGCGGCGATGATCTTTGTTGCCGGACAGCTCTGGGCCTGGTCGATCCTGACGTCCAACGGCTATGCGATCACCTCGGGGCCGGCGGGAAGCTTTTTTTATCTGATGACGGCGGCCCACGGGCTCCATGTCATCGGCGGCATCGTCGCGCTCGCCCGGCCGATCGAAAGGATCGGGCGCGCCGACGATGCGCGGGCGGTCCGGGCCAGCATCGATCTGGCGGCAACATACTGGCTGTTCATGTTGCTCATCTGGGTGGTTCTGCTGCTTGTGCTTTCGGGTTGGGCGGCGGCATTTCTGGCCCTTTGCGGGCGCATTCTGGATGTCTCGTTCTGATGGAAACACAAAGAGACACCCGGGCTATTTGTTTCGCCGCGTTTCCGAACCGAAAAAGTGGTGTCCACTTTTTCTGGAAACGCTCCAACCGGGAGTGGCTAGAATGAGTGAGGCAACCACCGGTCGGCCCCAGCCGACGCTCGAACCGGGCCTTAAGGGCGCCGTCAAGGATTGGGCGTCCGACCAGCGCTCGTTCAAGACGGCGTCTTGGGGCAAGGCGATGATGTGGATCTTTCTTGTGTCCGACACCTTCGTCTTCGGCTCGTTTCTGATCGGCTACATGACGGTCCGGATTTCGACAACCACGCCGTGGCCCAACCCCAGCGAGGCATTCGCGCTCGAGGTCTTCGGCGCCCATGTGCCGCTTTTGCTGATCGCGATCATGACGTTCGTTCTGATCACATCGAGCGGTACCATGGCCATGGCGGTCAATTTCGCCTATGCGCGCGACAAGGTGAAAACGACGGTCCTGTTGCTCGTCACGGCGCTGTTCGGGGCGATTTTCGTGGGGATGCAGGCGTTTGAATGGACCAAGCTCATCTCGGAAGGCGTACGCCCCTGGGGCAACCCGTTCGGGGCCGAGCAATTCGGCGCGACCTTTTTCATGATCACCGGATTTCACGGCACGCACGTGACCATCGGCGTGATCTTCCTGCTGATCATGGCCCGCAAGGTCTGGCGGGGCGATTTCGATACCGGGCGGGCGGGCTTTCTGACGGCGCGCAAGGGCCGCTACGAAATGATCGAGATCATGGGCCTTTACTGGCACTTCGTCGATCTCGTCTGGGTCTTCATCTTCGCATTTTTCTATCTGTGGTGAGCACAATGGTACAAGCTGAAGCAGACATGGACACGCACGCTTCCGGTCAAACCCACGCCGAGGGCCAACAGCATCCGATCCGGCTTTATATCACGGTCTGGGTCTGGCTTTTCGTGCTCAGTATCGGATCGTACATGGTCGATCTCGTTCACTTCCAAGGCTATCTGCGCTGGGGATTGGTGGCGACCCTTCTGATGCTCAAGGCGGGGCTGATCGTCGCCGTGTTCATGCACGTGGCATGGGAGCGGCTTGCGCTGACCTATGTCATCCTGGTGCCGCCGCTCGTTCTTTTGGTGTTCGTTGCCATAATGGCGATCGAGGGCAGCCATACCGAATGGTTGCGGACCATCTTTATGTAGCCTGGGTCGACCCACCCCCCGCCCGGCGCGTGCGCACGGTTCGGTCGGACTGCGGCTCCACCATCTTGCGGTAGAGGTGCCAGGAGGCGTGTCCGAGCGCCGGCATGATGATGACGAGGCCCAGAAACAGCGTTGCCATGCCAATGGCGATGAGCACGGCAATCAGGAACCCCCAGACAAGGACGGGCCATGCGTTGACCGATGTGGCCCTGATCGAGGTTTCGATGGCGGCGCGGGCGCCCATGTGGCGGTCCAGCATTAAGGGAAAGCTCACGACGGAAATCGCCAGAACGACCAGAGCGAAAACCGCGCCGATGAGATTGCCAAGAACAATCAGCGTCCAGCCCTGGCTGTTGGTGAGGATTTGTCCCAACATCGCGGTTATCGATGCGGGCTGTTGTGCGCCAAAAAGGCCGGTGAAAAGGATTTGCGCCACGATCAGCCAGGCGATGAACAGCACGCACAAAAGAAGCCCCACGCCCAGCATGGCCGGGAACGCCGGCGAGCGCAGGGCCGCAAAACCGTGCTTCCATGAGGTATCGAGACCGAGTTCGGCCCTGCGGCTGATTTCATAAAAGATCAGCGCGACGAAGGGGCCGATCAGAGCAAAACCCGAGGCCAGGGGATAGAGCAGCGGCAGGACGTTCCGGCCGGAAACCCACAGCCCGATCACCACGATGACGACGGGATAGATCATGGCCGCAAAAGCGTAGTGCGAGGGATGTTCCCAGAAATCCTCGAAGCCGTGCCGCAGGGCGTCGATGACGTCGGCGACGGTGATGTCGCGAATCCTGGGAATTTCGGCGTTGCCGCCGATGGCAGTTGAAACGTGAGCCTGGGCCATAATCGTTCCTCCCTGACCTGGCCAAAAGCCATCGGATGCAGAGAAATGCCAGGCAGCCGGCCCGGCATTGCAACCGCGGCCTATCGGGTACGAGCATAACCTGATTTGGCCCTGCGCCGCCAGTCTCGCGCGGTGCGGGCCTTATGCGGGACGTTCGGAGTGATCGCCGCTTCCGTCTTTGAAACCAGCGCTGAAAACATAAGGAGCCGGGCGGGCGGCCCGGCTCCTCCGGTTTGGTTCTTCCCCTGTGGGGAAACGCTTTAGATCAGATCCGCTTTTCGCTTGCGCGGCCCTTCGGGTCTTCGAATCGCGGATCTGATCTAAGTCCTTGCTTTGTCGCGCGTCCGAACCGCAAAACCGCTTCCACTTTTGCTGGACGCGCTTTAGTGAAGAACGGCCAAAAGCAGCAATGCGATGATATTGGTGATCTTGATCATCGGGTTGACGGCGGGCCCCGCGGTGTCCTTGTAGGGATCGCCCACGGTATCGCCGGTCACCGACGCCTTATGGGCTTCGGATCCCTTGTAGTGGGTCTGGCCGGTCGAATCGGTGAACCCGTCCTCAAAGCTCTTTTTGGCGTTGTCCCAGGCTCCGCCGCCCGCCGTCATCGAAATGGCGACGAACAGGCCGGTAACGATCACGCCGAGCAGCATGGCGCCCAGCGCGGCAAAGGCTGCGGCCTTGCCGGCGATCAGAAGGATCGCCCCGAACACCACGATTGGTGAAAGCACCGGCAGCAGCGAGGGCACGATCATTTCCTTGATCGCGGCCTTGGTCAGCATATCGACGGCCCGGCCATAGTCGGGCTTTTCGGTGCCGGCCATGATGCCGGGCTTTTCGGCGAACTGGCGGCGGACCTCGACCACCACCGATTGCGCGGCCCGTCCGACAGCAGTCATGGACATGCCGCTGAACAGGAATGGCAGCAGCCCGCCGAACAGCAGGCCGACGACCACATAGGGATCAGCGAGCGAGAAGCTGATCTGGCCCACCCCGAAATAGAAGTCGCCCTCGACAGCTTCGCCGATGAAATAAGCCAGATCCTGGGTATAGGCGGCAAAGAGCACCAGAGCGCCAAGCCCCGCCGAACCGATGGCATAGCCCTTGGTCACGGCTTTTGTGGTGTTGCCCACAGCATCGAGCGCGTCGGTGTTCTTGCGCACCTCGTCGGGCAGCCCGGCCATTTCGGCAATGCCGCCGGCATTGTCGGTCACCGGCCCGAAGGCGTCGAGCGCCACGATCATGCCGGCCAGCGCCAGCATGGTGACCACAGCCACGCCGATGCCGAACAGCCCGGCCAGCGAATAGGTGACGATGATGCCCGCGATGATGACAAGCGCCGGCAGGGCGGTGGATTCGAGCGAGACGGCCAGCCCCTGGATCACATTGGTGCCGTGCCCGGTGATCGAGGCTTCGGCGATCGAATTGACCGGGCGCCGGTCGGTGCCTGTGTAGTATTCGGTGATCCAGATAATCAGCCCGGTGATGACCAGCCCCGCCACCCCGCACCCATAGAGCGCCCATGGGGTGAAAGCGATGTTGCCCACGGCGATCGAGCGTCCCATGTCGCCAAAGATCAGCCACATGACCGGAACCAGCGCGACGAGTGAGAGCACGCCGGTGGCGATGACGCCTTTGTAGAGCGCGCCCATGATATTGCCCGAAGCGCCGAGCTTGACGAAATAGGTCCCGGCAATCGAGGTCAGGACGCACACCCCGCCGATGGCGAGCGGCAGGACCATGCCGATCAGTTTGAAATCGACCGGCAGGATGATCGCGGCCAGCACCATGGTGGCGACGATGGTCACCACATAGGTCTCGAAAAGGTCCGCTGCCATGCCGGCGCAGTCGCCGACATTGTCGCCGACATTGTCGGCGATGGTGGCGGGGTTGCGCGGATCGTCCTCGGGGATGCCCGCTTCGACCTTGCCCACCATGTCGCCGCCCACGTCGGCGCCCTTGGTGAAGATGCCGCCGCCCAGCCGGGCGAAAATGGAAATCAGCGAAGCCCCGAAGCCCAGAGCGACCAGCGCATCGATCACCGTGCGATCGGTGGCCTCAAAGCCCAGGGCCAAAAGAGCGAGGAAATAGACGGTGACCCCGAGCAGGCCCAGACCGGCGACCAGCAACCCGGTTACCGCCCCGGACTTGAACGCCAGGTCCAGCCCGCCGGCCAGCGATGTTGTCGCCGCCTGGGCGACGCGCACATTGGCACGGACGGAAACATGCATGCCGATGAACCCGGCGGCTCCCGACAGCACCGCCCCGATCAGAAATCCGATCGCCGCGTAAATGCCGAGCAGCAGCCAGGCGACAACAAGGATGACCACGCCGACGATGGCAATGGTTGTGTATTGGCGTCTGAGATAGGCGGTGGCCCCTTCGCGGACGGCGCTTGAGATTTCCTGCATGCGGGCGCTGCCGGCATCGGCGGCCAGAAGCGAACGTGTTGTCACGATGCCGTAGACGACCGACAGGACGCCACAGGCAATAATCAGCCATAAGGCCAAAGTCATAGTGATATTCCCCTCACTTTGCGCACGGGCCGGCGCCTGACAGATTCGGCACGATGGCCGAGCCCCGGTTCGGTCCGGTCTACTTCCCTTCTTGCACCGCCGCCAAAATTTCCTCTCCCCTGGCGACAGCAAAGACCCGCACTTTACTGCGGCCGAAAGGGAGGATGGCCCAAGATCAACGCAGAGGCAATCCTCTATTCTTGCCTTCTATTTTAGTCAGTATTGCTGGCTTATTTGTGCTTATCGACTTGAAATGCAATGGAGTTCGACAGGCATCAGTGTTGACCTATCGGTTGGCCAAGCGCTCAAGCGCGGCGCAAGGAGAGACGGGGTTTCCCCGGGGCCAGAATCACCTTGGTTCGGCTGGTCTGGCCGCCCAAAAGCGTGAGGGCGGAGCACCAGCACAGGCCCCGAGCGCAGCTTGCGTCGGCGCGGGCTTGCGCGCCTTTAGGCCCGGTCGGCACCGGCATTGGGGATGACGCGCGGGCGATCCGCGCGCCAGCCGGAGTTCAGGTGGACCTGGAGGGGCCGCTCACAGCCCCTGCATGGCGACCTGGCGCA
Organism: Pelagibacterium sp.; assembly: GCF_965249125.1. Lineage (GTDB taxonomy): Bacteria > Pseudomonadota > Alphaproteobacteria > Rhizobiales > Devosiaceae > Pelagibacterium. Next base: position 3,519,994 of record NZ_OZ252217.1, read on the forward strand.
TCAGCGGGTAAAGGATCACCAGCCGGATGAAATAGATCGCCAGGAACAAAATGATCGGGGAGATGTCCAGCCCGCCGAAATTGGGCAACAGGCGCCGGACGGGCGCCAGAAGCGGATTGGTCAGTTGCCAGAGCATATTGGCCACTGTGGCGACGAACTGGTTGGACATGTTGAGGATGTTGAAGGCCAGGAGCCAGCTCATGATCACCTGGGCGATCATTATGAAGATGACAAGGCTCAAGACCACGTCGATAAATTGTAAAAGCCCAAGCAGCATTGGCGGTCCCTCTATGCAATCGGTTCTATATAGAGTGTTTCCAGGATAAGTGGAATCCACTTATCGGTTTCGGAAACGTGACAAAACAGGAAGTTGGAGAATTTGCGCGATTCGCAGACCCGAAGGGTCGCCCAGGCGAATGGCGAAAATGCTCCATGGCGCGAAATCGCTTTTGGAAATGGGTGTGGCGATCTGATGGCCGCTCCTTGTCTCCGGCAAAGAAAAAAGGCCCGCCTCAATTACGCGAGGTTCGGGCCTTTGCAAGAGTTTGCCCGGTACGCAACACACAAAGATCCGGACAGGGGTACACAATGCACAGACCGTGCCAAACCCCGGGTACCCAATATGGGGCGTATCGCGCGCAATTTGTCTCAATATGTTGGTTTCGGCCTTAGGGCCGGATCCGCAGTCCTTGCATTTTGCAACGCATGAGACTCGCAAAATGCGAAAATCCTACGCCGTTTCGTCGGTCTCGGGATTGGTGTCCGGCGGGGTCGTGGGACGCCTTGCCTGATTGCGCAGGATGGTGCGCTGGCGCGACGAGACCCCGATCAGTTCGGCGACGCGCCACACCATATTGTCTTCAAGCTCGTGATTGGTGTCGTCGGCAAAAACCACCTGCCACATCATGCGGATGATCTCGGTTTTTTCCGCTTCCTCGAGCTGGGAGAGCTTTGAGGTGAACTGGTAGAAATCGACAGCATCGCGGTCGCGCCGGCGGGCTTCGGCGACAAGCTGTTTCACCTCGGATTCGTCGAGCCCGTAATAATCCTTGAGCGCGTTGGCGATGGCCTTTGCCTCAATCGGACTCGCGGTGCCGTCGACCGACGCCAGATGGACCAGCAGCGCTGCCACCGCGAGGCGCGGATTGGTCGGCTTGGCCGCGCCCTTTTCGGGTTGGCGAAACAGCTTTACCAGAGAATCGAACATCGAACGGCACCCTTTCGCGGGCAGGAAATGGATGAACGGCCAGAAGGCGGTCAGAAACTGCGCAGGCTTTTCGGCTGGACCGCCACGGACACGCCCTAGGGTAAGGACCGCCCCTGCCCGGCTCAAGCGTCCTTGCGCCGTCGTGAGCAAGGATTTTTTCCATTGTCGTTTGCGTGCCACAGGCAATTTGGAGGTCGTTGTTTTCTCCAATTGGCCACGATAGGGTCGCCGCGTTGAATCTGGGCTGGCGGTGGGGAGGTGCCGGACACGATGATTGCGGCATGGGCATTGATCGTGGGAGGGCTCGCCCGCATCGCCGGAGAGGTGCTCGAAATTCTTGCCGGCGGCCACACGGGGGTGAGCGGCACCATTGCCGGGGTGGCATTGGTTCTGGTGATGGTCGGCTTTGCGGGCTTGTGGCCGGATACGCGCGGTAACCGGCTGGCGCGGCTGGCCATCGTGATGATCGCGGCGGGCGCGCTTGGGTTTGCCGCGATTGCCGCATGGTCGGTCGGCCAGGGCACCCTTCCCGTGGGGGTCGTGTCGCGGATGCCGGTTTTTGTCGTGGTTGCCGGTGTCACCCTCGCCGGAGCTCTAACCCTTGCGGGGTGGCTGGTTGCGTCCCCGTTTTATCCCGCTTGGATCGGAATCGTGATGAGCGTTTCGATCGCAATGTCGCTGGTGAGCAGTTTTGTCGCGTTCCCAGCGCTCGTCCAACCGCTTATCGATCTGGTTATGGCGTTGACCTTCATCCAGCTCGGGCTATCCATGCGCGAGCTGCGCAAGACCGGAAACCGTTTATGATCCTTGCTGTATTCCTGCTCGTGGGCTGCGCGCTCTGGGCGCTGGGCGAAGCCATCATGCTCACCGGCGACCAGATCACGGTTGTGGGCGGCACAATCGCAACGGTCGGGATGACGCTGGCGGGAGCCAGCATCTGGACGCTCAAGGATTTGCCGGGCATGGCGAGGCCCGGCCGGGTGGGGATCGTGTTGAGCGCCTTTGGCGCCTTTTCCTTTGCCATGGTGATGATTATCGTTTTGACCTCCGGCGTGTTGGGCGCCATGGCCGAGGGTGCCGTGCGGCATGCCGACATCGTTTTCACCCCGTTCTACCTTCTGGCGCTTGCGTTCATCGTGGTCGGCATGAGCGCGTTTGCCATTCACTTCAAAACCGCCCCGGGCGCGGGCGCCGTCGCGGCGCTGGTGCCCGCGGGACTGGCGGCGGGCCATTTGATCAGGGTGTTTATCGCCGATGTGCCGGCCTATCACGAGACGCTCTCGGTTGCCCTGGCGCTCTATCTGGGCTGGCTGGGCGTGCGCCGGATCGCCCTGGCGCGCACAGTGGCACAACCCGAGGTGCGTTGACGCGCTAAAGCGCGTCGATGGCGGTTGCCAGATCGATGTCCTTTTGCGTCAGGCTGTCCTTGTCGTGGGTCTTGAGCGCGATGACGACGCGATTGTAGCTGTTCGACCAGTCAGGGTGGTGATTGGCTTTTTCCGCCAACAGCGCCACGCGCGCCATGAAGGCAAAAGCGCGGGAAAAGTCCTCGAATTTGAAGCTTTTTTCAATGGCGCCAACATCGTTGATCCGCCAGCCCTCGAGACCGGCCATCGCGGCTTTGGCGTCGAAGGCGGCTGGCGACTGCTTGTCTGTCATTTCGCTTTTCCCCTTGCCGTGGCATTATCGGGTGCATTGTGCCGCCGCGATGATCTTAACCTGGGTAAGGAAAAGACCATCGGGCCGGCGCAAATGCAGTGTAAATAGGTTCTTTACCACACCGCAACTTCGTGCCTGCAACCAGTCGGTGGGCGCGACATTGTCAACGTGATGCAAACCGCCGATGGGCAAGGTGGTTCCCGCCGAACCCATCGGAATCTGGTCAGAATGATGCCGAAAGGCCCCAGACATCTGCCAACGCTCGATTACGTCTCGATCGTGGCCTCGCTCTACAAGGACAGGCGCGCCATGCTTGTGGGCATGGCCGCGACGATATTTGGCGTCATGATGGCGGCGGTCAAGACCGACGCGCTGGTGCTCTATGTCGTGGCCCTGGCCTTCGTGGTCTCCACGGCGGTGCGCTACTACAACATGCTGGCGTTCGAAATGAATCCGCCAGCGCCCGACGACAGGTCCACCGCCCGGTTGTGGGAACGCCGGCAGATGATCCAGGGAACGATCTCGGCGTCGATCTATGGCGGATGGTGCCTGGTTTCACTGGTTTTTGTGCGCGACCCGTTTGCCGAGCTTGTCGCCATTTCGGTGACCATCGCGGCGACGATCGGCATCGTGACGCGCAATTTCGGCATCGACACGATCGTGACGTCCCAATCGCTGGCCATCTCGATCCCGCTTGCCCTCGGCCTGGTGCTGGTCGGTGACGGCTACCATGTGGCCCTGGCGGCGCTGCTGGTTCCGCTGATGATCAGTTTCCGGTTCCTGGCCGCCGACGTGCGGGCCATGCTGCTTTCCCAGGTTCATGAGCGCAGCGTGGCCTCGCGGCTGGCGCTCCAGCTCGACACGGCGCTCGAGACCATGCAGCACGGGCTGTGCATGCTCGACGAGAACGGGGTGATCGCGCTGGCCAATGACCGGGCGCAGCAGACCTTTGCGGGCATAGCCGAAGGGGCATGGGTCGGGCGCTCGTTCGCGGACCTGCTCGAAGAAGCCATCGGCAAGCGGGCCTTGCCCGAAACGACAGCGGATCGTCTCAATCGCATGATCATCCAGCAGACGGGCGGCAAGATCGTCATGAAGCTCTCTGGCGATTTCCACTGCGAGGTTACCATCTCCTCGCGCGGCGACCGTACGGTACTGCTTTTCGAGAACGTCACGGCCCGCATCCGGGCCCAGGAGCGCATCAATTTCATGGCGCGCTATGACGGGCTGACCGGCTTGCCCAACCGCGCCTATTTCACCGAGCAGGTCGAGGCCGAGCTTGGTTCGAGGGAGCGGGCCGGACGGAGCGACCCCGTGCTTCTGGCCATAATCGATCTCGATGATTTCAAGCATGTCAACGATACGCTGGGCCATCTGGCCGGCGACAGGGTGCTGACCGAAACGGCGGCGCGCATACAGACGGTCATGCACCGCAACTCGCGGCTTGCCCGGCTGGGTGGCGACGAGTTCGTCATCTATCGCGCCCAGGGCGCCGATCCCGATTCGATACAGGCCGAGGCCGAAGCGGTTCTAGCGGTGTTGCGACGGCCCTTCCAGGCCGGCGGAGGGCGGATCGACCTGCACGCCTCGATCGGCTTTGTTTCGAGTTCGGCCCCCCTCATAGCCCTCGATGACCTGATAACCCGGGCCGATCTTGCCCTCTACCGCGCCAAATCCCGCGGCAAGGGCCAGCATCAGGCGTTTGTCGAAGAGATGGACAGCGCATTCCGGTATCGCCAGCGTCTCAAGGGCGATCTTGCGACAGCGATCGCCGAGGATAAGCTCAAACTCGTCTATCAGCCGCTCGTTGACCTTGCGACGCGCCAGGTGGCCGGATGCGAGGCGCTGGCGCGCTGGGATCATCCCGAGCTCGGCGCCATACCGCCCGACATCTTTATCGGGCTTGCCGAGGAAACCGGCCAGATATCGGCGGTCACCCGCTGGGTGCTCAAGACCGCGACCGCTGAATGCGTCAACTGGCCAAAGACCATATCGGTGGCGGTCAACGTTTCGGCACGCGACCTGCGCGGAGAAGAACTGGGCCTGCACGTTTCCGAAGCGCTCGAGGCCAGCGGGCTGCCGCCCGGACGATTGGAGATCGAGCTGACGGAAACCGCGCTGATCGAGGATCGCGAGGGCGCTGCGGCGCGGCTCGAGGCGCTGGCCGCAAAGGGCATCGGCATCGCGCTCGACGATTTCGGCACGGGCTATTCCTCGCTTTCCTATCTGCGCGGCATGGCGTTCTCCAAGCTCAAGGTCGACCGCTCGTTCATCGCCGGCATCACCACCAGCGAACGCTCGCTCAAGCTGATGGCCAATGTGGCCCAGCTTGGCAGGGATCTCGATCTGGTGCTGGTCGCCGAGGGTGTCGAAACCGAAGATCAGCTCGAAATGATCGCCCGCCACACAGGGATCGACCAGGTGCAGGGGTTTCTGTTCGGCAGGCCCCTGCCGGCCGATGAAACGCGCGCCTTGATCGCCCGCATGAACCAGACGCGCGTTCGCCCCTTGGGAACCGGAACGCCGCGGCCGGCTCTGGTGAGCAAATAGAGCGTGTCCAGCAAAAGCATGTCCTCGACCCGATCGGGAATGGAAACGGTCTTGCGGTTCGGACGCGCGACACAACAAGGACTTGGATCAAACCCGCGGGAAAAGCGGATTAGATGCGGACATTGCCCGGGATCTGACGTTTAGGGCTTTTCCTTATCCTTAAAATTTTACTAACATCGCTCCTATTTGGAGTGGTGCGATGGGTGATGCGGGTATCGAAACGCCAAACAGAACCTCGCGTTTCGCCACAAGTCTCATGGATATGCTCGAGCGCGTGGAATATCGCCGCGTCAGGCTCGACGAGCAGTTCGATCCGGTCTACCGGCTGCGCTATGAGGCGTATCGGCGCGAAGGCGGCATTGCGGTAAACGAGCAGCGGATCGCTTCGGATCATCTCGATTTCACCCCCAACGCCATGTGCCACGGGGTCTATATCGACGGCGTGCTGGTTTCTTCGATCCGCCTGCATTTCGCGACCGCCGAACACCGGGAATCGCCCTGCATGCGGATGTATCCCGACCTGCTCAACGCTATGCTCGACGCCGGGCAGACCTATATCGACCCCTCCCGCTTTACCGCCGATCGCGAGGCAACGCTGGCCGTTCCCGCCCTGCCGTTTCTCACCCTGAGAATCGCGGCCATGGCGTGCGAATATTATGGCGCCGACTATTGCCTTTCGGGCGTGCGCGATGAACACGCAGCCTTTTACAAGCGCGTGTTCGGCTCAACGGAAATCGCCGGCTACAGCCAGTATCCGGGCATGAATTTCCCGGTCAAACTCTATGCCGCCAAAGTATCGGGCATCCGCAACCGGGTCGCCGACCGCTTTCCCTTTTTCATGTCGACGCCCGCCGAGCGCGACAAGATGTTCGGGGCGGACAGCGACGCCAATTATCTGGGATTGATCCAGCCCACGGCGCGCCAGGCGGCCCTGGCCGAAGAGCGGTTTGCGCCGGCTCGGTGAACCCGGCGGTCGGCAGCTGTTACGGGTCCTGGCGCCGGGCCAGCGTTTCGATCTTGCCCAGCCTGAGATAATGGAGCTCGCGCACCAGCCGGAGTGTCGGCTTGGCCGCAAAAAGGATCGAGCCGACCAGAAAGAACCATGTGGCCGCCGTCTGGCTGGCGGGCGAGAAAAACAGCACACTGCCCACGACAAAACAGATGGCCGCGCCAAAATCGACGGCGGTGTACCAGATCTCGTAAAGGGCGTAGAGGTGCCGATGCGCGCCCGAGCGGTCGCGGGCGTCGGGCTCGAACAGGGCCATGATTGCTCTCCCATGCGGTTGCTCTCGACATGGCCAACTGCCGCGGGGCGAATATGTTTCGAGAGACGGGAAAAAACTGGTGCCGCTTACGTGACTCGAACACGTGACCCCATCATTACGAATGATGTGCTCTACCAACTGAGCTAAAGCGGCTTGGCCCGGTGGGGCGAATTGGCGTCTTTTACTTTCGGTGTGCGAAACGCGCAAGGCCTGATGGCATGGCATTTTCGCCTATTGTTGCGTTTTGGTTGGCGTTGCCGCGTCCTCGATCGCTGGCAGCGCGGCGCCCGGTTCGCTTTCGGTGCTGGAAAGTGTCTTTACGGGCGCCCGGGTCTGCACGGGCACCTTCCACTCGAACGCATCGAGCCGTCCTGTAACCGGGGAGGCCGGCGCCCAGTCGTCCGAGGTCACCCCATCGGCGGTCCATATCGGATCGGCCGGTGCAGTCACGGCGCGCGACAGCCATTGCCGGGCCTTGCCCTGATCGCCCGACTGGCCCTCCTCGATTTCGGCCATCAGAAGGCACATCTGGCGGGTCGGGTTGGAAACGAAAGGGGCAAGCGCGTTGCGGGCAAGGCTCCATTCATAGGCGTCGATGGCCGCCCGGGCCAGAACGATGGCGGCCATGGGATGGCTGTCGGGGGCTTCGATGAGCGTGCGGATGCGCTTGAGGCGCTCGACCGCCGATGTGCCGGGCTTGACATGAGCGTATAGCGTTGCCGCATCGGGATGAAACCCGGCGCGCCAGACGCGGCGCAGCAGGGCCGACGCCCGGCGGGTGTCGCCGCGGTTGATGAGAATGCGGGCGGCCACCAGAGCGGCGGGAACGAAATCGGGAATGGATTTGAGCGCCCGATTGGCGTGCTCATAGGCGGCATCGGGCTCGGTTTCCTCAACAGCCATTGCCAGAGCGGTTTCAAGTACGCCCTGACGGCGCTTCTTGGCCGCTTTCTGGCTTCTGGTCCGGGCGGGCAAGGCTGCACTCATCTCCAGCGCATCCGCCCATGCGCCCTTGGTTGCCAGATCGTTGAACACGGCCTCGGACGCCCAGTCGAGGCTGGGGGAGATGGCCAGTGCCTTGCGCGCGAAGGTAATGGCCGCATTGGACCGGTCCTGGGTCCGCGCCTGCTCGTAAAGCCCCGAAAGCGCGGCCAGTGCCGTGCGCTCGTTGGAAATCAAGGCCCGGTAATGCTCGCGCGCTGAAGACAGATCGCCCAGCGCCAGTTCCGCGCGGGCTTCGAGCAATTGGGCGGCGGGGTTTTCGGGCAGTTTGGCGCGCGCGTCGCGGGCCAGCATGCGGGCACGGGCAAATTCTCCAGCCTGGAGCGCAATCATGCCGTCCGAAAGCGCTTCAACCCCGGCCCTCTCCTTGCGCCGCGCATTGGACCGCGCCAGGGCGGCGGGGGCACCGATCAGACGCCTCACGATGGCCCACAAAACAATTGCCGCAACGATGACACCGATGGCGATGAACAGCGCCAGTCCAAGGCCCGGGCTCATGCGCCAGGATCCAAAGGCGATTTCCACGGTGCCGGGCAGCGCGATCAGCCACGCGGCCCCCAGCGCGACAAGCAGGCTGAGGGCAAGATAGACGATAAGGCGGATCATTGGCCGGCCTCCGCTGGGGCAATGCCGGCTCGCGCCGCCTCGAGCAATCCATTGACGGCGATGGCGCGCTCCAGCGCCCGCGCGAATTGGGGCGCTGCCGATTGCATGGGGGCTGGCAGGGCCGAAAATGCCGCCCTTGCCGCTTCGAGATCGCCAGCGTCCAGCGCCGCTTCCGTCCGGCCGACCAGCGCTTGCGGGGTATCGCCCTCGGTGGGCCGCAGGGCAATGGCGGAGGCGGCTTGGTCGAGCAGTGTCTGGGCCCAGCCCGCCTGTTCGTCGCGCGGCCGCGCCGCCAGAATTTCGGGGATTGCGGCGCGCAATTGGGCCAAAAGCCCGCTTGCCGAAGGCACACCGGAATTGGCGGCCGTGCGGACCTGCGATGGAATGTCGAGATTGGGCAAAAGCGTTTCAACGCCGGCCAGTTGCGCGGCAAAGGGCTGGCCCGAGGCGATGGCGTTCTCAAGCGCGCCCAGTGCAGAGGGCAGTTGTGTGGCCCGATCGCGTTCGGCGGCGACGGCCTCGAAATCGGACTGATCGGCAATGCGCGCGTCCAGGTCGTCGAGCCGGGTCAACGCGGTCTCGATCACGGGCCGGACTTCGGCCATTTGCGGTTCGAGCGCATCGATGCGCCCGGCAAGATTCTCGATTTGCGCGGAAAGCGAAGACAAATTGTCGGCGACTTCGCTCACCTCGTCACCCGATGCCCCCGCGGCGATGGCCTCGATGCGGCTTGAAAGCTCACCGATCTGTCCGTTCAAGGCTTCGAGATCGGCTTGAGCGGCCAGCCCTTCGGTCGATGTCGGTTCGATGCCGGCGATCTGGGCTTCGAGCCCATTGATGCGATCGAGGATCTGTTCGCTCTCGGTTTCCCGTGTGGCGAGGGCGGTTTCCAGCCGGCTGGCGCGGGCGTCGAACTGGGACAGGTCGGGTTGCGCCACGGACTGCTGCGGCCAATACCCTAAACTGGCCAAGCCAAAGGCGAGTGCCAGCCCAACCAGAGCGCCCGCTGCGGCGGTTGCCGCCAGCGGGCCCCAGGGCTGTGTCGTACCGGCAGCGTTCGGCTCCGGTGTGGCGCGGGCTTCCGATTCGGTTGGGGGCGTTGATTGTTTCGGCTTCTCGTCGGGCGGGGGACTACCGGCCGACGAGAAGCCGGACTTTGAAGCCGGACCCGTCTTGAGCGGCGCTTCGGGCGCAGCCGGTTTTTCGCCGGCCCGTTCCGCTCCGGCTGGTTTGCCTTCCGGCGCTGCCTTGCCCTCAGGCGCAGGCTTGTCCTTGTCGGATGGGCGCGCCTTTGCGTCGATGATCGGGGGTTTGACCGGACCGGATTTGTTTTCGGCCATTAGCCTGCCTCTTTGCTTTGGGGTCGGGCGGGTTCGTGCTCGTCATGGCCCATCATGGACTGATTTGATCGCGGGCAAAAGCCAGCGCCAGGGTCATCATCGCTTCGTGAGATGGGTAGTCGGCCAGCCCGATACGCAGGAAATGGCTTTCGATCAGGGGCTGGGCGACGTTTTCGGAAAGACACAGGCAATAGATACCGGCCCTGAGCGCACCGTAATCGCGGGATGCGACGAGCCCGGCAAAAATCTCGGCCGTGCGCCGGGAATAAAATACAGCGCCATCGATATCCCCAATTGCCAGCCGTTTGGCCAGATCGGGGGCCAGCACGGTGGCGGCCTGCATTTGGTAGAGCACACGCATATCGACCACGAGCCCCGCCCCGGCCAATAGCCCGGCCAGATCGCCCGATTGATGGTGAGCGGCGGGGTAAAGGATTTTGCCCGAGGGACGGTCGGCGATGATCCTAGATGACAGGTCGTGCAGGGTGCCCTCGGCGGCCGAAACCTGCGCAAATCCTGCGGCCCGTGCCTCGCTGGCCGTATGTTCGCCCACTGCATAGACCCGCAGGGTCGCGAAATTTTCGCCATCGGGATGGGCGGCCAAAGCCCGTACGCCATTGGCCGATGTCAGCGCGACGGCGGCAAATCCACCCGCATCGGGCAGCGCGACATCGGTAAAACGCTCCTCAAGCATGGGAGCGATGATCGGTTCGAGCCCCAACGCCGCCAGGCCGGCGGCCGTGCGTTCGGCATCGGCCCTTGGCCGGGTTACCAGAACCGTGCGCCGCTCAGCCATACTGGCCCTGTTTCAGGCGTTCGATGAAGTCGGGTCCGGCGGCGGCGAGCAGTTTTTCGCCCAGCCGTGTTCCCAGATCGCGCCCCTGATCGGCGTCGCCAGAGATCTCGTCCTCATAGACTTCCGACCCGTCGGGCGAAAGGATCTGCCCGAACAGGGTCAAATTATCGCCATTGAGTGTGGTCAGGGCGGCAATCGGGGTGCGGCATGAGCCGTCGAGCACTTTCAAGAACGCCCGCTCGGCTTCCACCCGTTTGCGGGTTTCGGGATCGTCAAGCACTTCGACAAGCCGGTTGGCGGCGCCGTCATCGGCGCGGGTTTCGATAACGATCGCCCCCTGGGCGGGAGCGGGCGGGAAATGGGCGACATCGAGGATGTGGGTCACCCGGTGCGCCTCGCCCAGCCGGTTGAGCCCGGCCATGGCCAGAAGCGTAGCGTCGGCAACGCCATCGGCCAGCTTTTTGAGCCGCGTCTGCACATTGCCGCGAAATTCCACAGCGCGGAAGTCGGGCCGGAACCGCTTCATCTGCGCCCGGCGGCGCAGCGAGGACGAGCCGATCACCGCGCCCTCGGGCAGATGATCGGGACTTCTGGCGATCAGCGAGAGAAAGGCATCGCGCACATCCTCGCGCGGCAGAAAGGCGGGCAGGGCAAACAGGGAATCGATTTCGGTCGCCACGTCTTTTGCCGAATGGACGGCGATGTCGATCTCGCCATCGGCGAGCGCCTTTTCGATCTCCTTGGTGAACAGGCCCTTGCCACCCACTTCGGACAGCGGGCGGTCCAAAATTATGTCGCCGCTGGTCTTGATGACCTTGATCGCTATGGCGTCAGGCTCCAGCCCGTTGATGGCGACCAGCCGGTCGCGGACCTCCTCGGCCTGTTTGAGAGCAAGGGGCGAACCGCGCGTGCCGATGGTGAAAACGGGTGTGGACGTCAAAGATTGCAATATGGCCTCGCAGGTGTCACAGATGTGCGCGCTTTAGAACAGCAAATTTAACGCGCCGAACGCGGGTTGCGATCCGCTTGTGCCATCAGACCACACGTTTTTGCCAGAGACCAGATCGCCGCAATGGATCGCGAAACTTTAGTTTTAGGGATCGAGACCAGCTGCGACGAGACGGCCGCCGCCATCGTCAGGCGCCATCCCGACGGGCGTGGCCAGATCGTTTCCAACATCGTGCGCAGCCAGATCGATGAGCACAAACCGTTTGGCGGGGTGGTGCCCGAGCTGGCGGCCCGCGCCCATGTTGTCCATCTCGATTCGATAATTGAGCGCGCGCTTGGCGAGGCGGAAATTTCGCTTCCCCACGTCAATGCCATCGCCGCGACCGCCGGTCCGGGGCTGATCGGCGGCGTGCTCGTGGGCTTGACCACCGGCAAGGCGCTGGCCGCCGCGACCGGCAAGCCCCTGATCGCCGTCAACCACCTCGAAGGCCACGCTTTGACCGCCCGGCTCACCGACGGGGTTAGATTTCCCTATCTCATGCTTTTGGTCTCGGGCGGGCATTCCCAGATCGTTCTGGTCAGGGGCGTCGGCGATTACGAGCGCTGGGGTTCGACCATCGACGATGCGCTGGGCGAAGCCTTCGACAAGGCGGCCAAGCTTTTGGGTCTGGGCTATCCCGGCGGCCCCGAGGTCGAAAAGGCGGCCGCAAACGGCGATCCGGACCGGTTCGACCTGCCGCGCCCGCTGCTTAGGCAAAAGCGCCTCGATTTTTCCTTTTCGGGGCTCAAGACCGCCCTGCGGCTCGCCGCCGAATCGGTGGCGCCGGTCACCGGCACCGATATCGCCGATTTGTGCGCCAGCTTTCAGGCCGCCGTCACCGATATCGTTGCCACCCGCTCGAAACAGGCGCTTGAACGTTTCGTAACCGAGTATCCCGATATTGCTCCTACCTATGTGGTGGCGGGCGGGGTTGCCGCCAATAGGGCAATCGGCTCGGCGCTCAGCGATGTTGCCGCCCGGACCGGCGCGCATCTGGTCATCCCGCCGCCGGCGCTGTGCACCGACAATGGCGCTATGATCGCCTGGGCGGGGGCCGAACGCTTCGCTCTGGGGCTCACCGATGGCCTGGATATAGCGGCCCGTCCGCGCTGGCCGCTCGATCAGTTGGGGCGGGGTGTGGCGTGAGCGCGAAGATCTACGTCATCGGCGCGGGGGCCTGGGGCACCGCCCTGGCCCAGGCAGCCCGGCTGGCCGGCAATGATGTGGTTCTTATCGGCCGCGGCCAAGCCGCTATCGATGAAATCAATTCGGCCCACACGCTCAAATCCTATCTCGGCGACATCGCCCTCGATCCCGGGCTGAGGGCCCAGACCGGGCTGTCCGGGCTCGAAGACGCAGACGCGATCCTCATGGTGGTCCCCGCCCAGTCCACCCGCGCCACGCTGGCCGGCATCGGCCCCGATGCGCTCACCGGCAAGCCGGTGATCCTGTGCGCCAAGGGGCTGGAGATGGCGACCAATGACCGCCAGAGCCAGATTCTTGCCGAACTCGCGCCCGGTGCCGAGCCTTTCGTGCTTTCTGGTCCCAGCTTTGCCCATGACGTGGCTGCGGGAAAACCGACGGCGGTCACTCTGGCCGGCCCGACCATCGAGCGCGCCGAAGCGATCGGTGCGCTCTTGGCCTCGGACAGTTTCCGCCCCTATGCCAGCGGCGATATCGTCGGGGTGGAAATGTGCGGCGCGCTCAAGAATGTCTATGCGCTCGGCGCCGGCGCCATCGAGGGGGCGGGGCTGGGGCTGTCGGCCCGCTCGGCCTTTCTGGCTCGCGCCTATGCCGAACTGGGCCGGATGATCGCGGCGATGGGCGGCAGCGAGGCGACGTTGTCGGGGCTCGCGGGAATCGGTGATCTGGCTTTGAGCTGCACCTCGAGCCAGTCGCGCAATTATCGCTTCGGCATGGCACTTGGGCAGGGCGGCTCGGTCGATGCCATAGCGGCTTCGGGCATGGGGCTGGCCGAGGGCCTGTTCACCACGCCGGTCGCAAAGGCCGTGGCCGACCGCGATGGCGTCGACGCACCGCTTGTGGGCGCCGTCGACCTTCTGATTTCGGGCCGGGCCCGCATCGAGGCCATAGTGCCCATGCTGATGAGACGACCACTCAAACGGGAACAATAAGCCATGACGACGATGTTTGCGGTCACCGCAATCGACAAGAAAGACCATCTCGAAACGCGGCTTCAGACGCGCCCTGCCCATCTGCAGTTCTGGGATGACAATGCCGCATCCATGGTGCTGGCCGGCCCGTTTCTCGACGCCGACGGCAAGGCGACCGGCTCGCTGATGATCGTGAGGGCGGAAGACCAGGCAGCCGCCGAAGCACTGGTCGGCAAAGATCCTTATGCGCAGGCCGGACTTTTCGAAAGCGTCGTCGTCCGCCCCTGGAACTGGGTCATCAACCGTCCGGAGAATTCCTGAAATGGCGTACTGGCTGTTCAAATCCGAACCCGAAACCTGGGGCTGGGACGATCAGGTCAACAAAGGCGGCCCCGAAGAATGGGGCGGGGTGCGCAATTATCAGGCGCGCAACAATATGCGCGAGATGAAGAAGGGCGATCTGGGCTTTTTCTACCATTCGGTCAAGGAAAAGGCCGTGGTGGGCATCGTGCGCGTCGCCAATGAAATCCACCATGATTCCACAACCGAGGATCCACGCTGGGAATGCGTGGATATCGAGGCGGTCAAACCCTTCAAGCGTCCGGTGACGCTCGATGAGATCAAGGCTACGCCCGAGCTCGAAAACATGGTTCTTGTCAACAATTCGCGCCTCTCGGTGCAACCGGTCGCCGCGGCGGAATGGAAATTGATCTGCAAGCTGGGCGGCGTGGACGCCTGATTTACGGCTGCGACGTTTTGGCGCACACTCTGGCCCGGGACTGATTCGAAAACATCAGCTCTGGGTTTGTTCATTGGGAGAGGGGGTTTGCGACAATGGATTACCTCAATGTGAACTGGCTGGCCGTGCTTCTGGCTATGATTGCCTCGATGGCGCTAGGCGCCGCCTGGTATATGACACTGTCCAAGCAATGGGTCGCCGCCACGGGCAAGACAACCGAACAAATCATGGCCGGTTCGGGCGGCCAGGCAACGCCCTTCATCTGGGGCGCCGCGATGCAGCTGGTGATGGCCTATTTCCTGGCTCTTTTCACGCCCGCGATCATGGGAGAGGTGACGATCGCCTCGGCGATCACCGTCGGCATCCATGTCTGGGCCGGCTTTATGCTCACCTCGATGATCCTCAATCACCGCTACCAGGGCTCGCCGTGGTCGCTGGCTGTGATCGATGGCGGGTATCTTTTGGGCGTGATGATCGTTCAGGGCGTGGTGATCGGGCTTTTGGGCTGACACCGGCGGCGCGATCTGGCGGCGCGGCTCGCGCCGTCAGAAATCCGATGAAATACCCTTGATCTCCCAGTCGCCGTAGCGGGCGGGATCGAGCCCGCCGCGGCCATCGACCTCGCGCGGCGCGTTAGAGGTCTTGGCGTCGATTTCGGCGCGGCGCTTTTTCGCTTCTTCGAGCGCGCGGCGCGCGGTTTGGGGGTCGGGGCGTTTGATGCTTGGCGTTTCGCGCATTTGATGAAACCACCTTCATGACGAAGAGTTTAAGAACCGGTCCTTGTGCAAGGGCCGGCCGGTTCCCATCATATATGAAACCCAACCGGCTGAGGAAAGCCTGACGACAATGATGAATGCTTTGCGCACCACGATTTTGCTTGCCGGCATGACCGCGCTGTTCATGGGCGTCGGCTACATGATCGGCGGCACGGGCGGCATGGCCATCGCGTTCCTTTTCGCGCTCGGCACCAACGCCTTTGCGTATTGGAACTCGGACAAGATGGTGCTCTCGATGCAGGGCGCTAAAGAGATCGATCCGCGCTCGGCGCCCGATCTCTACCAGATGACCAAGCGGCTTGCCGACAATGCCGGCCTGCCCATGCCAAGGCTCTATCTCATCGAAACCGACCAGCCCAACGCATTCGCCACGGGCCGCAGCCCGGACAAGGGCGTGGTCGCGGTTTCCTCCGGTCTCGTCAAATATCTCGACAACCGCGAGGTCGCCGCCGTGATCGCCCACGAGCTGGCCCATATCAAAAACCGCGATACGCTGACCATGACGGTCACCGCGACGCTGGCCGGTGCCATCTCCATGCTGGCCCAGTTCGGGCTGTTTTTTGGCGGTTCGCGCGACAACAACAACCCTCTAGGCTTCGTTGGCGTCATCGCCATGGTCATTCTCGCCCCCATCGCCGCGATGCTCGTGCAGATGGCCGTGTCGCGCACCCGCGAATACGAGGCCGACAAGGATGGCGCGGAAATCTGCGGCGATCCCATGGCACTGGCCACCGCGCTCGAAAAGATCTCTTCGCTGTCAAAGCGGGTGGTCAACCAGGCCGCCGAGCGGGCCCCGGCCATGGCGCATATGTATATTTCAAACCCGCTGTCGGGCGCGCGGATGGACAATTTGTTTTCCACCCACCCCAATGTGGAAAACCGTATTGCCGCGCTCACCCAGATGGCGTCGAACGTTAGGGGCAGTGGTGGTGGCCAAACGCCGCGCCAGAGGGTAAACCCCATCGAGGCCAATGTCCGGCCCGGCCAGAGCTGGCGCACGCCCGGCACGCGGCCGCGCGCTGACGATGACAAGCCATCGGGTCCCTGGGGATAGGTAATAACGGTTTGAACGAGACACGCGATCTGCCCGGCCTCAAGCTTCGGCTTGAGGCCGCTTTTCATCTCAAATCCGTCTTGGAGGGCAAGCCGTTCGCCCCCATAGCGCCGGACCGGCTGGCCGCAAGCCGAGACCGGGCGCTGGCCAATCGCATGGCTACCACCGCCCTGCGGCGCCACGGGCAGATCGATGCCGTGTTTAAGCAGGTTTTGGCCAAGGGCGTGCCCCAGCGGGCCGGCATCCTTGAAGCCGTGCTGCGTATCGGGGTGGCCCAATTGCTCTGGCTCGATGATATCCCGGCGCATTCGGCCATTCATCTGGCCGTCGAATCGGCGCGAGCCGACAAGCGCGCCGGGCGGTTCGACAAGCTGGTCAATGGCGTCCTGCGTTCCGTGCAGCGCCAGGCCGAGCCGTTCAAGGCACTAAATGGCGATGCGTTGATCCCCGGCTGGCTGGCATCGCAATGGACCGGAGCCTATGGCGCCGATGCCGTGGCGCGTTTTGTCGAGCTCCTTGTCCAGTCTCCGCCTCTCGATCTCACGCTCAAATCGCCCGACCCCGATCTTGTCGCCGCGTTGGGCGGCCAGCCCGTGCTTGGCCCGACCGTGCGGGTGGCCGAGCGCGATGCGGCGGTGGCCGATCTTGCCGGTTTTGCGCAAGGAAGATGGTGGGTGCAGGACGTTTCCGCCGCCTTGCCGGCCCGGCTGCTCGATGCCGCGCCGGGCGAAAAAATCCTCGATCTGTGCGCGGCACCGGGCGGCAAGACAGCGCAGCTGGCCTCGGCCGGGGCACAGGTCACAGCGCTCGATATTTCCGCCGACCGCATGGAGCGGGTGCGCGCCAATCTCGACCGTCTCGGGCTCGATGCGCAGATCGTTGTCGCCGATGCCTTAGACTATGCGCCGGGGCCGGTGTTCGACGCCGTGCTGCTTGATGCCCCCTGTTCGGCCACCGGCACGTTCCGGCGTCATCCCGAAGTGCTCCTGCATCGCAACGCGCAGGGGATCGCCGAGCGCGTGGCGCCGCAGCGCAGGATGCTGGCCCATGCCGCCTCGCTTCTCAAGCCGGGCGGGAGGCTTGTCTATTGCGTATGCTCGCTCGAAGCCGACGAGGGTGAAGAGCAATTGGGTTGGGTGCTCGCGAACCTGCCCGAACTTGAGGCCCTTGAGATCACTGCCGGCGAACTCGACGGCTGGCATGCGCCCCTCACGCCGCAAGGCGCCGTACGGCTCACGCCGGCCTTGGACCTGCCCAATGGGGTTGGCGGCGGGCTCGATGGGTTTTTCATTGCCCGCTTTGTCAAAAAAGCGCCGTGAGCGGTGCAAACAAGCACCGCGCAGGCTGTGGTTAACGCAAAGTTGATGATACAATCGGGCCCGCGAGTAGGGTTCGGGTATGGGCGTGTTTGAAGTTTTGCGTTTCGGTCTCAAGCGTGGCGGCATGGGTATTGCCGACCGGTGCGTGACCCATCCCCTGTTTTCCTGGACGTGGTCGGGGGCCGGCGAAATCCGCTTCGTTCCCCGCCTCGCCGAATTCCGGCCCGCCGATGCCCAGACCATTGTCGAGATGATGGAGGGCAAATATCTGCTCGCCGGCCGCATGGTAGAAACCTTCGGTGCCTCGCCCTTTGCCATCGAAAGCGATTTTGACGACTGGTTTGTCGATCTGCACGGCTTTGGCTGGCTGCGCCATTTCTCCGCCGTTACCGATCCGGGTCAGCGCGCCTTTGCCCGCACGCTGGTGCTCGATTGGATCGTCCGGTTCGGCGAGTTCGATTCGGAAGCCTGGGATCTGTTCGTCACCGCGCGGCGGGTGCTCAACTGGCTCAAATCGCTCTCGCTGCTGTTTGACGGCGCCACGCCCGACCAGAGCCGGGCCATCCTGCGCTCGCTGTCGATCCAGGTGCAATCGCTCAAGGTGCGCGCACCGCTGGTTTACGGTCCGATCACAAAGCTCATGGTGGAAATCGCCCTGGTGGGCGCAGCGCTCAGCGAGAGCGAGGAACCAAAGGATCTTTCCGCCCATGTCGCCGGGCTCCAATCGCTGCTGGAAACCGTGCTCGACGATGACGGGCTTGTGAAAAACCGCAATCCCTTCACCCAGATTCAGGTTCTCTCCGAAATCATCCCGGTCAACCAGGCTCTCGGCCAGCGCCATGGCCATATGGCGGCTGCCATCGGCCCGCGGATCGAAGCCATGCACCGGGCGCTTGAAAAGCTGGTGCTGGGCACGCGCGAGCCGGTCTATGCCAATGGCTGCGGCCAGGTGCCGGTCGAACTCGTTCTCGCCATCACCGCCCAGTCGGGCGTGCGCGGCTCGGGGTCGGGCCTGTGCGGGGGGTATGGCATCCTGGTGGATGGTCCGGGCAAGCTGGTCGCCGATAGCGGATTTGTCCCGCCGCTCCCGTTTGCCCGCGATGCGCATGCGGGAGCCCTCAGTTTCGAATATGCGTGCGGGTCGACGCTGGTTGTGGGCAATTGCGGTCCGGCACCTGCCGGGTTGTCCGACAGCGGCAATCTGTTCCGCCACACATCGGCCCACAGCGCCCCCACCATCGACGATATCTCGAGCGCGCGGATCGGCGGGGGCACCATGGCGGGCAATGCCCTGCGGCGGCGCGGCCCGGAACCGCTCATGACGCTGGACGGGGCCGAGAACACGCTGGAGTTGACCACCGGCGCCTATCGGGACCGTTACGGGCTCGATATCGTGCGCCGCCTCACCCTGATGGGCGGCGGGCAGACGCTTGTGGGGCAGGACCGGTTCGTCGCGGCCGGGACCCGGTCCCGCCAGCAGGGCAGCTTTACCATCCGCTTCCATCTCGCCCCCGGCGTCGCCATCGAACGCTCGAGCGGGGAGGCGCTGTACCGCCTCACCTATCGTAATGGCGAGGTCTGGGCGTTCCTGTGGGAAGGCGCCGGGGCCGATATCGACGACAGCGTGCGCCATTCGGCCCATTTCGGTCTCAACCGCACGCGACAGATCGTCCTGCACGGGCCGGCCCGGTCCGATACGGACGTGGCCTGGGTGTTCACGCGCCAGTCTTAGAGCGCTTCCAGGATAAGTGGGCACCACTTATCCGGTTCGGAAGCGCGACAAAACAAAGACTTAGAGCAATTGAAGCGATTCGAAGAAGCGCTGAAATGCTCTAGGGTCAGGACCCATTAATCTTGACGGTTCCCGTTTGGGAAAAACCGTGATAGGCCCCGCCCCATCTTCCCAGATCAACAGACATACGGCAGGACTTCCCATGGCGCAGGCGGGTGCAACCAAGGTCAAAAGGGCGCTGCTCTCGGTTTCCGACAAGACCGGCATCATCGAATTCGCGACCTCGCTTGTGGCGCTGGGCGTCGAGATCGTTTCGACCGGGGGCACCCGCAAGGCGCTGGCCGAGGCCGGATTGCCGGTGATCGATATTTCCGAGGTCACCGGCTTTCCCGAGATCATGGACGGGCGGGTCAAGACGCTTCACCCCAAGGTGCATGGCGGCCTTTTGGGCATTCGCGGCAATGACGCGCACAAATCGGCGATGCGCATCCACGACATATCGCCCATCGACCTCTTGGTCGTGAACCTCTATCCCTTCGCCCAGACCGTCGCCAAGGGTGGCGATTATGACGAGGTCATCGAAAATATCGACATCGGCGGTCCCGCCATGATCCGCGCCGCCGCCAAGAACCATGGCGACGTCACCGTGATCGTCGATCCCGACGATTACGCCGACGTGCTCGAAGCGCTCAAGGCGCATGGAGAGGTCGCCTATGATGCGCGCCAGAAATACGCCGCCAAGGCCTATGCCCGCACCGCCGCCTATGATGCGGGGGTGGCCAACTGGTTCGCCAAAACCCTCGATCTGCCCGATCTCACCTGGCGCAGCTTTTCGGGCAAATTGCGCGAAGTGATGCGCTATGGGGAAAACCCGCACCAATGGGCTGCGTTCTATGCCGATGGCTCCAACCGTCCGGGCGTTGCCACGGCCACCCAGATCCAGGGCAAGCAGCTCTCGTTCAACAACATCAACGATACCGACGCGGCGTTCGAGCTGGTCGCCGAGTTCGATCCGGAAAAAACCGCCGCCGTCGCCATCATCAAGCACGCCAATCCGTGTGGGGTCGGACAGGGCGCAACGCTCACCGAAGCCTATCAGGCCGCGCTCAAATGCGATCCGGTGTCCGCGTTCGGCGGCATCGTGGCGCTCAACCGCCCGCTCGATGAGGACGCCGCGACCGAGATCGTCAAGCTGTTCACTGAAGTGATCATCGCCCCAGGCGCCAGCGAGGATGCCATTTCGATCATCGAATCGAAAAAGAACCTGCGCCTGCTGGTCACCGAGAGCCTGCCCGATGCCAGGGCCGAAGGGCTGACCGTCCGCTCGGTGGCCGGGGGCCTTCTTGTCCAGACCCGCGACAATCAGAATGCCGATGATTGCGAGCTCAGGATCGTTACCAAGCGCGCGCCCAGCGAAACCGAAATGGCCGATCTTCTGGTCGCCGCCAAGGTCGCCAAGCACGTCAAGTCCAACGCTATCGTCTATGTCAAGGACGGCGCCACGGTCGGCATCGGGGCGGGTCAGATGAGCCGGGTGGATTCGGCCCGCATCGCGCACAAGAAATCAAAGGACGCCGCCAAGGCCGCAAAGGAGAAAGGCGCTTTGACCGAAGGTTCGGTCGTTGCGTCCGACGCCTTCTTTCCCTTCGCCGACGGCCTCGAAGCGCTGGTCGAAGCCGGCGCCACCGCCGTCATCCAGCCGGGCGGCTCGGTCCGCGACGAAGAGGTCATCGCCGCCGCCGACAAGGCGGGCCTGGCCATGGTCTTCACCGGCATGCGGCATTTCCGGCACTAGAGCATGTCTGAGCTTGATTGAATCGATTGTGGATTCCCAAATCGGCTTGGATGTGATTCATCATTGATGCTGGATTGGAGGCCAGCATCCATGATCAAGCCCTATTCCGATGATTTGCGCGAACGTGTTGTTGCTGCAGTTGGCACCGGGGAAAGTTGCCGGTCTGTCGCCGCCCGTTTTGGCGTTGCGGTTTCTTCGGTTGTGAAGTGGTCGCAACGCTCGAGGTCCACGGGGTCGGTCACACCAGATCGAATGGGTGGCCGGCGTCCTGTCATTCTCAATGCGCACAGGCAATTTGTTCTTGAACAGTTTCAGCAGACTCCGCACCTGACCGTGCGGGGTCTGCAAGCGCTTTTGGCCGCACAAGGCGTACAGGTATCCCATGATAGCATATGGCGCTTTATCCGGCGCGAGGGTCTGAGCTTTAAAAAAAAGCCTGTTCGCGCTTGAGCAGGCTCGGGCTGCGGTCGCCCGTCAGCGGCAGCGCTGGAAGTCCTGGCAGGCTTGGCTCGATCCATCGCGGTTGGTGTTCATCGATGAGACGTGGATCAAGACCAATATGGCGCCCCTGCGTGGATGGGGTCCAAAAGGGCGGCGGCTCAAGGGCTATGCGCCGCACGGCCATTGGCGCACCATGACCTTCCTGGCCGGATTGCGCATGGACGGCCTGACGGCGCCCTGCGTGTTCGATGGCCCAATCAACGGGCTCTCGTTCCGCGCCTATGTCGAGCAGGTCCTGATCCCCACGCTCAAGCCGGGTGACATCGTCATTCTCGACAATCTGGGCAGCCACAAAAGCAAGGCCGTGCGGGACGCCATTCGCGCCGCGGGCGCGCGCCTATGGTTCCTGCCGCCCTACTCACCGGACCTCAACCCCATCGAGCAGGTCTTCGCCAAGATCAAGCATTGGATGCGTATAGCGCAACAACGCACGATCGAAGAAACATGGCGCCTGATCGGACACCTCGTCTCAACCATCAAACCCCAGCAATGCAGAAACTACTTCAAGAACGCAGGATATGCTTCAATAAAAACCTGACATGCTCTAGTTTGGTCTCACGGGCCGCACCGCGAAAACCATGACGGGCTAAAGTCGCCCTATGGTTTTCGCTGGCCCTCCGACGGGGCGGCGAACGGTCGCCCCAGCCCGCGAGCATAGCTCGCTTGGGCGTTCTGCCTTCAAATCGATCCACCGGATCGATTTGCCCCGCAAAGCGGGTCAGGCAAAACTCCTCGCTGCGCTCGTCCGGCCTCACTCGCGCTGCAAAGCTGGCCGAGCGCTGCCTCCATCCTAACCCTCGCCCCTTGGGGGAGAGGGTGCCCGGCAGGGCGTTGAGGGGGCCTTCCTCTCCCTTAAGCCCCCACCGCCACGTCCAGCGCGATCTCCACCATGTCTTTCAGCGATGTCTGGCGCGCTTCGGCGTCGATTTCGTCGCCGGTGATCAGGCAATCGGTCATGGTGCAGATGGTCAGCGCTTTCGCCCCGAACCGCGCGGCCAGCGTATAGAGCGTTGCCGCTTCCATCTCGACGCCCAGCACCCCATGTTCGATCAGCCTGCTATAGGCCTCGAGCCCGGAGGGGTGATAGAATATGTCGGAGGAAACGATCCCGCCCACATGCACATTCTTGCCCTTGGCGCGGGCCGTGTCGTCGGCGGCGCGCAGCAGCGAAAAGTCGGCGGCGGGAGCGTAATTGTAGTTCCCGAAAGCGCCCGTAACGATCGTGGAATCGGTGGCCGCCGACGCCCCGATGACAACGTCGCGAACCTTCACTTTGGTGTTCAGCCCGCCGCAGGTGCCCACGCGGATCATGGTCTTGACCCCATAGGTGTTTAAAAGCTCATGCACATAAATGGCCGTGGAAGGCTGGCCCATGCCCGTCGCCTGAACCGAAACCGGCTTGCCGTTCCAGGTGCCGGTAAAGCCCAGGCAGTTGCGCACCGAATTGACCAGTCTGGCATCTTCTAGAAACGTCTCGGCAATCCATTTGGCGCGCAGCGGGTCGCCGGGCAGAAGTGCGGCTTCCGCGTAATCGCCGGGCTTGGCATGGTTGTGCGGAGTCATCTTTTATCCTTTGGTCAAAAATCTGGCGCGCACCATACTTTGCGCCATTGGCGCGCGCAATGGCCCGTCCCTGCTTGGCAAGCGGGCGCGATTGCATTAGAGACAGACGAGCCAAATCGTACCGCCGGGTACGGTTGCGCATCGCGCGACGGTCCGGCGCCTGTGTGGGAGATGTAAGTCATGGACAAGTTCACGACATTGACGGGCGTTGCCGCGCCCATGCCGATCATCAATATCGACACCGACATGATCATCCCCAAGCAATACCTCAAGACCATCAAGCGCACCGGGCTCGGCACCGCGCTGTTTGCCGAGATGCGCTACAATGAAGATGGCAGCGAAAAGCCCGATTTCGTGCTCAACAAGCCGGCCTATCGCGATTCCAAGATCGTCATCGCCGGCGACAATTTCGGCTGTGGCTCCTCGCGCGAACACGCGCCCTGGGCGCTGCTCGATTTCGGCATCAAATGCGTCATCTCAACCAGCTTTGCCGATATTTTCTACAATAACTGCTTTAAAAACGGCATCCTGCCCATTGTGGTCACCCCCGAACAGCTCGAACTTCTGCTCGACGACGCCGATCGCGGCTCGAACGCCACGCTGACGGTCGATCTGGAAAACCAGACGATTTCGGGGCCCGATGGCGGAACGGTCACTTTCGATATCGATCCCGGCCGCAAGCAGGTGCTGCTCGAAGGCCTCGACGACATCGCCATGACGCTCAAGAAAGACAAGACCATCGGCGGGTTCGAGACCAAGATGGCCCAAGACCGGCCCTGGGTCTAGCGCATGGTCCGACACATTTCGTCAGGTTCACCCTTCGAGGCGCGGATCGGCTATTCGCGCGCGGTGGTCG